>JABDDS010000118.1 GCA_013287465.1 Chlamydiota bacterium | reverse complement strand
ATTGAGAAGGATGAACTGATTGCTGAGCTTGCGAAGCAATCAATTATTTTTAGTTTCTTGAACCGCATTCTCAAGGCTGTTGCTGCTTGAAAAATTGGAATTTACCTCAACTTTATGAGAAGTTACTTGCTTCATGATTTGTCTCTAAGTTCATTAATAAATTTTGAAATATGATTATCTACTTCATGGGGGTAATCATAGTTGAGAAACGTAGCTGTTTGGTGAGCTAGAATTCTGAAAAGATTCATCGTGTTTTCTAATGCATTCCAGCTATCTTTTTCATCAAAATGGGCAAATGATCGATACAATGCATCCCATGTGTCTTTAGAAACCCAGGAGTGCATTTTTTTGCCAAGTTCGGGGAGAGTATCTTTCCAGTTAGTCTTTGATGATTCATTCCATTCAATCATCTTTAAAAGAAATTGATGATAAAGACCATTTAACCTAAATTGAGCTGACCATAAATCACCTCTTTTCAAATAGATAGCAACATGATAAGCCTCAAACCAAAATTCATTTATAATGATTAAAAATTGTTTATGATTTGGCTTTATAACCCCTGAAACCTCTTCATTGAGAGAGGATATTGATGTTTTCGTAGGTCAAACAAAGGGGCATTTGGATGCTTTGGCAATATATGAAGGTTGTGGCATTTCTTTTTCGGCATATTGTAGCTGCGGTTTGCTTCTCCTGGAATGTAATGAACAAGTTTGCAAAGTCAAGAACATTAGACATTTAACTCAATGTATAATAAAAATAAGTATAAAATAAAACATAACAACCAAGTACTAATAGTGTAAAAATTATCCCGATTATGGATAGTATTTTCATAAGAAATTTCATATGGTCCACCCCTAAAATATTCAGCATTGATTTACAAAAATGTGTTTTAAAACATTTTTCAGGGAATGCTGATTTTATTCATTTTTCAGTTTGAACAATTCGTAAAGCCTCTTCGTAAGGTTCTTGACTGGTTATGTATTTGTATTTAGAGTTAGGATCTTGTATATCGTAGGAGATTTTGTCATTATATAGTGAAATAACCCGGATATCGGGGTAGTTAATATCGCTACCATCTGGTTTTTTAAGAAAAATACTTATTTCAAGATTCTTATAAGCAAATGGATATTGATATAAATATTGTTTTAACTCATTATCTGAATTAATGTCGTTAAGGTACGATTCTGCGCATTTAATAATCAGTTTTCTGCATTCTTTTTTTGTTAATACTTTGTTTAGCATCAAACTGATGCGTATCGTTTCTTTTTTTAAATTATTTTTACTTCCGCCAAGTCCAATCATTATTATTGGTTCATTTTTTTGTAAATTGCTAAGCGTGTGATCTAAAACTCGATCAACAGCAATATCTACAGGAGGTAACTCGCTTTGATTAAAACCGAGAAAATCATAAAAAGAAAAACTACAAAAAAATAATACTATAGCAATACTGGAAACAATTATCATATTCATTTTGAATCCTCATCTGAAAATCTTTTTATTTCAGTCCGAAGCGGCTCTATAAATGTAAGACTATCAACACGATGATCGAATAAAGGGGCATTTGGATGCTTTGGCAATATACGAAGGTTGTGAGCATTTCTTTTTCTGCCTTCTGCATCAATGAGGTAGACGACATCATTAGTGCTTGTATAATGGATTACACTTCGGCAATATTGTTCATCTACATAGCCTCCAGGAGCGATTAATAAAGTGCTAATTTGTTTCCGCCGTTTAGGGTCATAAGACATTACTGCATTCCGGATGCTAACGCATCCTTCACTTGAGGCTATTTGTAAGTATCGTGCATTTGGTCCATTCGCATCAATAAAATTATCCCAAACTTTATGTAACTCTAGTACTGCTTGTGAAGCGTAATAGTCCAGAGAGAATAGATAACGACTGGCATCATAATTAAATCCTCCAGTGGCATTATATACGAGATCAACTTTACAACCACCTGTTATATCTGAAATGAGTTGTGTACTCTCTATAGCATCTTTTCGGGTATTAAGAATTCCATTAGTAAATCCAAATCCTATTCCTTTAATTTCTCGTGAGCCTACGACATAGTGCGAAGTTTTTTCTGGGTAACAGTTTTCTTCCCAAAAATCAATTAAATCTTGGTTAAATTTAATAATCGATTCGTCTCTTACCCGTTGGTATTTAGAATCGTCAATCGTAGATGGAGATGTTGTCTGAAAGGCTAAACAAGCACAACGTCCGTCTGGATCATTGAAGTTAATGGGATCTCCATTGGCGTACGCGTATAGGTCAAGACAATTTGGATAGGCAAGAGGGTCTGGACTTAAGAAACGCCCGCTTAAGGGGCTGTAATAGCGAGCTCCTATCCAGATTAGGCCTGTAGGATCGGTGGCTTTACCTTGCCAATTAAGAGATTTGGCATAGGCAAGTAATGGGTCTTCATTGAGTTCAACAGAGGATAATTCGATTGTTCCATACGGAGAGGGGAGGGCCGAAGACCACATCACTGTTTCAGGAAAAGTTACTCCAACGAGGTTATT
>JABDDS010000117.1:346-2907 GCA_013287465.1 Chlamydiota bacterium | reverse complement strand
GGAACGTTTACCAGGGATGAAGAAAAACTCTCGAGTGTACCGCTTTACTTCCAAGGTGTTATCTGATGAAGAAGAAAATAATGGGTGAATTACTATTTTTTGTCGTGATTGGCGTGGCAGGCGTGGCATCATAGAGTAATCACTGTCACGCTTAGGGAATCCACTGGTGTGGCAGATGTGACAACTTAAATTACAGTTGAATTGTCACGCCTGCCACGCCACCATGTTTGTTTGGCGTGACAAGCTTTTTCCTAGGGAATCACGCCTGCCACGCCAATCACGCCAATAAAACAATGATCACGGTAGAAATTATGAACCTTATTGATTTATTAGAAGAAATGGGAATACATCCAAAGAAAGTAGCTTCCCGTAATGGAGGAGAATATCACTCAAATTGTCCCGATTGCGGCGGAACAGATCGCTTTTGTATTTGGCCAAAACAAGGAAATAACGGACGTTACTGGTGTCGACGTTGTTTGCGATCCGGAGACCTTATTCAGTTTTGTCGCGACTTTCAGGGGATGGATTATAAATCTGCTTGTGCAAAAGTAGGAAAGCAACTCACAAACACACATTTAAAAAGAAAATTCAGTCACAATGAAAGTTTCGTTCCTCAAATTTTATCAATCCCATCTGATATATGGATTCAGAAGGCAATTGAATTTATTGCTAAGAGCCATCAGTGTTTGCTGTCTACCCCTTCTTTAATCAATCAAGATAAGGACAGGGGGATGGTCAAACAAAGTATCATCGATTTTCAGTTAGGTTGGAATCCTTGTGAGTTTTTTGAACCTCGTGAGTCATGGGGGCTTCAGGATCAATCGGCAGACGGAGGATCACGTTTTATATGCCTACCCAAAGGAATTGTCATTCCCTCATTTCGTGAAGTGACTCCAATAAAAATAAAAATCAGAAGAAATAGTTGGAAACCAGAAGATGAATACCCTAAATATCATGTCGTCTCTGGAGGAATGTCATCTCCATCTCTATATGGTAATGTTAAAAATCCTATCGTATTGGTAGAGGCTGAACTCGATGCAATACTTATTCAGCAGTATGCTGCTGATATCTGTTGTTGCATTGCTTTGGGAGGTGTTACATTCAAGCCAGATTATTTTATAGACCAATTATTGCGTAAGGCCCCTTGCGTATTATTTGCACTTGATTTTGACGATGCTGGTAAAAAAGCATTCATCTTTTGGCGATCGACCTATCAGAATTTAAAAGCATATCCTGTTCCCCGAGGTAAAAGCCCAGGAGACGCCTACACCCTTGGTGTGGATTTAAGAGCGTGGGTACAGTCAGGTATTCGATCATTTGGAACAACCACAGGTATTTAACAAAGGAAAATACAGATGGAAAAAGAAAATATAAATGAAGTTCAGTGTCAGATTGAGTCCGTTAATCAGGCTAATATTGCAATTCCTGAGGCAACAGAAAATAATAAAGGGCCGATAAGAAAAAAGCTTCCCGGGAAATGTTCAGCTCACGTTATGTTTAAAGAGGACAATCAGTATGAATTGACAATTGCAGATGAATATAGTGGTTGCTTGCTTCAGGATTTAACCGGCACAAAAGACAAGGAGCTAGCCGAAGAGATTTTTTTGAGGGCAGTTGATGCCATGCCAAGAAGAAATAAAAATGACCATACGATTAATAGCACACTACAAGCTCTTGCTGATAATACTCCTAAGGACTCTACAGAGGCTAAATTACATATGCAGTCAACTGTTTTATATGCGCAAGGAATGCATCAGTTAAAACGAGCGGAAATATCGACAAGAGTAGATCATAGTGAATCCCATATAAGGAATGCAATAAAGCTTTTAAGACTACATAATGAAACAATTGAAGCTCTTACCAAATACAGAAAGGGAGGGGATCAACGTATCGTTGTTCAGCACGTCCAAGTCAACAATGGGGGGCAAGCTATTGTTGGCAGTACACTTAATACAGGAGGGGGAGTGGGAAAAAATCTGGGAGGCACCCCATGATAAGAGAGTGTGGTGCGAAAGCTCGCACTAATAATTATCAACCATGCAGACGGTTAGCAATGGCTAATGGACGTTGTCGTTTACATGGAGGGATGTCAACCGGTCCAAAAACCATTGAAGGCAAACAAAAAGCAATCACAGCTCCATTAAAGCATGGTTTCTATTCAAAAAAATCTATCGAAGAAAGACAGTTTCTTAGACAGCTTATCCGTAATCATGAAGAACAGTTAAGTTCTTTATTCTGAATAATAAAAAAATATAACAATGAAATAGATTAATTATATTTAATTATCTTTTTCTGTTGATTAATTATGTGTTTTTGTTTTATAAATTAATGGCGATTTGTCCTGAATTTAATCGATTGAGTAAAAAATTGGCCTTGTTGCACAAATGTCATGGAGGCATTTATACAGCAAGGCTGTAAGTATTATAAAAATAAAGGTTCCTATGTCTATTTTAAAAAAATGTTTTATTTTTGTTTTACTCAATCGATTAAATTCAGGACAAATCGCCATTAATTTATAAAACAAAAACACATAATTAATCAACAGAAAAAGATAATTAAAT
>JABDDS010000117.1:0-336 GCA_013287465.1 Chlamydiota bacterium | reverse complement strand
GTCTGCTGACGGTTTAACTTCTGATGCGGAGCAACGCATTGTTGATAGGACAAAAAAAGAAATCATGACAGAACTTGGAAAATAATTAATTTACAGATCAAAAGGGGTGGATGTGAAATCATTTTTATCTTTTTTATTATTTGCATTTTCTTTTGTTGGATATATTCAGGCAAATATGAATCCTTTAGAGCTAGAGGCTTTGGTCGGTCGGCCTTTTGCATGGCCAAACCAAATTTACACGTCCTTTGTTGTGAATAATAGCAATTCAAAAGGAGAGGTTGTTGGTACGGCTTCCTTTAAGAATTCTAATCCAGGAATAGGTAATCCAGAAATAAT
>JABDDS010000116.1 GCA_013287465.1 Chlamydiota bacterium | reverse complement strand
GCTCCGCTAAAAACCATTCAATAATCTGCTTCCCCAAACCTTGACTGAGATATGATTCTTCTCAAATGAACAAATCAAAACCAGCTGCTTCTTGGATGACTTCTTCGGATATGTCCTGATTTTCCCAAGAATGATCTTTAATAGGATAGCTTTGAATATAGCCAATGGGATGCTCGTTCAAACAAATAATAAAGCTGCTTATTTGATTCTCTCTACGAATATAAGGTTCTAGTTTTTTGCAAACTTCTTCATAGGTCCAAGTTCTGAGAGAATAAAAAGCCTGCACATGAGTTTTATTGAACCAGTACAGCATCAAATTAAAATGAGACTGATTAAGAGGCTTGAATTGGATATTTGCTCTAACGTTCATTCAAAAACCCTTTTTGATATTAGATTTTGAAGTAAAGCCAATCAGAAAACTAATGATTGATTTCCTTAAGAGCTCTTTCATCCCCATTAACAGCGGCTTTTTTTAACCACGCGTTTGCTTTTTTTTCACTTTTAGGTACGCCTGCTCCTTCTTTATATAATCTACTAAGGAAATATTGTGCTCTTGCATTTTTTTGAATAGCAGCTTTTTCAAACCAGTATGCAGCTTTTTTAAAGTCAGGTTCTGTCATCGCCTCTCCATTCGCAAACATAACGCCTAATTCGAGCTGAGCATTATCATATCCGTTGTTAGCAGATTTTTCTAAAAGAGCAAATGCTTTTGCATAATCTTTTGTTACACCTTCACCGCGGATATATAGACTTGCCAATTGGTATTGAGCAATATCATCATCATGAAGTTCAGGACTTTCAAATATGTGCAACGCCTTTTCATTGTCTTTTTTAATGCCTATTCCAAAAGCATACATGCAACCTAATGTATGTAAGGCAGTGATGTTTCGATGATTAGCCGATTTTTCGATCCAAAAAAGTGCTTTTTGATAATCAACCGAAACTCCTCTTCCTTCTAAGTAACACACTCCTAAAATGCTTTGGGCAAATGGATATTCATTAAGAGCTGCTTTTTCAAGCCAATAATGGGCTTTGGACAAATCTTTTTTAATTCCATTTTCCGACTTATTATTTGAATCTGTACCTTCATAATACAAAACTCCCAGAAACTCTTGAGCCTCACCAGAACCTTGTTTAGCGAATTTTTCAAGGTATGTGATTGCCTTTTCGTGCTCGTTTAGATCTAGATATTCTTTTGCTGTTGCTGGATCAAATAAATTGTCTTCTGAAGCCATTGTATTGTTCCATGCGGTAATAAAAATAAGTAAAAACGCGCAGATCATAAAATTTTTCATAAAAGAGCCTATTGAGTGTAGGTGAATATTTTTTATACTAGTGTTTACAGTTATATGTTTCCATAAATTCACTAAAGGAACCTCCATGATAATACCAAAACACATAAAAAAATAGCAGTTTTGTGTTTAGATAAGAAAAATTCTTGAAAAAAGATCTTCACATGTGTTCGAAATGTTTTTTTACGATGAAAAACTCTAACTATGGAAAGATCAAAATAAACCGTGTCCATATGCTTACTACAGTTTCCCGATCTCTTTGGATAATTCAGAAATTAAGATGCATATAAAAAAAACATAGAAAGGGAATGCAAAGAAAAATTGAGTTTTTTTGTAGTTTTGATCGATGTAGCTAGACCACATAAAATATACGCTCACGGGAAGTGTAAAGGGAAAAATTAGCCATGTAAAAACAAAAATAAACCCAACAGTCTGTGTGATACTTGGAGAGTCAAAAATAAAGAAGGAAAATCTAACAAAATAAAGAAATACAGGAAAAAATAAGAGGTAGAGCACTGTACCTATAGTAGCAAGTCTTTTAGCTTTTTGTTGTGCCTTTTTAAGCTTATCAGGTTGATTCATCCAAGTTAACTCCATGTAAACCATTAATGGTTGATAATTTTATTGGTAGCGTTAATGTTATTAATCGATGAATAAATTTCATAGCATGGTTTTAAAATGAATAAATACATAAATATTAATGAATAAAAAATCAACACGATTGCTAATGTTCTTTTTTTATTGAATTTCATTTTTATCTCATTAAATAATTATTTATATCTGTAGTTAAATGATTAGTAAGACTAGGGCTTTGCGCGCTATGCTCAGAAAGTATAGATGCCCCTGGTTCTTTTTTTAAAAAAACTACATTTTTTCTTCCTGGAAAAAAACCTTCATTCACCATTTGATGTACGGGATCATATACGTTACAATAATGAATAATAGATCTGCAATATTTATCTTCAATATATGCGGAGGGGCAAAGTGCAATAACGTCAATACGTTTGCGTAAATTTTCGTCATATGACATTAAAGCATTTCGTACATTAGTAACTCCTTCACTATGACAAAGCTGCAATAATGTGGCAGTTGGTGAAGCTGATAGAAAAAAATCATCCCACTCTTTATGAAGTTCTTTTACTGTTCGAGAATCATTTTTTAATTTACATGATGACCACCATCTGCAAAGGTCCAAGATAAGACCTCGTGATGGGTTGTGAATGAGGGTAATTTCATGGTTTTTTATTAGATTTGAGAAGTGCGAGGTTGTTTTAATTGCATCTTCTAAACTATTATCTACCCCATTTGTAAATAGAATTCTTTTATTTGGGGTAGAAAAATCGCCTATAGACTGTATTGTCATAGGCTTTGTTCTTGCATCCTTAAGAACATACCATGGAAGAGCTCCAATGCTCGGTAGGAGATTTTCAAAATTATCAATTACAAAGGAACTAGTTGTCTGAAAGGCTAAACAAGCACAACGTCCATCTGGATCATTGAAGTTAATGGGGTCCCCATTGGCGTATGCGTAGAGGTCAATGCAATTGGGATAGGCTAGAGGGTCTGGACTTAAGAAACGTCCGCTTAATGGGCTGTAGTAGCGGGCTCCCATCCAGATTAGGCCTGTGGGGTCTGTAGCTTTACCTTGCCAATTAAGAGATTGTGCATAGGTAAGTAGTGGGTCTTCATTGGTTTCAGCAGAAGATAATGCGATGACTCCATATGGAGAGGGGAGGGCCGAAGACCAAACTACAGCTTCATGAGAAGCGACTCCAACGAGGTTATT
>JABDDS010000115.1 GCA_013287465.1 Chlamydiota bacterium | reverse complement strand
GTTTGAAGTGTGGAAGCTCCTTTTCGCTTTCACAACAAAGCGAAAGAGGGCTTTCGCACTCCAAACGCTTCGCGTGGTAAAAAAGCCCTTGGGCATGGGTGAGAACTTACGGCGTCAATTAGGCCGTTCTCTGAACAGCTTCGAGTAGTGCAGTATCACCTGTTTGCTCTTTCCTCGTAAATATTGATTTATATTTTACAAGTATGATTATTTACTGGATTTTTTACTGTAAATCCAGCAAAAACCATTAGCAATTTAATCAGAACTTGCTTAGTGTCATACCCAAATAAAAGAGGATAGGTATGTTAGTCTCCGGAGCAGCAAGCAGTCCACCATCTGCTTTTTTTGATGTACGTCACTTACCATTAGTTGAAGCTGGTCTCCTTCTGTGAAAACTGCTTTGGAAAAAAGTGGTTCTGATATGACAAAAGAACACTTAATTGCTGTGATAGAACACCTCCTAGCCTATTATGCAATTCGATTAGGAGGTGGGGATCTCAAATTTCCTTTTCAATTTGGACAATGGTTTCGACAGCCCCGGGGTTGAATGATCGAAAACAACCCAATATTATAATATAGGGCAGTTTTCGATCATTCAACCGCGGGAGCTTTCGCGCGGCCCAATCGTCAAAGTTATTGTTGCCCAGCTCCTTAACCGTGTATTTAAAAAATGGTATCTTAACAGTATATTAGTTCTTTCATTCCGTTTTCTGCCTGTAAACGATCTGCAGGATCCATTTTTAGGGCTTGTCTAATGATAGATTCGATCAACGGACTCTTATCCGCTAGCCTCCATTGAATTCTGGCTCCTATCCTGTCAAAAACTTCTTTTGGTGTGAGATATTCTTTTTTAATGATTTTTTTTATCCAGGAGCCTTCCCACATATTTTCTGGAATTTCACCCACTAAGTCTACTGCTAGTGCCAATGAGAGAATCGTTTCTTCTGAAGATGAAAATTTTTTATGTTTTAATCCTGCTGTTAGGCCTGGATCGGTCTTCCATTCTAAAAATCTGCCTGAGTATATTTCTAATGCGATGCAGCCTAATCCCCACATATCAACACCATAGCTGATGGTGTCTTCGTATCTTTTTTTATAGGGGTTCAATTCTTCTAGAGTTTTTACAGATTTTATTTCGGGATCTACTCGATTTAAATTGAGTTCGGGGGCTCGGTAAGTAGCAGTTGTCATTAGATGGTTGTAGTTTTTTTGAAATTTAGGCTCCTTAATGCTATTTCCAAAATCAATAAGACGAACTAACAGATTTTGATTGGCGTCTAATTTTATACCAACATTATTAGTGGTAAGGTCTCCATGAATCACTCCGTGCTTCTTTAGAACTAACAATGCTCCCATTAACTGGAGAACGATTGAATAAATTTGTCTAGCAGTTGTAATAGTCATTATGGGATACATGAAATCAGATAGTACCCTATCTAGGCGTTCATAAACTGAAAAATAGATAGTAGTGTCCCCTTTTATTTCATTAAATCCATGATAAAATTTTACTATTGGTTCAGCACCACTTCTATTCAACATTGTGACAAGCCATTCTTCTTTTTCAGACTTCTCTTTTTTAAGCGATTTTTTTATTGCGAACGGCTGTTTTTGTAAAGAAGCTTCAATCACTTCCCCGTGCGTTCCAGCTCCAAGCAGTCTGCCAAATATGTATTTTTTATTTGAAAATTTTAGAGGAGGAGTTATTGGAGAAGTTGCTGAGCTATCGATTTTTCTTTTTCTTGTTTTTGGAGCTGCAGTCTCCTCAAGTACAACGAAGTTTCGTTTCCGACCGAGAGCAGTCTTTTTTTCAGGGGGTGGGTTTGTGGATGCAGAACTTGAGTCTGCTGGATGAGATTGATCTATAGCGAGGGTAGTCCCCACAGGAAACTCAAAATATGATTGGCGATGTACGCTATTTAAAGACATGTTTATTTGAGAACTTCCCGATTCATATTTTGACCCTATTATGACCCAATTATTTGGGGCTTTGGCGCAGCCGAAATGCCAATTTTTGAATGTTTTTCGGTATAGATAGAAATCACGCCAATTTAGATTCGTAGCTGCAATTTAATGATAAAACACACCATTTTAGATGTAGAAATTGCCTGTTCGATTTCAATTCAAGCATCTGTGCTAAAGAATAGATAGCAATAATTCGTTCGGATAAAGTATCTGATGGATAGCAAACAGAGGCGACTAAGCAGGCTCTTTTTGGCAATTCACTCGGATAGGATTTAGGGGTGCCTTCTTCAAAACACACGGCAACCGCTTTTATATTATCAAATACAACAACATCTGATAAATTTTTATATAATCCTAGATCCAATTGAGGAGGCACTTCCCCCAGATCTCTTTTACGCATATTGATCAGATGCTGTTCTAAATTAAATTTTATATTTCGATCAATAAATGGCACTAAGGGCAATGCGGCAGCCATAAAAACCTTTTATTTTTTTTGTAACTTCTAATTTGAAAAAATGCAGTTTCTTGTCCAAATTCTAGTCTAACAGTTAATTAGAAATTTTCACGAGATATTTTTTATGAATAACGGGGTCATAACGGGGTCAGGCCTGACATCCTGACATTCTTACAGTCTAGAAACGGGCGTGAATATATTAATGAACTTCAAATAAATGTCAGAATGTCAGGCTTGACCCTTTTTTTGACCCTGTTTTTAGAGGCTTTATATCTGTAGAGTGGCGAATGTCAAAAATTTATTGAGTGTTTAAGGACTTCTTGTTGCCAGAATCTGCGTCCTTCTATTGATAAAATCATTTTGCCATGGACTTCCTTATCTAAAACTTGTCCAGACATACATCTATTTAAATAGGCATCGGTTTTTTCATCGTTTGTTAAAAATCCAGATCGGTAGTGATAGGAGGCTGCTCCTCTTATAGCACCTAAAGTTAGTTTATAGTTTTTTCCAATTTCACTGAGTAAATACTGATGAATAACTTGATTTAAAAGAACTGCAATTTTTTTTAATTTCCCCCCCTGCTGTGAACTGAAATTCTCTATCCACTCTAGACTAAATTCTAAATCTGTCATATGGGCGACTTGGGCCCATCCAATCATGTTCTCATTTGAAAGTCTATGGACACTGAACTCTATAAATGTGTCAT
>JABDDS010000114.1 GCA_013287465.1 Chlamydiota bacterium | reverse complement strand
AGTATGTTCCGGAAAGCTTCGTTGTTGATGGGACCAATGAACATATAGAAATGTTTATGATCATATCTAATAATGGTATTGTCGATCTTAGTGATATAGACACTTTGATAAGTGAAATAAAATTAGGAGCAGGAGGAGTGAATCCCAACGCCAGCTTAACTGTGAATATTTTAGAAATATCTCCTAATTCGGTGATTTTTGAAACTACAGTGAACAATGAAGATCAAGTAGTCACAAAGTTCTTAAAGCGTTACATTTCGCATTCACAAAAATTAATTTGCTTTTCCTATACAACAAACGACATTCATCAATATGAAATGGAAAACCCTCTTTGGCTTCAAGCACTAAGGAAAATAGAGCTAGCTGAGTAATACCTGTTAAAGACAGCTGGCCTAAGTATATCCCCAAAAGCACACTTCCTAATCAGTTTTTTCAATTTTCCGACTGAGAACATGAGCCTCAGCTGCAAAATTGAAGAAGAAAATAATCGCTGGGGAGATTAAGGCGGTGAATGGAATCATGATAAAAAAAGACTGCAATACTTGATTGAAAGGATCGACACACACACGTAACAAAGCCGTCCTGTAAGAACCGCAGCAAAGATGAGCAACCCCCCCACCAAAATCAGTGGGGAAAGTCCCAAGACAATCATTAGTAAATTAGAAAACGGATCTTCTTTAAGACGTTTAACCAAAATCTGAGTCACCTGAACTCGATTCAGACCATTTAAAGCAATCACTGGAGTGACAAAAAAGAGCATCGCTAAATTGAGTAGACAAAGGATAAGAGAGGCTAAATTCAATAAAAATGGACCAAAAGAGAGAATAATACCGAAGATTTCTCCTAATCCTGGGGTCTGCTTAAGGAGAAGAAAAAATCCTAAAAAAATCCAAAGAAGCAAATAACCAAGAATAATCGGAATAGAAAAATAAGAAGCCCCAATCACGACTTCCCATGACCGACTTAAAATCCCGCTATAACTAATCGGCTTTTGCTTGACTTCATCATGATAAATACGGGTTAACAAAATACCGGTTGAAAGCAACACTCCTGCACAGAGGAAGAATGGGAGAAAATTCAAGCTCATCAAGACCCACTCATTAGCACCGATGGAAAGGCCTCGGAAAAAAACGACTAGGAGTCCGCAGAGGGCAAGAACTATAAACATCAACCACAATTTCCTCTTACAAAACGTCAGTGATAGTGCTCGATTAAACACGAATGGAATATCGCTCAAATTCATTACTTTAAACCCTTTGCTTATAAATATATTTTGGACGAACGATCGGAGTTCCTTTACCATCCCGGGCCTCACATCTTTCGTACACAATTTGAATAGAAATGCCCACTGCACGTGCAAGAGCAAACAAAACAGTAAAATATTCAGGATAATAAAAGCCAGCAGCGCTTAATAGAGTCCCCGAAATCACATCTACATTGGGATAAGGATCTGCTATCTTAGGGTTTTCCTTAAGCACTCCAGGAGCTACTTGTCTAAGGAGCTGTGCGGTCTTTATCAATGGATGATTAGGATAACTCTTCAATCCTTTTTCATACAATACTGTTGCGCGGTGGTCTTCGACGCGCAAAATGGCATGTCCAAAACCATAAATGAGTTGGTTATTAGCCAACCGATGACGAATTAACGCTTCCAACTGCTTTGGAGTGGCGTCAGCACCGACCTCTTTCATAATCGATTCGATAAACTCAAGGCAATCCTGATTGGCACGTCCATGTTTTGGTCCAGCGAGAGCACACATCGCAGCAGAAATAGAGCCATACATATCTTCAAGTCCAGAAGCAACGGCTTTTCCGACAAACGTCGATAAATTACCTCCTCCATGATCATAATGAAGAATGTTAAACAGCTGCATCACCTCTGTAAGTTCATGAGTGTTGGCATTAGGCACCTGTAGCATATGAACAAAGTTTTCCATGTAGCCTAAATCGGGATTTGGCAAAGCCGGACCACGCCATCCGGCGTGATGATTGATCACTGTAGCCACTATCTGCGGGATCTTGGCAATTAAATTCAAACAATCTTCCCTGTAATCATTTTTCCCTTCTATCATCCCGCACATGAGTAAAGCCGCGCATAGCATTTTCATCGGGTGCCCTCGACGCGGCAGCTGTTGAATGGACTTAATCAATTCGGATGAACAAGTTGCGCGGCGTCGTAGATCAGCAGTAAATGTTGCAACTTCTTCCTTGGAACCTTCTTTACCATAATAAAGAAGGTAAATAACAGATTCAGGACTCCAGGAAATCAGTTTTTCAATCGGATGTCCAACGTAAGCAAGGCCCTCCGATGACGTGACGGAAGAAGTCACACAATAACCAACGGGATAACCTCGTAAACCAGTATCGAGGTTCTCTTTAGTCACAGTGAAAAGCACTTCATTAGGATCTGTCATTTTACTCCTCCTGAAAAAACCATGTTGCGTTCCTCAACAAGTTCTTTTTCCGTAATTTTAATTTTTTTTGTTAAAAACTCATTTAAGGAGATTCCAGCAACAATTTCTATGGAGCCGTCTTCTAATGTGCGGCAAGGAAAGGAAAATACGATTCCCTTTTCAATTCCATAGGGGTTGCCATCGCTTAAAATTCCAGTTGAATACCACTCACCAGACTTCGTCGGCCGAATGATTGCATGCATTGCGTCAATAGCGGCGTTTGCAGCCGAAGCGGCGGATGACTTTCCTCTAGCTGCAATGATTGCTGCTCCCCGTTTCTGAACATTAGCAATAAATTCATTTTCCAACCAAGATTGATCGCTAATTTTTTTCTGAACAGGAACTCCTTCTATCTGAGCATTAAAAAAATCGGGCACCTGAGTCGATGAGTGATTTCCCCAAATTGCCATACGAGAAATTTCTTTTACTGGAACAGAAGCCTTTTGTGCTAACTGTGAAGCCGCACGATTTTGATCTAGCATCGTCATCGCATGAAAATTATGCACGGGTATCTTTGGAGCGTTTTTCATTGCAATAAGGCAATTGGTATTACAGGGGTTTCCTACGACAAGAACTTTAACGTTTGGATCTGCGACTTCATTAAGAGCTTTCCCTTGAGTCACAAAAATTTTGCTGTTTTCAAACAACAAATCCCCTCTTTCCATTCCAGGTCCACGGGGCTTGGCGCCGACGAGAAAGGCATAATGAA
>JABDDS010000113.1 GCA_013287465.1 Chlamydiota bacterium | reverse complement strand
ATCCTTATAGGTAGATATTAGCATATTTAAAATCGGGGTCAGGCCTGACATTCTGACATTCCAATTGCCATGAACATCCTTATAAGGTAGATATTAGCATATTTATAAAAAGAATGTCAGAATGTCAGGCCTGACCCCATTTTTGACCCCATTTTGCGATCAAGATGAGCATACTCATGTTTGCAAAACCACATTGCAGCTTTTGGATCAAGATGTTCTAAACCAATATCTATTGCCACAATTCTTGGAGAATTTTTTAGTAAAAAGTTGCCTAATGCCACAGAACAGATCGGTAACCATCCGTGGACTAACTTGACAGTTTTTTCTTTTGGAAATTTTGAAGTAAAATTATTCCATTGTTCAAATACTGGACCATTTTTAATTTCAGGAAGGGACTGTCTTTGTTTTCCAGCGACAGATAGTGGGACGGTGTGACTTGCTAAGGCCAAAGCATCGTTTAATGGCCACATACCTCTTACACATAGAGAAGCTAGACAGGAAAGCATATAAAAAACTCCTTAATTTTAATAGAATACATTTGTTTGTGCTGGATTGTGGCAGGTAGAATATAAAAAAAACAACAAAAAAAAGTGTTTATTTTTGTGTTTATTAAAATTTGATAAATGGTATAATAATTTATTGAATGGATGGTTAACTATAAGGAGGTTGTTTATGGCTGCTGTAACTGGTGGAAGCGAGTGTCCGTCTCTTCGAGATTTGGATTTGGACAAGTGGGCGAATCAGAAATTGGATATTCTGAAAACACGCCAACTAGCCTCAAGTCCTTTAAATTTGAGGGTGGAATATTTAAGAGAAATTATTGAAAATCCAGAGTTGAAATATATCAGCCAATCGACAGCTAAGCGTTTAGAGGGCGTTATCACTAAATTGACTATTGAGACAAACGAGATGGTAGCACGAGTATTTCAAGAAGAGGCAGAAAAGGCTGGATCCAATGCTTGTTTAGAATTTCGTCCTCCTGAAGCAGTACTTTTGCTTAACCGCATTGAGGGGGTATTTGAGTCCAAAAAAATGAAGGCAGCGGAGATGGAAGGTCTTCTTGAAAAAGAAGCTTCTCCTGAGCTTGTTTTAAATTTGGCACAAAAAGTTACCTCAGCATTTAAGCCTGGAGAAAAGAGTCCGTTAAAGATACCGTTGTCGCCTGAAGTGTGTAATGCTTGCATAAGACCTATTGCGCATGGATTGGGATTGAGCAAGATAAGTTACTCCTTAGTTTTAAGTGAGAGAGGGCCTGAATTAGAAGTCGTTGCTCATACACCCGAATTTAGAACAGAAATTATCAAGCCAGAGGTAGTAGAGGTCCTTGTACACCATTATTACAAGTCGAACGGGCAGGAAGTTGAGGGAAGGACTTACCGTATTGTTGAACCTGCTATTACGCGTCAGATTATCACTGGTACAGCATCAAAGGTCCTTGATAGACTACCTTTAATCGATTTAGTTCAACGATTCAGTCAGAATCCTAGAATGGAAGCAAAGTTGTTGTTTTTATCATTAGCTGAAGCTTTAAAAGAAAGATTATCTGCCCCTGTACCAAGCGCCCCTTTGGCATCAGCCAGCGCAGCAGTTGATGCTGTAGCTCATGAACTGCTAGAGGGCGAGAGAGGGGTAGAAGAAGTTAAGGATGAGTTGGAAATTCCTGTTTCTCATGCTGCGCCCAACGACGAACAATTTGGAGTTGATTTCAGAGCCGAAGGGGAAGAAGAAGCTGAGCCAGGAGCTCCTTTATATCAGCCAGCAGAAAAGGAAAAAAATATTGAAGAAATAATTAAAGAACTGCCGGATGCTCCAGGTGGACCTTCACAACCTCCAATGAAACCTAAAGAACGCTCAGTAATTGAGGATTAAAAACGTTTTCGCAATTTCATTCTCGCAAGGAAGCTTGGTTTTGAACAAGATGTTGCCATCGGTCACCCCCTATTGACGGGTGCTTTGCACCGCGTCAATTAGGGGGTGACCGATGGCAACGTCTTGTTCAAAGTCCAGTCATTTATCTAGACTCCCAAAATGTGGTCTGCTATTTTCGGGAAAAAAATAGGCAGATCATGTTAAAACATCTATTCTTCTCCAGCTTTTTATTTTTCTCATCATCGCTAACCGCTCAGGTTTTTGATCATATGCTAGATCTTTTGAAAGAGAGCCCCTATGGCTTCTCTATGATAGATTTAGCGATTACGGCAGAAGATGTCGAGGATTTTCATTCGATAGATATTCAGAAAGAGTATTATTACCAGCAATTTGGTGAAATTGAGCAAACCGAAAACAAAATCGCTGATTTCCTGTCTGGAATCGGAACAAATGAACGAGATCTTGTGGAACGCATTTCAAATCGGTTAGCCGAAATGGCAAATGAGTTGGTGGAAGTTTCAGGAAGAGAAACGGCCTGGATTCATCTTCATGCTTTTATTCCGACGAGTTTTTTCGATCTTTCTAATTGGCATATAGATGGGTATTATTATTCAATCACTGATCCTTCAGAGTTAGTGTATAAATTTGTTTATACACTGCAGGGACCATCGACGCTTTTTTATCCACTTCCCAAGGGAAAGCGGAAAGAGGTATCGAAACACCTGTTTGATAGGAACTACATGCACACGTTCTGCTCTACAGGCAGTGCTATTCATTCAAATATCAACCAGGGAGTTGTTTTTCTTGCTGGTAAAAAAGAAACTGCCGCTCTGCATTCGGAACCTCCAATTCAGGAAAACCGTCTCTTTTTTTCAGTTGTCCCCTGCAGCAAAAAACAGTTAGAAATGCTAAAAAATAAAATAGTTAAGTTCTACCCAAAATGAAATCTATTTAATTTTACTAAGGGTCTCTTCCATCTCTTGAATTTCCTGTAGGAACTTTTCAAGTAAACGCAAGATAAGTTGGGAATTATTATAGATTCCTTTGTTAACAAAACCTAACTGCAAGAAAAATTCACTATTTTTATGCAGGGCGATATAGGTATTCGTCGAGGGGATTGCATTTAATCTATCAGGTACAATCCAGATGATATAATGATCATTGATAAGGACGAGCTTTTCCTTTGATTCAATTGTTTGAAAATACCGAGTGAGCGCTGAATCGGTCATTTCCTGAGATTCTGGGTAATGCAATAGATTAAATCGTTCCAGTAAGGCAATATCTGCTTGAATTAGGCCATCTGGTAACCATTTTTCTAGGTTACTAGTAAATTC
>JABDDS010000112.1 GCA_013287465.1 Chlamydiota bacterium | reverse complement strand
CGGTGCCAATGCGCGCTTGTTGCATTCTGATTTGTTCTTCTGGAACGTCTACTGCCGGTTGCAATGGTTTTTGTTCTGTTGTCACGACAGATGCATGCATAGTTGTAGGCTGTTCTTTTTTTGCAAACCATCCTTTAATCGAACGAAATATCGAACCGATAAAGCTATCGGTCTTGGCTGCTCCTGAAGTCATTAACGGGGTCATCGCATCGGCAGGAGCTGAAGTAAACGGAGGCTCTTGAGGGGGTGTAACGCTCGGTTCCACCTCTTCTTGGTTCGTAATAAATCGTTGCCACCAGTCGTTGAAGGAAAGAGAGTATTCAGGAGTGTTTGTGGGCATTTCCTGCAACATCCTATGTAGGTAATAGGAATCGCTAATGTTGCTGATTTGTTCAGGAGTCGGACGCGTACCTCCAAATTGAGGTCGCAATGTTTGAACCGCCTCAAGGACATGCTGAAATTTTTTGGGAACATGAGTCATCTCTACATCGTACTTATCGCCACCGAGCAAATGAGCAAAAAAGGCTCGTTCCTTTCCAATTTTATCGGCAGTTTCTTTTGGCACCGTAGCGAGAAGCTCTTTTTGCATTTGAGCCGCACGACGTTCTAAATCGGCTGCTAGTTCCTGGCTGCGTTTGATCTTTCCTGTGATATTTCCTAAAAGCTGCATTCCATTTAGAGCGCCTGAAAGCCACCGTTTTTGGTTTTCTGTGAGGTTCCAATCTTCTGTGAGTAGATTGAAAAAGCCACTAACAGCCCGTTGTATTCCTTTAATGATGAAATTCGAAGGTTTTACTGTTTCTCCATTTTTGCGTGCGAGAAGGCTCTCAAAATCCTCATCAGACAGAGCTGGGCTCGTCCCTATAGGACCCAACCTATAAGAAAACGTTCTCACTTTTTCTAGAAGATCCGGCAAAGAATCTTGGGCGTTGTTTAGACTTTGGTGCATTTTAGCAAGAGAGCGATTTGCAGAAGAACGATAGGAGAGCAGCTCAAGATCACCAGTCTCATTAGGAGATTCATCAGCTTCATTGGAGAGTGTAAAAAGTTCATTTTTCCAAAAAGTGATCATCGTGAGTTGTTTTTTCAATTGTACGTTCAGTGTAGATAGCGTCGCTACAACCTGCTTTGTCGCTTGTCGAATCTTATTGAGTTGATCGCGAATCTCCGCACGGGCTTGTGGATCTTGTTCCGTTTCTAATTCCTTTTGATAGTAATTCCATAGAGTGTTTAGTCGTTCCATCACTCGGTCAACATCAGAAGGAAGTTCATCTAACCAGTCATCAGTCGCAGTTTTAGCCACGCTTGTACAGTTCTTTATTCGCTCCCACAACTCCTTGTGATAAGCTCCCATGGCCAACTGCTTGGTCATATTCGTTTTGGGAACCATCAATGCAAGGAGTTTATTAAGATGATCTATTGACTCAATGAAGTGAGTGACCGAGTCGCTTTTTAACCCTCCAATCAGATGATCGTTATCATTTAAATAGCTGATGGATTCACCTTGCTGTTCTTCTAACTCAGAAGAAGCCACTTCAAAGTCATACCACTCCTCAGAAGAAATGAGTTTGCCAATTTCATTTTCAACAAAGGATAACCGTTCTTTTTCTTTGGAATCAGCGATTGCAGACAACTCTGAATGAATGGAAGCAAGCTCCTGCTGCATAACTTGAAGATCTTCTCGATAATCTTGCTTTCTATCGAAATCATAAGCAGTCCTAAAAAATTCATCGGTCTTTGTCAAAAGAGCGCGCATTTTGTCAGCACATTTTTCAAAAGGGGTCATTTTAGGGAGTGGCGCCCCCTTTTTTGAAGGACTTCTCGAAGACGAGAGCATTTCTGCTAAGAATGAGATCTGCATGAGTTGGTGCGATCGCGTAAATTCTGAAGGGGATTGCCTCTCAGAAACTGAAAGTCCTGAAGAGTTACGCAGCAAAGAACGATCAGGTTGCGATTGAGGTGCGAGCCGAGGCTGCCCTTTTCCAATTAACGACATAAAACACCCCAAATTTAAGGACAAAGGACCTTAAGGACGCCAAAGACCTTAAGGACACCAAGGACAAAAGGCGCATAGGCACCATAAAAATGTCCTTTTTGTCCTTAAGGTCCTTGGCGTCCTTAAGGTCCTTTGTCCTTGAACAACGTATCAATCATCATCTGACTCTGAGTCAGCTTTCTTTTTTGATTTGGCGGGTTTTTCTGCTGGCTTTGCAGCTTCTGGTTTGACTGCTTCGGCGGCTTTCGTTGAGCCGGCCTTAGCTCCTTGAGCCTTCAGATAATCCTCATAATATTCGTAATTGTTTTCAGGATGGGTTTTATTGTAAGCGCGTACACTTTCACAAAGTGAACATGACTCGCCTTCTGCATATCCAACTGTTGATGTAGTGATAAACAGAGCAGAAACAACAAACAGACATTTAATTGCTTTTTTCATAGAGGCTCCTAAATAAAGTTTTGTACCGTCTTCCGGGAACGGGCATGGGCACGGACACGAATGGGAGGTACATTAACCTCGGTATACATAATATCAATTATTTATGTCAAATGTTTAATCGAGTTACAGTCGCTGAATATATACAGCAATTAGGAGTGGCGCTTTAATTTTTAACAAATAGCTCCTGTATAGGAGCTATTTGTTAAAAATTAAAGCGCCATTCCTAATTTGAAAGAAAATGTTAATGATTTTTAACTGCAGTTTCGAATAAATAAATGGAAAAAATTAAACAAAAACGGAGTGGTAATAAGTTTAAAATGTTCGAAAAAAAATGAAAAACAATCGATGTGTTAGCTAGGAGGGTCTTTGCCAAAACGCAATTGAATCAGTTCTCCACTGACGAAAACGTCAGGCAAGTAAATAAGGTCATTTAGCATTTGTTCCATAAGAAAGCATATAGTATATCCTTTAGATAAAATTAATTTACCTAAGGATGAATGAGTTAAGATAGAGCTAATAGCATAGGCAATAAGAGCAAGATATGTCCATATCAATTGAGAAGTGGGAGCTCTACTAAAATCATGGCGAATCGCAAAACCCCGGGATTGTAAGCTATTAAACAAATCCTCCTCGTTCCAACGAAGCCTCGATTGAGTGCTGATTGCAGAAACGTTCCCTTCATCCAATGTTTGATTAACGATCCATTCCCAATGGGTGTCTTTAATAAGAGTTTTAGCAAAACGTTTTGATGGCTTTTTCTCCGCATGTTCATCCAATTG
>JABDDS010000111.1 GCA_013287465.1 Chlamydiota bacterium | reverse complement strand
GCAGGTCTCACCCAGGTAAATCCCTTATGTTCATTGAAATCTAGTTGCACTGCCGCTGGATTTTCTTGTAATTTTGCGCGAAATTTATGATGAACAAAATGTCCATTCTCACTATATTCAACATAGAAGGTATTCAAAAATTCAATCGTTTGTTCAGCTATCTCATAACCTGTTTCCTCATAAACTTCTCGGATTACCGCTTGCAATGGGGTTTCATTGGATTCCATTTTTCCTGCGGGACAGCCCCACTTACCACCTTGTCGAATGTGATCTTGACGATGGAGAAGTAATATCTTGCCATTATATTCGATATATATGGCTGCACTTTCCATTATTGGTTTAAATTGAACTGTAGGTTCCAAATAAATAGCCGCTGACAACTCAGTTGTTACAGGAATTAAAAAAACAATAAGAAGACTTAACATTTTTTTCATATAGACTCCTCATGGTGGATTAACGTTCTAAACTAACGGTAAAGGGACCATTATTCAATAAGGATACTTTCATGTCGGCGCCAAAGATTCCGCATTGGACCTTAATTCCCCCTTTTCGCACCTCCTCGATGAATTTTTCATAAAGCTGGTTAGCCAATTCGGGCTGAGCAGCTTGGGTGAAAGAGGGTCTTCGTCCTCCAGAACAGTCTGCATAAAGAGTAAACTGCGATATAATCAAAGCTTCACCATTACATTCCAACAGTGATTGATTGATTTTTCCTTGGGCATCTTCAAATATCCGAAGATTGATCAATTTATTAGCCAACCAGCAGACTTGATCTATTGCATCGTTGTGTGTGATGCCAACAAAAACGAGTACTCCCGGACCAATAGCCCCTACTTCTTTACCCTCGACTTCAACTTTGGCATTCAGGACGCGTTGAATTACAAGTTTCATATTAACTCTCCTTTTATTTCTTGGACTCAAGCCTTAAATTCGGATAAAACATTGACACCATTGAGTTGCAATAGTAGTCTGAAGTTATACTGGAAGTTCCAAAAAATGGAACCTCCATTGTACATAGGAGAAAGAGTTATGTCATTAGAAAATTGCACTTTTCGAAACAATCTTTCCTCTTGTGGAGGAACAATTATAGGCTATGTGCCTGGGGTGTTAAATTGTGTTGCTTCAGGAACCGGCTACAAGACAAGTCAGCTTGGAGCTGCTATTAACATCGGAGTTGGTCTGGCGCTATTAGTAGGCTTTAGTTGTAATAGATATATAAAATATTTAGAACAAACAAAACCAAATGTAGAAAAAGTTAGACAAATTGCCACGTCAGAATTAGGAAAAGAACCTATATCTCAAGACGCAGAATCAAAATCGCCCACAGAAACGGATGATAGGGCTAAAGACACCGAGATCTCTATAATGGAAAAAGACCCAGATTCTATATCTAAAACCCCCGACTCAAGGTTCTCTATAGCAATGATTCGAGTAGAACCTACGTTCGAAAACACCGATCCAAGAATATCTGATTCATGCTTATGCATTCTCAAAGGGTTTACATACCTTAACCATTTAAGTTATTTTTCTATTGTATCGGTAGCTGCTTACTCAGTTGTCAACGATTATACTTCCGTGTATATAACTTTAGGTGCGCTTGGAGCATGGGTATTAGCAGCAACAGTCCATCAATGTTACCAGACTAATGCCCCTGTAAATAACTCTAAAACGGAAGATATCGAAAATAAAACAGTTGTTAATTAAATGATATACAAAATCATCCCCTACAGACGTGTACAAAATTATCTGTTGAAAAAATGGGCTCTGAAATACCCATGATTCGAGCTAATCCTTTAGGTATCTCGGGGGCCCGAGGAGGGCATATTCCGTTTTTCATAGAGTTGATCCTTTTATCCAGCCCCTCATTCAAAGTGTATGTATTAGTCTTTAGTTGAGAATAAGCCTGAATTCTGTGGGTAACAGTCACTAACAGTCTATCAGAAATGGTGTCACCATCAACCCCTTTTAAAGCATCATCTAATTGCGTAAGAGCCGCCATCACTAACCCTGTCATTGTGTGGATTTGTTGTTGAGTGCAGATGGACAATTCCTGAGGTGTGAATGTATTTTGAGATGGACTCTTCATGGCTAAAAACTCTGAAGATAGATGAGCTAATTTTTTTAGCTCGTCACTCGACATTTCAGCCCCATTTTTCTCATACGCTTTACTAATGAAATGTCTAGCTTTTCCTATTAGATCTGCATTGGGCATCCCCTGATCAAGCAACGTAAACGCAATATTTAGGTTATCTGCAACACTGTCCGACTTTATTAAATGATCTTCATCAAATGAAATATCCATGAGAATGCCATTCAATTCGATTTTTTTACCTTGCTCTGCTCCCGCAGATTTTGCCTGTAACCATATGGAATCAAGTATTTGCCGACTTGTTTTTTTATGGCTAAAGAACGTTTCTTCAGATGAAATTTTTTCTAGTTCATTTGCCAACATTTTCAATTCATCTGGAAAATCAATTTCCTCTGTCACATATCTTTTTTCTAATGAAGAGATGATCTCTAGCGCGATTATTTGATAAAGCGTTGTATTTCCCCTGGACTTTTTAATGACTTCGTATAATTCAAGTAAAAATTCAAGGGTCGTTCTATCTACAAATTCTTGGTTTTCCTGGGTAGATAATAAAGAACGAATCACTGAAAACCAAGCCTGTCCGGCGCTCGAGTCTCCTAACTCCCATGCATGCCATAATCGATCATCATCTGAAGGAGAAGCGATTCGTCCTCCAAGCTTTGGAAGAAGGTTTTCATATAAATAATCTACCGTTGTTTTATGTTTATTCGATCGACACTCTTCCAAGAATGTACTCTCATCCCCGTAGAGAGCTTCTCCAGAAACATCTTCTATCACCATTGCAGTTTGATATTGCACTTCTCCGCTTTCTGTTGTCCTTCTATAATGATACTTATTAACACCATCACCGACATTATGCTGTGTGATTCGATATTTTTTCTCCTCGTTTGGACCAATAGATGTACAAGTAATAACTAAAAGCATCTCATGCGTTGAACTACGAGATTCGATAAAAATATTTTGATCAATCTCTAAGGATTTAGCATGATCTTTTATCACTTTCTCATCAGAAAACTGGTAATCATGTTGGTGTTGAATGGCTTTAATTAAATCTAATGGAGGATTTGTTTGCTTCTGTAGCAAATTAATGAGATTGTTAGTCGTCCAGTATAAATTACTACCTGATAATACTCCTTGACTCATGTGTTCGGCAACCAAAAAAAGTTTTGTTCTAAAATTAGGAGAGAACAGGATCAGGTTAAATGCCGAAAGAAGCGAACTCAATGAGCTAACAATCGCAACAAAGATACGTTCAAAAATTTTATATATTGAACATAAAATTCCTTTTTTGGTCTCTTCTTCGTTGAGTTGTTTGAATCGGCTTTTATATTGAGTCTCGTAAACATCAGTAAGAATGACGTTTTTAGCTCTTCCAACAATTGAACTTGAGGTAACTTCTGA
>JABDDS010000110.1 GCA_013287465.1 Chlamydiota bacterium | reverse complement strand
GGCGATAATACTCCATATGCCTGTAGTCATAAGCCTGTTTTTTTAAGAGTTTCAATCAAGTTGGATCCTACAATTGCGATGAACCATTTTGTGGCCATCGTCTTCTCTTTGTGTCTTTGTGCCTTCGTGTCTTTGTGTTTAATTATTAACCAGTTGTTAGCATGAATTGCTGCGCAAAACTATAATAATTAAACACAAAGACACCAAGGCACAGAGACACAAAGAGGTGATTTTTTATCCTTATATTTAATTATTAACTATTTTTTAACGGGAATCGCTGCAAAAAAACAAATAATACGTAGTACTAAACAGGAATGGGATTTCTCAGTGAAAAGTCCTGCAATTTGCAATGAATCAAAAATACACTCAAAATAACACCCAAAAATCCAAAAATAACACACTCAAAAAAAACACAAAAAACACAAAACACTTGTTATTATGTTTCGTTTTTGTTAGATTCGGGGTGACGATTGTTTGTGTTTTTATAAATTAGCGATAGATTTTAAAAACGATAGATTTTAAATAAAATGTGCTTTTTCTCAGCTTGTATTATTAAAATTATTCCTCTTTATTTGAATATTCTTCTTGGATATATTGCCGGTAAATTATTACATGCAAATCGCGATACTATTGTTCGAATAATGTTTTATATGATCAACCCTATTGTGATTTTTAATGGGGTGCTTCATATTGATTTACGCCCGGACACCTTGGCCATTCCCGCTGTTGTTTTTTTTATTAGTGCGTCGCTTTGTTTTGTTTTTTATAAAATAGCTCATGGGATGTGGCAAGATGCGACTGCGACTTTAGTTTCTTACAGTGCGGGTTCAGCCAATACGGGGTATTTTGGACTTCCCATTGCATTGCTGCTGTTTGATGAACATGGTGAAGCATTGTATATCATGGGGTTGCTTGGAGTCTCTTTTTATGAGAATACTCTGGGGGTGAGTCTGTTTGATAAGGGAGGCTTTTCCGTCAAAAATACTGTAAAAAGTTTTGCAACTCTACCTGCTTTTTACGCCCTTATTATAGGATTGATGATCAATTACGCACAAATACCTATTCCCGAAATTTTTGATGAATTCATGCGTCATATCAAAGGGGCGTATGCATTGCTTGGGATGATGATCGTCGGGCTTGGTCTTGCAACTTTGTCCCACTTTAAACTCGATTTCAAATTCCTCGGAATCACTTTCTTTGCTAAATTCGTCGTATGGCCTTTGGTGATTTTATCGATCATTTTTATAGATCGACACTTGATTGGTTTTTTTAATCAGCAGATTTACGATGCGTTGGTACTTCTTTCAATTGTCCCTCTCTCTGTAAACACCGTTATGATGGCATCTCTGACGAATAGTTATCCTGAAAAAGCTGCAACAGCTGTCTTGATTAGTACTTTCTTCGCCCTAGGGTACATTCCTATCATGGCTAATTATTTCATTCTTTAATTCTAAAAGCTTGCAATGCATTTCTTTCTCCTGTACCTTTGGCGAAGCTAGAACCATAAAAAAACTCGCGTTAAAAAAAATATGGAATTAAAATTAGATTGTATGTATAATTAAAGCAAAGAATAGTGAGGAACTAATGGGACCAATGAAAGCCTCTAATGTCAGTGGAGATTACAGAGATTATGGGTCGAATGCGAACCAAGGGACCTATACGTTCGCGGAAATTGTTTTTTTAGACAAATTCTGCGATAACGCTCCCTATTTCCTTTATCAGGTACTCAACTATACGGTATCTTCTGATCATCTCACCTTAGAAGCAATCTCGTTTCTTTCTTCTATTGAGAACGTTTTCCTGTTCGGTCAGGTTGAATCAATTGATAAGCAAAAAAAGCTCGTGACCCTTTCAAATGGCAGTATTGTGGGATATAAATATCTTATCGTTGCATCTGGAAGGAATTCTGGATCCCCAGTCCAAGGAAAGTCATTTGATGCGGGACTCCAAGCGTTGATTGATGCGTTAAAGGTAAAACCTAAAATTCCCTCTTCCTTCTCCGTTGCGGATGCTCAGTCAAAAGAGCTTCCCAAAAAACAGGTGAGCCAATCCAATGATGAAGGTCACCTTACTGCATTAGTCGATGAGTTGATATTAAACTCTGTGAGTGTGGCAAATAAGAGGGCTTCTCCCGACCTCAATTCATCTGAAAAAAGGCTCTACGAAGTACAACTTTAGGAGCTACTCTCTTTAGGAATCGAGTATTACTACATTTTTTTCAGTTTTATCTAGATTTTGGTCTCGACACCCGGCTTTGCTTTATGGCCTTTATATTATGGTTGGCGCTGCGGTGGCTTTAGATCTCTTTTGGCTCCCTTTAATCCCTCTTTTTGTGCTGTTTACAATAAGCTCTCAACTCCGTTTTATATTGGCTTTTACGCTGGGACTAGCAGTTTTTTTATGGACGGGCGAGCGCTATCAGTTTCCTTCGGATGATGTGATTGGTAAAGCGGGAATTGCAGAGGTTGAAATTACTTCTATATCGGCATCAAAAACGTTCTTTGGCAGCGATGTATGGCGTTATGAAGCGGTTTTAAGTCGCTTTTTTGATGATCAGGGGACTTTGGTTGCCAAAAACATCCCCGTTCGCATCCTTCTCCCTGCAGATAAATCTGATCGTCCTCTCGCAAGTCATCATTATCGATTGCAGGGCAAAATTAAAATCAACGATTCAGGAAGGTATAAGTTAGCGCCCCTTTCCGGAGCTGTTTGGACTCCGATTCAACCGGCGTGGAATCTGGCTGAATGGCGTTTTATGGCCAAGTCATGGCTTCGACAGCAGATTCAAAATGCGATGAATAGCTATCATGTAGGTTCGTTTTTGTCTGGCATTGCGACGGGGGAATTTGATGATTCACTCCTTTCGAATCAACTTGGACGTTTTGGATTGCAGCATTTGATGGCTATTTCTGGGTTGCATTTTTCTATTTTAGCGTCGATTTTAGGCGTTGGATTTTCTCTTATATTCTCTAGCCGTACATCAGCTGTGGCAGTGATTTTAATATTGAGCAGCTACTTTATTTTTCTTGGAGCTTCCTCCTCAGTGATGCGCGCGTGGATTTCCCTGACGATAGCATTATGTGGAGTGCTGAGTGGCAAAAGAAGTTTTGCCATGAATTCTTTGGGAGTGGCCATTGCCATCACTGTCCTTATCGATTCTCTTGTCATCCGACAGGTAGGCTTTCAGTTTAGCTTCGGGATCACAGCTGCAATTTTGCTTTTGTTTGGTCCATGTGATGCTATTTTTCTTAAGGTTTTTAAGAAGCGTTCTTTAAGTCAAGCGGTCCTTTTCGATTGGATTGACCAGCATGTCTATTGCATGCTCTCATTCCTTCGCCAGGCTTTGGCATTAACCCTTGCGGTGAATTTGGTGGCCTTGCCGATGACTCTCTTCTACTTTCAACAGTTTCCCTTGATGGGATTGGTGTATAACTTGTTTTTTCCCTGTATGGTGAGTGTCTCGATGTTTTTGTTGCTTATGGCTCTGCTATTAGCTCCTTTATTCCCTTTATTAGGCAATGCTCTTCATTTTCTCAATGGCCATTACACGCAATTTTTGCTCAATTTTACATTTAATTTGCCAAAAGCATTTGACGCAAATCTTTATGTGGCCGATGTCTCATCA
>JABDDS010000109.1 GCA_013287465.1 Chlamydiota bacterium | reverse complement strand
GATGGCTGCAGCGTTATTTTCCTGAATATCAGGAAGAAATTATCCAGGATATAAGGACGAGCGACTATAAGGACAAACGACGCCAAGGACACCAAGGACCTTGGTGTCCTTGGCGTCGTTTGTCCTTATGCCATAGCCCTATTATGCCCTTAAAGCATTTGTGCTTGGATAAAAAATGACTTGCCCTTTTTATTATTCGAGCTGGAATTGGGCCCCTTCGGCAACGAGCTTGTCGATATAGGTAAGATCATACTTGGAGTCGAGGAAGTTTTTGTCCTCGAGCATATGAAGATGAAACGGAATCGTTGAATAAACGCCGCCGATATGGAACTCACGCAGCGCTCGTCGTGCGATGGCAATAGCTTCAGCACGGTCCTTTCCTTTAACAATCAATTTGGCAATCATGGAGTCATAATTAGGGGGGATCTGATATCCCGAATAACAAGCGCTATCGACGCGGACGTGTGGTCCTCCGGGGGGTAAATAATATTCCAAACGGCCAGGGGAAGGAGCAAAGTTTTCTGCTGGATTCTCCGCATTGATGCGAAACTGCATCACATGCCCTTTGAATTCGATGCTCTTTTGGGTGCATGATAAGGGATGTCCCATCGCGATGCGAATCTGCTCTCTAACCAGATCAATGCCGGTAAGCTCTTCCGTGACAGTATGTTCCACTTGGATTCTAGTGTTAACTTCCATAAAATAAAAGTTTTGAGCACTATCCAAAAGAAACTCCACCGTACCTGCAGAGAAGTATTTAGCTTTTTTCACAACGTTGACGGCGGCTTGTCCAATTTTTTCTCTCAGTTTTGGTGTCAACATCGGGCTTGGAGTCTCTTCGATCAATTTTTGTCTTCTTCGTTGGATTGTGCAGTCTCTCTCTCCAAGATGGACGTAGTTACCTTGCTTGTCGCCGAGGATTTGAACTTCAATATGACGTGGATTCATGATCATCTTTTCTAAATACACGTCGGGATTGCTGAAGCTAGCTTCAGCTTCTGCACGAGCGGCTAAGAAGAGCTTAGGAAATTCCTGCTCTGTCATTGCAATTCGAATTCCTTTTCCACCACCACCAGCAACAGCTTTGATAAAAATGGGATAGCCAAGTTTCTTTGCTTCTTCAAGCCCTTGCTTCAAGTCTTCTACAACTCCGTTAGAGCCGGGAATGACCGGACACCCTGCGTTTTTTGCTGTCGCTTTTGCCTTCGCCTTATCCCCTAGAAGACTGATCGTCGTTGGTGAAGGACCAATAAAATTGAGGCCACAGCTTTCACATATCGATGCAAATTTAGCGTTTTCGCTTAGAAAACCATAGCCAGGATGGACGGCGTCCGCTCCGGTAATTTCACAAGCCGACAGAATATTAGACACTTTGAGATAGGATTTAGGTGAGGGAGCTTCTCCGATGCAGATCGCCTCATCGGCATGGAGGACGTGTAGTGCCTCTGAGTCCGCTTGAGAGTAGACAGCAACAGTCTGGAGACCCAAATCTTGGCATGCTCGGATAATTCTGACCGCAATTTCGCCACGGTTGGCAATTAAAACTTTTTTCATTTGTGCTGCCAATTAGGAAGTGTGCGTGAATAAATTAAATGATTGGAGCTCGCAAAAGCTCCCGCGGTTGGACGATCGAAATCGATCCAATATTATAATATGGGGTCGGTTTCGATCGATCCAACCCCGGGGCTTTGGCGAATTCCAATTATTTAATTTATTCATGCACACTTCCTTAAATAAGCTTAAAGAGTTTTGTTCCAAATTCGACAGGATGTCCCGCTTCCACTAAAACCTCTGCAACTGTTCCCGAAACACCTGCCTTCACTTCATTCATCACTTTCATCGCTTCGATGATGCAGACAACAGTATTTTTTTCTATCTTGTCGCCCGCTTTGACAAATGGAGCGTCGTCGGGTGATGAGGCTGAGTAGAAAGTTCCCACCATTGGAGATGTGACATAGATGCCAGGCACTTCTTCTTTGCTTGAGGTCGATGGAGGAGCTATCCCAGGTGTCACACCCAAAGGGGCGATTTCGTTGCGACTGGAGGTCGACAGTGCCGCTCGATGTAAAGCACTATCTCGTAAAAAAGTCTCATCATCAGCATCTATTAAGGAGTTAGCTAGAGGATGTTGTTCTCGTTTTAGATGCAGTTCAAACCCATCTTTTTTGATTGACATCTCGCCGATTCCTGTGCGTCCCATCGCGCCCATCAGTTCTTTGATCTGCTTAATTTCCATATTTCCCCCAGAGATTAGACTCGCTGAATATATTCGTTTGTTTTTGTATCTACTTTAATGATATCACCAACTTCAATAAACAGAGGCACCTCTATGTGAGCACCTGTTTCAAGGATGGCTATCCGTTTAGCGGGAACGGCTCCCCGTGCTTGTGTTGTTTCAATCTTCGCAACCATGAGTTCTAGGAAGGGAAGTAATTCCACTGAAAAGATAGAGTCCCCATACATGGCAGCTTTGAGCTCAACCCCTTCCCTGAGATAGTTAATTTTGTCGCCAATGATTGCAGCGCTCACAGCGACTTGTTCTAAATTGCCGATGTCCAGGAATAGGTAATCTTTTCCTTCCATATATAAAAATTCTAATCGTCGTTCTGCCAACGAGACATCTTTCACTGTTTGGTCGAGTTTAAAATTCTTTTCCGTTACTTCTTCTGTCGAAAGGTTGCGCAATTTTGTCTTAATGAAAGAAGCGCCTTTGGGGACAGCAACTTTTAAACTAGATTCGACCCGGTAGAATTTGTCGTTGATCGATAAAATCATCCCAGGAACAATGTTATTGCTAGCTACCATAGTAAGATTACCCTTTTGTTTTAATGAGAATCCCCGCGCAGCGCTTTGACACCCTGCGACATGTTAGGAGATTTGAATAAATACGTTCCTGCTACAAGGACATTCGCCCCTGCTTTTACACACTGCGCGCCAGTCTCTTCGTTAATACCACCATCAACTTGAATGTCCATTTTGATGTTTAGCTGATTGCACACATCGCGGGTAAATTTTACCTTTTCGAGGACTTCAGGCATGAAACTCTGTCCTCCAAAGCCTGGGTTGACAGTCATGAGTACTATTTGATCGCATTGATCGAGGTACTTTGGAATCATTGACGACGATGTTTCAGGATTAAATGCAAGCCCAGCTTTGATATTGCATTTTCTGATGTATTTTAGCAATTCGGCAAGATCTTCTGTCGCTTCGAAATGGACGGTGAGGATGTCAGCTCCGGCCTCGACAAAGCGTTCTACATAGTCGAAAGGGTTGTAAATCATCAGATGCACATCCAAAATCATGTCCGTTGCTCGATTGATCGCGGCAACAGCACGCGGTCCCATCGTGATATTGGGGACAAAAGCTCCATCCATAATGTCAACATGTAAATAGTCGGCACCCGAGGCTTCGATTTTTTTTGCTTCATCAGCGAGATGACCGAAGTCCCCAGCTAATATCGAAGGAGCTATCTTTAGCTTTGATTTACTCATTTTTTCTCTTAAGTCATTGCGTTTAGTCTTTATTAAAACCGATAGAGGGAGGTAAAGTCAATCGTTATTGTAAAGTTCCAGTAATTTCAAGTTCTAGAAAACAAGAAAAAAATAACAGGATAGGCAGGATCGGCTTCGCCGGCAGGATAAGAGATGCCTATCCTCATATCTCTTTGGATTCTATCACCTTTTTAATATCAACGCAGAGGCGCAAGAGACGGAGAGAAAAATAGAATATTTAAATT
>JABDDS010000108.1 GCA_013287465.1 Chlamydiota bacterium | reverse complement strand
AAATGAGCAATAAAAACTCCTAAAGCTCTTCCTAATTCATCGCCCACATCCTTGATCAAATCGATGCAAAATTGATCCCCACTCCGTGCATTTTCCGTAATACACTTTAAAAATTGCTCTTCGATGTTTAGTGGAAGAACCCTCTCTTGAAAGTATTTCGTTAGAATCCTTGTATCCAGTCCTTGCACCTGATGATGAAAGTAATCGATTATCGCTTGTAAATTCTGATGAAATTTCACATAGAGCCTATCCACGAACATCCTAGCAACTCCGGGACCGGACAACCGCCTCGTCAGACTCAATGGAGCATTTTCCTCTAAAATAACACCTTTTGTCTCACAACCATAATAGAAATATCGATTTTCCGATGGATTATAAAGAAGATGGTGTCCTATTTCCCCCATGCGGCAAATAAAATCCTCAGGACCAAAATAACTTTTTTCATTCATGATGATCCCTAGACCAATGCCCGTTCCAATAATCACCAACATACCATTAGGTCTATTGCCATCCTGCCTGAAAGCAACAATCGCCGCTGCATCGGCATCATTGAGAATAGAAACCTCCCATTTCCTGCCAAAGCCCATTAATTTTTCCCTAAGGATGTGTGCTAAATCGACTCCCTCATTTAAACGTTCTTCCAAAGACAGTTCTTGGAACCTAAAACCATCGATATTAGGCCCCATCACCTTTCCATCTCGACTAACGGGACCAGCCCAAGAAATTCCTACTTGCTCTATTAAAGAACCTTTTAGATACCTCTGAGAATAGTCTTCAGCCTTCATAATTTCGGTTAAAATTAGAGAAATGAACCACTCTCTTTTTGCTGCCGAATCTCTATGGGAGCAGTCTTCACTATCGCTTCGCCATTGGTAACGATCGGACTCCCAGCAAACTTCTCCACTGCTATTGACAATCGCCACAGCAATTTTTGTTCCACCAATACTAAGGTTAATACTCAGGGATTTTTTGGGAATAAAAGCAAGTACCTCTTTACACGATTGGCACCGTTCAATATGAATAGACATCGTTCTCTAACCTAAGCGATCTAATATTAATTTCGATTCTTCTTCATCAATTAAGATGAATTGATTGACACTTGGCTCATAGCAATAGACATCTGCCTGAGCGATGTCAAACCACCATCCATGAACACGAAGTTTTTTATTTTCAATCCGTTCTTGAACAAATGAGTAACTTGTGATGTGTTCCATCTGCTGAAGGACATTCACTTGGGAAATTTGATTGTGCTTCGATAGCGCGGGGTTAAGAATAAACCCGTTTTTGACTTTGTTGACCGATTCGTCCCCATATTTTAACCAAGAAGTCAGATGAGGACAACACGCCACATCTGCCCCCCCGCTTAAAGCTAGCATTGCCCCGCATTCAGAATGTCCACACACAATGATATTGGAAACGTTTAAAGAGAGGACAGCGAACTCAATAGCAGCTTGAACGCACGTCTCTTGAGATTCTGAAGAGGCTGGAGGGATTAAATTTCCTATGTTTCGCAGAACAAAGACATCGCCAGGATTCGTGGAAGCAAACAGATTAGGGACCACTCGACTATCAGAACAGGCAATAAAGAGAGCATCGGGCTTTTGGCCAAGAGCCAACTGAGCAAAAAGGGCACGACTCTCTGGAGTGAGATTCTTTCTAAAATCAACAATACCTTGAATTAGTTTTCTCATTTACTCCTCCTGAATGGTTACCCAAATAAACAAGCCGCGAACACAACGACAGGGTTATAATTCTGTCGCCGTATTCACGGCTCATTTGTTTAATTACATTAACCCCACGTTTACACATGGGGCTATACGTTGTTGCCGCGTTCGCGGCTTATAGTCTACAAGCAACTTAGCCTACTTTTACGCACAAAAAATGAAAGAAGCCTGTTCAGGCTCAGACCCAGAGTTTCTCCCGTCCAAACCATCTTCACGCATCATTGCGTATGGATCTATATTATCCATAGTAAAACCCGCTCCAGCTTTTTTGGTTGGCGGAACAACTGTAGAAGCTGCCGTTCCAGCTTTTTCGGTTGGCGGAACAACTGTAGGAGCTGTCGTTGCAGCTCGTACATTTACTGCAGGCATAGAGGACTGTCTTGCACTTACAGACTCAGGTTTCTTTGTCTGAACAGGAGCTGGTTTTGCAAGTGTGAGTGAACTCCATCTTCTAAAGAAACCAGGCTCATCCTTTTTTACGCCGAGCAAGTTTACAAATTCTTCAGGAGAATCTTCTAAACCTGTTGCTGCTATTGCTTCATTGATAATAGGCAATCTACGACGAAGCATCTCTTTTTCACCCGGTAAAGCATCCATAACTGATGATATTCCGCCATAAATGTTCCCTAGTTTTTCACGTCCCAGCTTTCTATTTTCAGCGATAATTTGATCGGCGATTACACGGTCATTTTTGTACTGACGATAGACAGCCCACACACTCGCAGCGCAAGCAATAGCAGGCGCAACAACAGGAATTAGAGACTCTGATTCAGTAACTGATGACGCCACAATCCATGTTAACGCCGTTGATCCAAGTGTCACTATAGAGCCCCAACCAAACTTGCTCATTTTATCCATCACACCCAGTGTATTATGTCTAATGACAGCTGCATGAGCGAGGACGTCTTTAGGAACGGCAAGTTCTGCACATTCTCTATCAGTCAACTCAGTAGATCCAAGAAGCTTGGCATTAAACTTAGGCTCATTTAACTGAAGGTTAAACCGATTATTATTAACGGCATCAATCTTACTTTCTAAATGACCTACAATCGAGTGTACTTCAGCAGCGGTTAAGTTTAACTCTTTTTCTAATTTAGCCTTGATGTGCGGCATTTGTTCCGTCAATCTTTTAAAAGCTGCCACATCAGAACCACTCAATTCACTATTAGAATCCAACCGACTTACTATGTTTCCAGCGCCTATATACAATCTTGTCAACTCTTGTTTAATTTCGTCTCTAGATTTCCCTTGAGTAGCCATAGATTTTGTTTCTTTAGCATCAAAATACTTTACAGACTTATTCCGAGCAAGATTTGGCAATGCAAGAACCGCGCCCTTAAGAGATGGAGATGGAGCGTATCCTGTTGCTGCAGCCAAAATATAGACAGCTCCACTAACAACCAAAGCAGTACTAGTTACGGCTAAGGCGGTAGTATTATTGTATACACTATTCAGCGTATTGCCAAGTGGGAAATTTTTCCCCAGAAACCAACCCGCTCCTACTATTGCTGCTGTTCCAAGCAAACCAACGCCTGGTAAAAAAAAAGAGAACTTCTGGAGACAGATCTTACCCATGCCCTTAACGAGTGGGAAGAACTCAACATTAAAAATGAGCTCTAGCAGAAAGAGCTCTGGCCAAGGTTCCTCCATCGACATAGTCGAGTGGACTTCCCATTGGCAGACCAAAAGCTAACCGAGAGACATTCACTTTTAGGGGATCGAGGACTTTTTTAAGATAAAGAGAAGTGGCATCCCCCTCTAGAGTAGAGTCTAATGCAATCACAACTTCTTCTATCTTATGGACGTTAATACGTTCCACTAGTTTATGGAGATTTAAGGATTCAACACCAACGCCATTCATTGGGGAAAGAAGAGCTCCTAAGACGTGGTAAAGACCTTTATATTCATTTGTTGCAGCGATTGAAAACACATCACGCGATGTTGCCACAATGCAAATAGACTCCACCTTTTCATTTTTATCGCGACAAAACTGACACATGTCGACATCGATTAAACATCCACATTCATCACAATGTTTCAATCGAGATGAAGTCTCTG
>JABDDS010000107.1 GCA_013287465.1 Chlamydiota bacterium | reverse complement strand
TTTTAATTATGAAAAAAAGTATATTTTATCCATTATTTGCCTTAGCAGCCTTTATCATGATCGTCCAATCCTCACCTGTTGAGGCTAGCCGAAATCATTTTCAAGTCGGTGTGAGCAATAGATTTCCTTATCGAGAAGCTCACATCATACGCACGCCTATCGTGCCTGCTCCTGTCTACGTGCAACAACCGGGATACTATGATCAATATGGACGCTACTATCCTCCTGTATACGTCGCCGTGCCTCAGCCTATCCAGTATGTAGAACAGGTCTACGTTACTCCTGTGCGTCGTCCTCCGGTTTTTGGCGGCGTTTCATTCTCATGGAATTGGTTTCGTTAGGAATCACACGCTACAGCGATACAAGAGATCTCAATGGGGGCTCCCAAAGGTAATTCAGCGACTTGAACTGTTTGACGGGCTGGTGGAGCTTCCCCTCCAAAGTACTTGGCATATTCCTCGTTCATCGATTTAAAGTCCTTCTTTATGTCTTTAAGAAAGACATCGGTGCGGACGATATCCTTTAAAGAATACCCTCCAGCTTTAAGGATAGCCTCTAAATTACAAATGATCTGCTTGGTCATCTCCCCTATTCCACCTTCTACTATTTTTCCTGTTTTAGGATCAACTGGAAGTTGTCCGGAAACGAATATCATCGACCGACCGGAAGTGATCGCAATTCCTTGTGAATAGGGACCAATGGCTGCTGGTGCTTCTATTGTTTCTATTTTTTTTAGCTTTTGAGACATTCTACACTCCTTATAAACTCCGTAATAGGCATTTCCTGAGACAAACCAAGCGAGGAGCCAATGACGACAACAGTGCCACCAGCAGCACAAAAACCACAAAGTTTGCGACGACCTTCTGAAGTCACAGTATTAGACTGCGTCATCAGGTAATCCAATCCGCCCCACTCCATTGTCAACATAGCCTCTGGAATTACCCGAACGGCCACTTGTTGTGATTCTAACTGCATAAATATTTTATTAAAAGAGTAAAAATCTTCCTCTGTCATCTGCGATGAAGAAGGTAAACAAATTGCTGTTTTAATGAGATCAGATGGTTGTATAAAGAATAAATGAGAATCCCATAGGAAATCGGCACCAAATTCGCTCCATTTATTCACTGCGAGGTGTAGCCGCTTATAAAATTCTTTATTGAGAATTTGAGCGGCGAGATAGGGTTCCACCACTCTTTGAAGATCTATTAAAGCAAAACATTTTAACGTGTCGGGTAGCCGACTAACTAACAAATTCAAATATTCTGCCGCTGCGCGGGAAGAATATAGAGTCGATCTGGGAGGGGATATATCTTGTTCTAAAGGGACTTCCAACGCTCCTCGATAAAGACAAAGTCCTGCTGTGCAAGAACGAAAGTCCTTCCAGAGGGTGTCGCGAAAGTGCTCTAAAGATAAGCTCAAAGATAAAAACTGTGACTGGTTGCTAATGGGCTGACAGAGTTGATTAAAAAGCCCTAAATCGATGTCCCAAAAGAGACTCAGTCCACGTTCTGCATAAATCAATGCCTGTGCATGTGCTTCCTTCCACGAAAGATCAGCCTGTAATCTTCCATCGATAGGAATTCTCACAGCATCAAATCCTTCGGGAACGGGTTCACCTTGAACTGCCGTTTCTAGGTTAAAAATTGCTTTGGGGAAACGAACTTCAACGATTTCCTCGTCGTCATCTTCTTCAATGTGCAAACGAGACATAATTAGGATCTCATAAACTTATGATAGTAAATGGAGCGTCCCTGAGAGCGCCATAATTCATCAAAAAATGAGCTGCCATAGGCATTGAGGTCAGTTGTATAATAGGGATCAGGGTAAACAGAAGTGAATCCTGGATGTGTCGCGACTTTCTTAATGAACCACTGAGAGTGGAGCTTATCATCAGTTACAAACATCAATGTCCCTTGAGGGGCGATGATACGCCCCATTTCCTGAATAAATTCTGATTGAATTAATCGATGCTTGGCATGTCGAGCCTTAGGCCATGGATCGGGAAAATTAATTGAAATCTCCCCTACCGATTGGTTGGGAATATAACGTTTGGTCGCTTGATACCCTTCCCCACACATGACAATCATATTCGTTAAATTGAAATTTTTTATCTTAGCCCAAATTTTTCTAACGCGGTCAAATTTCCTTTCAACAGCAACCCAATTGACAAAAGGGTTTGCAATTGCTTTTTCTGCAATCCAAACACCATTACCGCTGCAATATTCGATATGAATTGGATTATCATTCCCAAACAAATCAGGATGTGACCAACCGGGAAAAAGAAATTCATTTGAAGATAATGGCACTTGCGGTACATACCAGACGCGGTCATGGATGAGCACAGACCGTTTTTCTCGGCTAACAGGAGGTTTTAAATCAGTTGGTCTCATGTGTTATGATACTGAAAAATGACTAATAAGTTGCCTTGGATCCTCTGCAGATCCTCCAGCATAATGACGAGCCAACTCCGTGATACGACCAAAACTTTCCTTGAATGGCAACACAGTATGAGGGTTACCGGAAGAAGAGATGTGGACACCTCGCTCAAGGAAAAGAACCGCTTTTTTGTCTGGATCATGAAGCTCTTTCATTGCATGTGCTAAAGAAGCTTCAGGTAAGACAACTTTATCGGCATTGCTATACACAATGATCTCTGGGATTCCCTCTTCTGTTAATCTTTTCGATTCTCTAGCGACGTCTGATGTCCAATCCCACCAATGAGCTAATCTCCCCATTACGCTACCTGCAAGAGCTGTGACGGCAGCCACAAGAGAATGATAGGTCACAACATTGACAACAACATGCTTAATATCTTTCGGATAAACGTAGCCTACACGGCCTCTAGCACTTGCTCCGCCGCCCATTGAAGTGTTCAATAGAAAAAGTTCTTTTGCACCAAACCCGTTTTCCTTATCTGAAACCAATTTAAGCATTGCGCGGTAGACCTTGCCTATCATCTCCATACTTAAAGGTCCTTCACTAGCCATGACTCCGGGATACTCAAAAAATAACAAGTTACTATTAAGTGGACGGGCAAAATTTCTTTGGAAGCTATCTATACCTCCACAGCAAGCCTTCAATGCATTGTATTCCGCAGAACCATTGTTACCGCCGGCAACGAGAGTCCATGTGCGATTTTTTAAAGTTTCTACATTCGGAGAAACGACATAAGCATCGATTAAATGCCCTTCAACAGCGACAGACATTCGTTGTATATGATCGACGTTATCTGAGGTTCTAGGATCGAGCCTTGCTTTCGAACAGAACTCATGAACTCGTTCATAGGTAAACTGTTTTCTATTGACGACTGGCATCAATTTTGATTCTGCAAATGCTTTAAAGAGCCAGTAGATTCCAATAGGGAAGATAATAATACCAATAGCAATTGTCACTATCTGTTCTACTATCTGCCAAAATTTACTTTTCAATGGAACATCATCTGCTGCATAAACAATGCTAGTTAGAGGTATTGTGGATCTCAATTCTTCTTCAATTAGGAGTAAATCTCTCTTCCCAAAACGCTCAGCAATTTGATTGATTAACGGACTACATGATTCAGTAACTCCTGATATAGGCTGCATAAAAACTCCTTAATTAGACTTCCTTCGAAACTAAGGGTTCGAAAAAAGTTTTTTATATCGAAACTCATTTTAATAAAATCGAACTGATCGTAGCATGTTCATTTTAAATCATCAACAAAAAAAACAATCACAAAAAAATTATTATTTATGTACCAATGCACCCCCGTGCATTCTAATGAGTTCCTGTTCTCTCATTTCCCCATTTACGTGATCGATAATGCTTAATGTTCTCCCATCAACCT
>JABDDS010000106.1 GCA_013287465.1 Chlamydiota bacterium | reverse complement strand
GAAGTGCTATTGTATTTTTCTTTTCTCTTTTATCCAAACTGATTATGATCTTGGAAAAACAGAGGATAAGCTTTATGTCGCTTCCAAAAATGCTCGGTATTTTTGCTATAGTTTTATTTGGGATTATTGGTATCGCGGCTTTATTTAAAAGTGGGTCCTCAACAACTGAAGCTTCTAAACGAGTAATTCCCTCTCTAATGGAAGTTGAATTAGCTAAAGAAGTTCATACGATTCCTCAGGAAAAAACCATTTCTTCGACCAGCCTTTTAAATAAGGAACACTCTTTTTCTACTAATCAGGATAGTGATTCTCTACCCGAAGCTGATAGAATCGAGGAATTGTTTAATAAGACCCCTCCACAGCTTTCTATTGTCCGGACAATCACCTACAAAAGCCATGTTCCCTGGCAAAAAGGACGTCCTGCTTGGCTCTCTGATTACGCCTCCCACTACACAACTTCACGTCACTTTATTGCCCGTAGTTTGAATGGTAAAGCAGATTATTTAAAGCAAGATGTTGCAGAAGGGAGTCGTTTTAATGTTCTCGATCCGGATAAAAAAATTAGTTTTCACTTTGTCATCGATACTTCAAGAAATAAGTTGTGGTTTTACTCTCTAGATGAAGATGCCAATGAACGTGTGTTATTGAAGACATATCCAGTTGGCCTTGGGCGTATCGATAGTTCTAAAGCGTCGGGGATGTTGACGCCGCTTGGAAAGTATACTTTAGGGAATAAGATCGCGATCTATAAACCGAAAATGACAGGGTTCTATCATGGTCAAAAAATTGAAATGGTTCAGGTTTTTGGTACTCGCTGGCTCCCATTCGAGAGGGAAATAGGCAATTGTACTGCTCCTGCTGCCGGGTTTGGAATTCATGGGATGCCATGGGTGTTGAATGATAAAGGGGAGCTCGTAGAAGATATTAGCAGCTTAGGTAAAAATGAAAGTGATGGGTGTGTGCGTTTATTGACTAAAGATATTGAGGAAATATTTTCGATTGTGATTACTCGTCCAACGACTATTGAATTAGTAACAAATTTTTATGACGCCAACTTACCAGGCGTCGAACATTGAGGAGTGCTCCGTGGATATTTTACCACATGAAAAACAAATTTATGAATATCTCAAAACCATTGAACACTTAAAAAAACAAAGCCAGGACACCCCCATTTTTCATAAAGAAATCGGGAAACTGGAAGAAAAATTAGAGATGTTAAAAAAGAAGGTCTATGCAGAACTCACTCCATGGCAACGAGTGATGATTTGTAGGCATTCGTCTCGTCCTCATACTGTCGATTACATCAAAAATCTCTGCTCTAGTTTTCATGAACTTAACGGCGATAGAAAATTTGGAAACGACCAAGCTATCATAGGTGGACTCGCTCAGATAGGAGAAATGAAGTGCGTTCTCATCGGACAGGAAAAAGGCAACGATACCGAAAGCCGCATTCATCATAATTTTGGTATGTTGAATCCTGAAGGATTTAGAAAAGCGATGCGGCTGATGAAATTAGCCGAAAAATTTAAACTCCCAGTCGTCTCTTTGCTAGACACTCCAGGGGCAAATCCCCGTTTAGAAGCCGAAGAAAGAGGGCAGGGGTGGGCTATAGCGGAAAATTTACGCGATATGGCTCGTTTAGAGACTCCCATTATTGTTGTTGTAATCGGAGAGGGATGTTCCGGTGGGGCCTTAGGAATGGGCGTCGGTGATGTTGTTGGAATGTTGGAACATTCTTACTATTCTGTGATATCTCCTGAGGGGTGTGCCTCTATTCTTTGGAAAGATTCTACTAAAAGTGTTGATGCCGCATCGGCTCTTAAGTTAAATGCTGAAAATTTACTCGATATGAAAATTGTTGATGTGATTATCAATGAACCCCTTGGAGGGGCACATCACGACCCGAAGCAAGCGTGCGAAAATGTTCAGAAGTTTATTCTTGAACAATGGAATATATTGAAAAATGTACCAATAGAAATTCTTTTGGAACAACGTTATTTTAAATTCCGTAGTATCGGTCATTATAAGGACAAAGGACCCCAAGGACCTTAAGGACGCCAAGGACATTTTGGTACTTTCTTGAGGAATTAATTGACGCATTTGTTCTTTTGTCCATAAGTCCTTGATGTCCTTAAGGTCCTTGGGGTCCTTGGCGTCGTTTGTCCTTTTATCATTTTTTTCTTCCCAATATTATCCGGGTTGTTGTATAGATCAATATTCAATTTATAACGCAGGGCGGTCAAAATGAAAAAGGGTCTATACCAGTTTAAAAACCAACTTAAATTGATTTTTATAAGTCAGCTACTCTTTAGTTTGCCAGTTTTTGGAGAAGTTGTGGAAGGGAGTAATCTGTCGGATATATCGACGTTACCCACTCCGGAAAATGCGGCTATGGTTGGAGATAATTGGGAGACTGCAAAATGTTATTATGATGATGGGTTGGATCAAGAGCACCCTGCTAACGTAGATCCTCATCAGGGAGTCTATGAATTGCCATCTGTTTCTGGTGTTTGGCTTCCCGATGACCCCGTTCTTTTCCGTCCTTTTATGGCAGACCCGAGAGAAATTGTGTTTTCAGGGGGGTGGCGTTTTGATGACCGCGTATTGAACCAGAATGTGATCGATGTTTCTTTTGGGGATTCTGTTGCTTTATATCGTTGGTTTGATGTGGCACCATGGGGCGGTGAGTTGCAAATTGAAATCGAAGGTGCTCTTTGGGCCGTTTTTGATCCTTTAGAGTATTCTTCTCCTTTAATCAATGCCGATTATTACGGAGGGGTTCCTATTACATATGCTTTTGATAATTGGTCTTTTCGGTTGCGTCTTTATCATATCTCTTCCCATCTAGGCGATGAATTTTTGTTAAACCATCCTGGATATGATCGTCGCAATATGAGTAACGAATATATTGACTTCTTTATTTCTAACGATTTTACTGAAGAAATTCGTTTATACGCTGGCTTGGGATATATAGTTGGACAGGATGATGAATTTGTGATGAGTCCATTTTATTCGGCGTTGGGTTTAGAGCTCCGTCTTTTGCGCCTTGGAATCGTCAATGAGGCTGATGGGTTGTATGGCTGCCCCATTTATGCGATGTACTTTAGGCAAAACGGAGATTTTAAACGCCACGTCGACTCCACATTCATATTAGGATATGAATTTGGCAAAACAGTTGGAGTCTATCGAAAATTGCGCTTCTTCATGGAATACCATGATGGATATTCTTTGGAGGGACAATTTAGTAAAGAACCAACACATTATTTTAGCGTTCGCACCAGTTATGGGTATTAAAGATGGAAGAAACAAAACAAGAACTATCTGAGAAAAATTTCATTCACGAAAGCGATGAAAAGCCTCAATATCCATTTTGGGCTTGGCTAGCGGTGCTATCTATTTTGACGCTTTTCTTTCTAGGTGGTAACAGTTGGTATCTCAATAGGGTAGGCGGGCTTTTTAATGCCAGTCCCTTTTTGCAAGTTACCAACCGAGAACTCTCTCTCTTTTTATGGCAAAATCCTGAGTTCATGCGTGTGAACTCGCGGCAGAAGACAGGGTATCTACCTGCATTTAAGTATTTAGATAAGTTGACGATAGACCTTGCCGAAGCAGATCATTATACCACTGCACCTCCAGAGCTTTTGTTTCGTTATCATGCTTGGAAGAGACTTGTGATGAATGAATTTACACAGAGACCCATTCCAATTCAAGAGTTTCGCGATTTTTTGAGCTATGCCGAGGAGTGGCATCCTAACTATTGGCCAGATGCTCCAAAGGGATATGTTCAATTTGTTCACGAATTGCCAACTCTTGGAATCAGTGATTTGGCCTCGTTGCCTCCTCAAACACTGCCGATTCCCGTTCGAATCGCTTTTCAGGGCTGGACGAATTATTTCAAAGATAAAGAAGCAATCAATACTCTAGCTCCCACTCGTGCTCAGGTG
>JABDDS010000105.1 GCA_013287465.1 Chlamydiota bacterium | reverse complement strand
CATAGAAAAATCAGTTAATTTTCCCTCTCCTAATTTCTGACCAATTATGAATATTTAGTTTTCTGCAAATCTTCAAAAGCAAACCTACAAATTTTACCTTGACTCTAGAATGAATATTAAATTATATTTGTATGAGTAAATTCTAAATAATTCACTTACAGATATACCAGGAAAATCAATGAAACAAGATGATGCAAATTCAAATGAAAAACCATACTTACTTTGAAAAAAAATTAAATGAATAGAAGAAAGTCGTAGTGCTAGTCAGGAGAAAAATAGAGAAAAGGCAAAAGCAATTAAAGCTTACCAAGATAGAGAAACAGAGCTTAAAAACAATCGTGATGATTGGAAAGCCAAATGTAAGGAAAAAGAAAAAGAAAACGAAAATTTAAAAGAAAAGCTTAAACTCATAGCAAGTACCCTTGAGATAACGGAGACACAATTACAGCACGTACGCGATGAGTTTAACGAAATAAAAAAAATCAGGCAAGTGTTTCAGAAAAACACCCTAAGGTACAACGAAGTTGGTATCCTCATTTCCCTTAAGAATTATAACTAGGTCTTGTCAGGCATGGTTATGTTCAGGTCTTTTAAAATTTCTCGTTGAGGCTTTGTAATTTCAGTAAGGATATGCCCGTACTTGCCTGAGTATTTTACTTTGGTCAGCGTATCCATTTCTTGCAGAAGCTCACGGACAGTGTATCGTTCAATAAGAGTGGACTTCCTCATTTCTCTGCGTAAAGCACTAATGTAGATTAGGGCGATGAATTGCACAAAAAGCCTACCGTCAACCGTTGCAGAGCTATGCATACGTAATCGCTTCATGTCTAGTTGATTCTTAAGGTCATCAAAGCACTTTTCCACAATGTCTTTATCTCGGTATATCTGCATAGCTTCTATCGGATCTTTAATGCTATTAGTGAGCAATGCCTGAAATCCTGAATAGCGATTGATATACTGACTAACAGCTTGGGTGTTGTATGAAACTTGCATACCACGTTTGGGGGTTGTCTTTATCACAAAAAAATCGTTGTAGGCTTCTTGGTGTTCCTCAACCAATTTTCCAGACTCAAGCTCTTCCATGTATTTCACCAGTTCTGCGTTAAATCGATCAACAGCCACCGCCCTAGCGTAAGCGTTGTAGTAAAGGTGAAGGTAGGAACGACGGTTTTCCTTTCCCCATGGATACAGACGAGTGTGAACATAGAGAGTCTCGTCGTCAAGCTTTCGATAACCCTCGGGCCCATGAATGACTTCATGAATATCATCGATGGCATGTTGTAGCCACTTGTTATTCAAAGGAATAGACAGAACGAACTTATCTCTCGAAGTAAGTAACTCATCAACATTTTTTTTACTGTAGAACCCTTTGTCCATAACATAGTGAAACGTTTTCATTTCCAAAGCTTTAAAAGTCTTTAAAAGACCGTGCAGCGTTGTGACATCGGTGATATTCCCAGGAAGACGTTGAAAATATACGGGCAAGCGTCCCTTCTGACCGAAAAGTATGGCAAGATTTAATTGTGGTAGCTTCTCATTGTCACGGTTGTGTCCATATTTGATGAATTCGTTAAATTCCGAGTAGGAAGAGATAGAAGTGATGTCATAACAGAGATAATCATCTTCCAAGACCTTCTTCATCCATCTGTTGAAAAAAGTTTGTTTTCCGTCGACACTGATTGTACGAAGAATATCTGTTATGCACTGGCTAGTCAGAGGTTTGTCAAAAGGATGTGCATGACTTTTGCACCACGTTCCGCAATGGCTCAAAGGACCTCCCTGAGAAACGAGATAATAAGCCATTGTTAGAATCTGTCGATACTCTTTGGGAAAGCTGGCTTTTAGCATACCTTCCAAACCTAACTGGTTTGTAATGGTGTCAAGGATAATCGAAGAACCTCCTATTTCGGCTGATGCTGTGACAACTGGATCTCTAACAGCAGCTTGTTCAGGTGCAAGACGCTTCGCTGGAACGAACTCTCCGTTAACAGGATCGAGCTTGCCAATGCATACTTGTTTGTTGCGCGCTTGTTTTTTTTCTTTATCCCAGCATGAAACAGCTTCATACACATATGTAATGCCTGTTTTCTTGTTTGTTTGATGTACTCGATATGCCATACGACCTCCCCTTTTTCATAGTTATAATTATAACTATGAAAAAAGGAAAGAACATTCGAAATTAAATTTCAATAGACTGAAAATTAACTATTTGCGGAGTTCTTAGTTACAATTTTTACGGGAAATGAGGTTACTATTTCCTTTACCATTAAACATTTATTGTATAAGTTAGTACTTAAACACTTTAGGAAATTATTATGATATGGCCGGAGGGACATCTACTGCAGCAACCGCTTCTAGTTGAAAGAGACCGTTTGTCTCCTCAGATTTTATGTTGTTCAAAATTTACACAGGTTGCCTATTTCATTTTTCAAGCACCTGAAAAATTTTGTAGAGGCGGTGTGCGAGTAGTTGCTAAAGTCATTTCAAGGTGGACGGGAGCCGGAGAACGAATTGCGAGAATAACTCTTATAACGTCAACTGTAGCAATTTTTAGTGAATGCTTTGTTCTCCTCGCTATTCACAATAGATGGAATAGGGTTGACCAAGCTATGTTGGCAACTGGATTATTAATGCCTTTGTTAGCTAGTTCAATGCCAATTGGAATTGCTTGCGATAGGAAAGTCAACTATTCGGATTACATGGCTATCCAGCTTCCTAAGGTTTTCTTGAGAGTAAATATTCTTTCATTTATTATTCACTCGATATTATGGGTAGCTAATGTTCCTATGATTCGAACTTCTGATCTCGATTCAAGTCCATCAAATATCAGTCTTATTGTTCCTTTAATCTCTTCGGTTTTTGAGGTATTTGCCAATGCAGCTGCAATGGAATTTGTCATGAGTCGCCCTCCAGCGGGGCGACCAATACCAGCGCTTTAATACAAAAAGCCAAAAAGCCAAAGGTACATATTCACGGGGTAGTGGCAAAAACCGCGTAGCGGTTTTTGCCACTACCCCGTGAATATGTACCTTATTCGTGGAAATAAAAGCTGCTACCGATTTAACAAGGAGTTACAATGACTTATAAACTAATATTTATGCTATTGATGTTTACTCAGTTGAACATATTTGCAAAGGATTTTTCAAAAACAGTTCCACTTGAACATTTAAATTATGAACTTGTTAAATCTCTTAATCCTGAAAATGGCGAACCTTCTAAATTTTATAAACTTTCTTTTCCGGGCAAAACACAACCAAGTCTTGGAGTTGTCATCATTAAGAGAATGGATGATTCTTTTAATGATGTCCCTGTTTTTATCGAAGGAGATGGAACTATTTGGTCTGTAGATAAAAAAGAAGAAGGGATTTTAGGCTTTGATGGTGGGTATGGAGAAAAATTTGAAATTTTACTTGCTGCTATCAATAAAAAAGATGAAGCTACCCCTCTTGCAAAATGTGTGATTATCCCATTTCCACGCATTGTTCAAGATGATAAGGGACATAAAATAGAACTCCAAGCAGCTAGTCCAGATGGCTGTCTTTTCACTGTCACCGGATCTGGTTTTATTCCTAAAGAGAAGGTCAGTATTGCATCACGTTCCTGTGATGAATCGATGACATTTTCCGTGGAGGTAGATGACAACGGTAATTTTCATCTTGGAACTGCTCCTGCCGTCATTGGAAAGACGGAAGGGCCATTTGAATTGGTTTTTACCGGAAAAGATATGAAGCCTTTAAAAATGCGACATTATTGGGGAGAAATAGCGTTTTATAAACCAAATAGCTACAAGGAACTTAGAAACAAATATAAGTTTACAAATTAGCCTCTAACTACATTTTAAAAGAAATTTATATGGAAGTAGTTGATGATTTTTAATGGGAAAATAGACAGTAAATGGAAACAAAAAATGTCGCTTTAGTCACAGGGGCTTCTTCAGGCATTGGAGAGGCTATCTCTTGGGAACTCGTAAAACTAGGGTGGACAGTCATT
>JABDDS010000104.1 GCA_013287465.1 Chlamydiota bacterium | reverse complement strand
TATTTTGTTAGCCTATCCTGTTAGTTTAAGTTTTAGGGATCTGTATCCTGAGGCTGCGTCGGTGATAGATGTAATAGATGCTAGAAATGAGAGCGAACAAGCTCCAGACGATGATGCGTGGGAGGTTGAGGAATGGGTATGGGTGCTGTGGCAGCTCTCCTAAGCGGCCGCCAGGAGGCCAGATGATCCAGCAGGGTGCTCCTTGTAGGTTATTTTCCGGTATCGGACCAAATACCCTACTATCTGAGCTCATCGCATGGTTGTCCCCAAGAACGAGATAGTGTTTTTCTGGGACGGTAAACCCAAAAGTACGGATAAAATCACCATCAATCTCTCCATCTTTGAGTGGGGGACCATAATCCTTAAAGGCAACGTAAGGGGTTGAAGAGGTCCCGGCCATCTGTCTTTTTTCTTCACGTGCATTGAACGCGACTAAGGTTTTATCCTCTTTCTTAATGATTTTGGCTCCCATAAGGAAGAGGTCTCCATCGCGGAAGTAGGCGTAGCGGTGAGGAAAGAGAGTTTGATTGTTTGCTTTGGGAGAAAAAGCGATATTCATTTCGATTCCCAAATTAAATAGCTTTTGGATGTTTTCAGGATCGCGATTATAAAGCGGATTATTGGAGTCCACTTCAGTAGAAAATCCCGTTAAATGGATCTGAGAAGCTCGACCAAAATAGAATTCATAGGTGCCGTCTTTAACTCCAGGAAAGGAGGGGCCTTCATTTGGATTTCCATTCTCTCCGTACCTGGTTGCCCTTCCATTGGCAACGACAAAACGAGATGTGTAGAGATTATTCATAATTGCATCAAGGTGATGTTGCTGCAATGGAATAATTGTCGAATAGGCTGGAATGCCCACACTTCGTCCAAGTATAGGCTTGGGATAATTAAGGCTAGGGGTGTGATGGAGTTGCAGGTAAAGTATCCCTTCTTCTAAACCACTGAGTCCGGTTTCTGGAAAGAATTTAAGTTCTTCTTTGGTAAGCAGACGCGCAGCAGCAAAATTGCGAATCCCCAACAGATCGCTGTAGGTCTGAATGGTTTTGTGGGGCGTTGTTTGAGCGGTGGGATTATCTCTTATCCAATCTTTACCATTAAACACTTCTCCATACAATTGTCCGTTTGGCATGAAAATGATTTTTCCTGCCTGGCGGTACATCTGCCTGAGTAGAATTGAACGATCAGGTCCTTGACTAACACTCCCTTCAAAACCGAGGAAAGGGATATATTCCAATTTCTCCATCCAAGGAGTATCTCGCAGTTCTTTCAGATCATTACCAGCACCATCAACACCATAGAGCTTTCCTCCATAGAAATAGATTGAATCCCCCGGCTTCCCCACGCACCGTTTGATATATCGTTTGACTGAGGGAAATATCCCAAAATAGGTGCTTTCAGTATCAGGAAGGGGGACGCCGTCTCCTGACCAAATTACAATTCCACCTCGTTCCACAAGATTGGGATCAAAATAAATGTGGCGAGTTTCGAGAGGAAAATTGATGCCAAAAGCTGTTTTTGTCACCGTGAGATGGTCCTGTTCTCGAAATGTTGGACGCATTGAACCCGTGGGGATTTCGTAAAGTTCAAACCAGACTTGTCTGACAAACGTGGCGATAACTAAAGCAAAAATAAGAGCTAAAACAAGTTCTTTAGTGTATTCAAAAGGGCTTTTTTTGCAGTTGGTGTCGGCAAATGACTGTAACCTTTCGGCGATAAGGCTGGCCGATTCGCGCTCTTTCTTATGCAGAGCTTCATCTAAAGCACTCATTTCGTTTTCGAGCATATTAAGTTGCTGAGGAGGAAGTTGTCCTTTTTTCTTTTTGTACCAAAGATACACGAAGTTTAGGATATGACGCGATTTGCGCAAGCTATATGGATTTTTGTTGGGTGGTGTCGTATTCATGGATGGGGAGTCTCTCTCTGTTTTTTTGTATGGCAGCATAAAGATTTTTTGTGTTTATGTCTAGACAATTCTCTTGACAATTCGCAAATGGTGTTGTAACTTGGCTCATTCCTAAAAGTGAGGTTATTATGAAATTTACTGTCTCGACGCAAGAGTTTAACTATTTAATAACGAAGTGCTTGAGTATTATCCCTCAGAAGCCTGCTATTCCGATCCTTTCCAATTTTTTAATCGAGGCCTCTAAAGGAGTGCTTTCGATCACTTCGACGGATCTCACTGTAGGAATACGTTGCGAAACTGAAGTTGAGGTCATTGAAGAGGGGGCAACGACGCTGCAAGCAAAACATCTTTCCTCATTGACGCGTGAGCTCACCGTGTCCAATTTGGAAATCGCTACAGGAACGGATGAGATGACGACTATTTCTGCTGGCTCCTCCCGCTTCCGTTTGAATGGAATGAGTTACACAGCATTTCCTGCGTTGCCAGATCTACTAGAGACCACATCATTTACAGTGAATCAATTAGAATTGAAGAATGTTCTTTCTCGCACTGTCTTTACGGTTTCCAAAGAAGATAGCCGTGTTGTTATTGGAGGTATCTACGCCCAAGTTGCAAATGGACGCATTACCTTTTCAAGTACAGATGGTAAGAGACTATCCCGATCTTATCTGCTTGTTAATATTGATCCTAGTTATGCAGGTAGCTTTGTAATTCCCGTAAAAGCCGTTGAAGAGGTGTTGAAAAATCTGACGGAAAAAGGAGATGTTACAGTGCATCTCATGAAAGACAAAATTGCCTTCCAGACAACCTATGTGACTCTTATCACTAAGCTCATTGCTGGTGAATATCCTGATACTTCTCGTTTTATTCCAATGGCTTTAGAACATCTATTCCATCTTCACTGCGAAGAATTGGTCATCCTATTGCGTCAAATCGCCTTATTCACAGATGATACGAGCTGTCCAACTCGATTTGTTTTTTCTCAAGGAGAACTTGTTTTACTAGCTCATTCTAAGACTGTTGGAGAGGGAAAAGTCAATATGCCTGTCAACTACCAGGGAGAGCCGTTTGAAATCACTTTCAACGCTCTGTTTTTTCTCGATTTCTTACGTCATTGTAAATCAGAAACGGTGACACTCGGTGTGTTTGATCGGTTTAGTCCAGGAGTCATCATTGACCAAGTCGTTACTGAGTACAATCCCGCAGAACCCGATCCTCTTTTTGTTTTGATGCCGATGCGCATAAATGAATAGATCTTTTTGAAAGAGGTCTAATGCTTCGATCGCTTCATCTTCGCAACTTCCGTCTGTATGAGGATGCATCATTTGAGTTTTCTCCAAAATTCAATGTCATTCGAGGACCCAATGCCCGCGGTAAAACAACGATTTTGGAAGCGATTTTTTTCTTAATGGTGGGGCGTTCTTTTCGAACTGCTCAAACAACTGATTTGATCCGTCAGGGCGCCAACTACTTTTGTATCGACGCTGTTTTTATTCAGCATGGCATTGAGCATTCGTTGCGTATTTACTACAATGGCAAAGAACGGAAGATTACTTGTAATTCAACTCATTATGCCTCTTCAGTCGAACTTCTTGGGTTGCTGCAAGGGGTCGTCATCCACCCCGATGATGTCAATGTGGTTAAGGGGGCACCTGGCTTTCGTCGTCAGCTTTTAGACTTGCAGCTTGAGCAATCAGATCCTTTATACGTTCACCACCTCAATCGTTATGACCGTGCAATGCGTCAAAGGAATCATTTGCTTCGAGCAAAGAACCCAACGACAATTGAAAGTTGGGAGTACGAGATGGCAAATTCGGCGGCTTATATCATCAAACAAAGGCAGAAAGTGGTGGGGGATTTAGAGCTACGAGGGAGACTTTTGTATCAAAAAATATGCAATGGCACCGAAGGTCTTTCCCTTGTTTATAAGGCAAATGGAGCGGGAGAACATTCCTCTTTTGAGGGCCATCAGCTTCGGCTGCTCTTTTGCGACCAGTACCAGCGTCATCGACCTAAGGAAATGGAGCTTGGAGCAACTTTGACAGGGCCGCATAAGGACGATATGACGATAGCTATAAATGAAAAAGAAGCTCGGATTGTTGCCAGTGAAGGGCAGCAGCGGAGTTGTGTGATCGCTTTACGCCTAGCTGAGTGGGAG
>JABDDS010000103.1 GCA_013287465.1 Chlamydiota bacterium | reverse complement strand
CTAAGAGACGATTATGGATACAATAGATGGGTTAATTTCAGTTTTATTAAACACTACCGCACGGATTGATGAAAGAGATGATGCGGGTATAGATCTTGGAAAATATGATGATGATAGGGCTTTAAATGCTTTGCTAACTATTGTTCTAGATCCCAATGTAGAGCCGTTTATTAACGATGCTTGCGGTGAATCAATTGCCCGAATATGGATCAAGCGCAATTATTTTAATCTAGGTACAGGTGAACAAGGCCGAAATAAGCTCTATGTCTGCTGTGATGCCATGCTCAGCGCAGAAATTTAACATTTCTTGAGGATGTTTGATTACGGTTTTGGTGGGTCAAAGCGCGAAGAATTGAGTCTAAAACGTCGTCAAGGTGCTTACCAACATCTTCGGCTAAAAATCGTAGGACCATATATCCATTTTCTTGGAGTAGGATGTCTTTGCGTCTATCTCTGCGATAGGCATTGGCGTCCCCAAGATGTTGAGAGCCGTCAAGTTCTATTACTAGGCGTGCTTCAGCGTAAAATAAATCGACTTCCATATGGCTTGAAAGATCAAATGGTATTGGCAGTTGAACATTAAGATGAAATTTTCCGGTAGTTTGAGGTAAAGTTTCAAGTCGGCGATAAAGAAAAGCTTCGGTGGTACTTCGCGCTCGATCAACTCCCTCCGCATCAGAATGTATGGTAGAAGTTGCCTGAGTGAAAAGATTAGCTAATGGTATATCGATGCCATCGCAAATCAAACGTTTGACGCTAGCGGCATAGTCGCTTTTCCATGCAGGATCGACTGGGAGTGGGGACTGGATAGGCCATCCGGGGGTTGCGCTGGCGGGAAGCAAGATTTTGTAACCTACAGCTTCATAGCCTCTACAGCGTTTGTTAAACATGCGTTCTAGTATAGATACGTTAAGGTCTGCATAATCATAGACTTGTACTTCTTTTTTATGGTGATGTAAACGGTGTAGCCTGCCAACATATTGTGCAATTGTTCCTTGCCATGAAATGGGCAAGGTAAGGAATAAAGTATCTAATCGAGCATCGTCAAATCCTTCGCCAATATATCCTCCAGTTGCGAGTAATAGACGTTCTTCATCTTCTGGAATGGATTTTAAATGGTTCGTTGCTTGAGTTAGCTCCTTGGTACTCATTCCTCCACGCAGCACAATGAGGTTTTTAACATGAGGAGCAAGCTGAAGAGATAATAAATTTAGGTGCTCATTTCGTTCTGTTAGTAGAACAGGGGAACGTCCTTGACGTACTGCTTTTAGCACGTCTTCACAGATTAATTGATTGCGTATGTTGTCTTTAATTAACTCATCATACAGATCGTGAAATTGAAGATGCGCATTTGAATTAGATGGTTTTAGGAAAATAAATCCGGTAGGGCGTACAAAAACGGTGTGCTCAAATGGGCGCAGTGCAGCCTGTGCTTTAGCATTGACATTATAGCGTACAGGGCCGCATTGCATTGTAATAATTGGGTGATGCCCATCTTTTCGCTTTAAAGTAGCTGTTAATCCCGTTATATATTTTGCTTTTGCTTGGCGTGTTACTTGTTCAAAACTTAGTGCTGGTAAATGGTGGCATTCATCAACGATTAAATTGCCATATTCACCGATGACATCATCGACAATGCCTTTATGTACAATGCTTTGGATTAAGGCGACATCTAATTGTCCTTTTGGTTTTTTTTGTCCTCCTCCAATGCGACCGATCATCTTTTTAGGTATATTAAGAAATGTTGAAAGCCTTTCGATCCATTGTTCTTGAAGTTGCTTGCGATGCACTAGAATTAATGTGTTGACTTGGCGTTTTGCGATTAACCACGCAGCGATAACAGTCTTTCCAAAGGCTGTGGTTGCTGATAACACGCCGATATCGTGAGCAAGAAGGGCTTCTGCAGCGGTTTGTTGTTCGCCTTTTAGTTGCCCCTGAAAACTCAAGTTTAATGGTTGTCCTGCGTATCGTTCTTCTCGCAGAATCATTTTTATATTTAAACCTGCAAGTAGATGGGAAACTTCTTCGAAACAGCCTCTTGGCAAGGCTATATGATGAGGATGATCTTCAGCACAGGAAATAATACGAGGAATTTCATGAGTTGAAAATCTCATTGCCTGCGCCTTGTAAAATTTGGGATTTTGGAATGCTGCAAGGCGAATTAATCGATTTCGAAGAGCGGGAGATAGAGGTTCTTTGGCAATATAAATTTGATTTCCCATTATTAATTCTAAGGTTTTTGGTAGATTCTCAATGGGAAGAGTTGGAATACGGCGTGAGGGAGGCATATTCCATGGGGCTGCGTGATCATCTTCATCGATGTCAAGGCGTATTCCAATGATACCCATTTTTACGTTGGCTTTTGCAATGATATTTTCAATTTCTGAACGGTTTATTTTGCGGAGGTTTGATAAAAATGCCCATTGATCTTCATAAGGAATTAAATTTTCATCGACAAATACGCTGTTGCCAAAAGCACGTGCCTTTTTTTGTAATGGTAAAGCAATTAAATTTCCAAATCCTCCTTTAGGTAATGTATCTTGGTTTGGAAATAGTCTGTCATAGGAATCTAGGCCAATATCTGGCCTTCTTTCCATAGTTTCTGTTAGGATATAACTTCCGAGTTTGCGTGCTAAACTAGCTGGCATAGCCTCTGAAAAAAATAGCCAAACATGAGCTCCTTTACCAGAACGGGATCGCTCTAAGGCTGCATGCAACCCCATCTGTTGACAGGTTTTTAGATATGCGGTTGCATCTTCTACCCAACTTGCTTTATCGAAGTCAGCTGTCAGGAAGAAACATGTTTCATCCAATAACATCGGATATATTCCCATGACAAAATCATTACCGTGGTTATCTTGACCAGAAAGATGCCAATGGACGACATCGTTTGTAATGGGAAGTAAGCGGCGATATTTGCAGTCGGAACATTTGATTTTTGGTTTTTCACAGATGCCGCGAATCCATTCATTTCCGCATGCAAACACATAACCTGATTTTCCTGTTTTTCTGTTTTCAAAGCGTTTTGGATATGTGTCCTCACGTCCGCGAAAGAGAGAGCGGAACAAATCTATCTTAGCTTGTGATGATGATTGATTGTTTACGTTAGCAAATGGGGTCAGGCCTGACATTCTGACATTCTCGCTAGGATGTAAGTAGTTTCTGGCGGATTTCTTGAAGCTCTTTGGCAATGTCGGTTTTTTCGATAGATTTCATATCTAGGCGGTTGGCTAATTTTGTTAAACCACTTGGGTGTCTTTTTAGAAATTGTCCAAGAGCTTCTAAAGAACAATTGTGATTTTCTCGAGTTAAACAAGCTAAGACTGCTCGTGCTCGAGAATGTTTTGGGTTTTTTCCTGATGCACATAAGTCACTTTCAGCAAGATTATAAAATTCACAAACATTCTTAATAAGATCTTTAAATTCAATTTGATTTGGTTTTTCTAAATGGGCTATCGTTAATACTTCATCAACAAACTCGCTTTCACCAAGTATCCCTTTGATGTTGCCTGTTTTAAAGTCCAATTCCAATTGTACGCCAACCCCTTTTAAAATATATTGTTCATAATAATTGATGGCATGTTCCTTCGTTTTATCAAATTTTTCTAGAACACGATCTTTAGACAACCAAACAAAATGATCTAATTCCATATAGGCTCTATGACTACTCCAAGAATAATTCAATGGATCAAATGTTATACCAGCACGAACAGGGTTGAGGTGAATATACCGAATGAGTTCCTTAAGATATATTTCATCTTCAACGATAACAGATTTAAATCGACCTTGAAATAGGTGACCAACGCGATTATAGAGTCGATTGATGTATTGAGTATAACAAAAGGCAAGGTGATGTACAATTTTAGATATGCTAATGTCAGTAACTCGTACAGCTAAATGAATATGATTCGACATAAAACAGAAGGCTTCGATTTTATGTTTAAAGCGTCCTACACCTTGTTGTAGCAGTAAACACATTCTGGATTTATCACCTTCAGAAAAGAAGATGGGTTGACCGTCGTTACCTCTAAGCATAACATGGTATGTGGTATGGGGGGAATGAAACCGTTGTCGTCTTGCCATAAGTCATGAAATTTAGATTTTTGGGAAAATATTGGCAAGAAGAATAGTCAAAATC
>JABDDS010000102.1 GCA_013287465.1 Chlamydiota bacterium | reverse complement strand
CTAATGATAAGGGGGCTTCTCAAGTGATGGAAAAAGAAATACACCTAGTTGTCGCAATGCCTTTTGATCCGGGGCGTTCTTTCGATCCCCACTGGTATACTCCTGAGTATGTTGATTATATTGCAAATCTTTTACCTAAAGAGCGATATGACGTCTCTGGTTACTTTGTTTCTTTTCAAAATATTCCTCAGTTTATAGATGAGATTCATGATTTATATTCTAAAGGAAAAAATGTTTGTGTTTTTAATGTTTGTGATGGAGGTGAATGGGATGGATATCCAGGCATTTCACTTCTCAAACAATGGGAGAAGCACCCAATTAAAAATATGGTTCCCATGACAGGTGCAGATGCTGAGTTTATTATAAATTCAGACAATAAAGCAGAAATGAATCTCTGTATGCGCAATGCAAAATTGAATTCTATTCCACAGGCGTTGGTACTCGTAGACCAAATGGATGACCTGGACCTTGCGACGTTGCTTGAGAAAAGTGAGTTAAATCAATTATGGCCTCTATTTTGTAAGTTGAATGTTGGAGCTGGAGCTTTGGGAATTGGCCCTAACTCTGTTTGTTGGGGCGTAGAGGAACTGGAAGCGCAAGTCAATAAAATGCATAAAAGCTTCCCGAAGAGCGATCTTCTTCTACAACCCTATCTTCCAGGGCCGGAGTATACCGTGCTTGTTGTGCAAGATCAGGCTTACGTAGCTTCTGTTCGATCTTTTCAAAATCCACTGAACATTATGCTTGATGATTATCTTTTTGGCTTAAGACCCCTTGCAGAGGAGCTACAATACGCTCCTGTGCCAGCAGAGATACAGGAAATTGCTGTCAAAGCAGTTCAAGCAATCCCTGGAAAACACCACTATACGCGTGTAGACATGCGTGAAGATGGCAAGGGAAATGTTTATATCATAGATATTAACGATAGGCCAGGCTTTGGAACTCACAGTTCATTGAAAACAATTCTTGAGCATTATGGTATGAGCGAGTCTAGGCTTCTCCAGGATATCTTAAGCACTTATAATCGTTAAATTAATCGGGTAGAGACAGTAATTTCTGCATTAAAAAGCTTTGAGACAGGACATTCTGTTTCGGCTGCCTTTACAGCGGCTTCAAACTTAGCTTTATCCGCCCCAGGGATAGTTGCAATTAGATCGATATGACTTTTTGTGATAGCAAAACCACTCTGCGTTTTTTCAATTGAAATGGTAGCGGTGGCATCGAGTTTGTTAGGAACCATGCTAGCATGGGCAAGTTTATTAGACAGCGCCATAGCGAAGCATCCCGCATGGGCAGCAGCAAGAAGCTCCTCGGGGTTGGTGCCTTTGCCATTTTCAAAGCGTGTGGAGAACGAATACTGTGTATTCTCGAGGGTTCCACTTTCGGTCGAAATAGTTCCTTTACCATCTTTTAGGCCACCTTGCCAAATTGCTGAAGCTTTGCGTTGCATAACTGGATCCTCCATTATTTAAGGGGTTTCTAGCGGGATACCTTGAACCCAATGAAAAATATTATTGGGATCATAAAGATTTTTGATTTGGATTAGACGATCTACATGCGGGCCATAATAGGCATTTAAATAGCTGGGACCTAAATCATAGTCAGTGAGATTGACGTAGCTATATGGGGAGGTGTAGGGTTCTAACTGACAATAGGTTTCGCTGATCAGGCTTAAAGCTCTGATCGTTTGATGCTCATAGGGCCAATAGATAAAACCAAGCGCCCACCCAAAAGCCTTGCGTGGGAAGTATGCTGAGTGCGTTTTAGTGATTGCTCCCGGGTTTCCTGCTCCTAGGCCCCAAAAAGCCTCGCAATGAAAATGCTCATCCTGTAAAACCCTCATCCAATTAATCAGGGCATCAACCCCCCTTTGAGGAAGTGGTTGAAAAAACATTTTTGATTTCGTCTTGGAAAAAGGGAACGTATAGTTTGAAGCAAAAAGAGCTGCTGCGCCTAGATAATTGCCTCTATATAGAGCGGTCGTTGTTGGGTTGTAACGCAAAAATGTTCTCTCCCATTCCGTAAAGGGTGCTGCACCTACTTTAAGCGCATTGACACTTAAGCGTGCTTTTCCGTCTTTATATTTGAATACGGTTTCGGAGCTAATGTTTTCGGGCAGAGTGGTGACCCATTTTTGCCAAGCATTGAATACATCGGAAAAGGTTTGAGGATCCCAGTCCCAACGCAGTTGTAGGAAACTGACGGTAGGGATGTAATACATTTTGAAGGTATATCCAAGGACAATCCCATATGAATTGTGCCCCCCTCCTCGTAGCGCCCAAAATAGATCAGGATAGCTGCTTTCCGACACAGTAATTAATTGATTGTTTGCCATCAGTACGTCCATACTGATAATAGAATCGCAGGTCAGTCCACATTTGCGTATTAAAAAACCGATTCCACCACCGAGAGCAAGCCCAGAAACGCCTACAGAAGGACAAGTGCCTGTGGGGATGGCATAATCGATAGCGCCTAAAGCACTAATCACATCACCGAGTTTGCACCCAGCACCAATATAGACTGTGCTAGTCGTTGGATCGGGAATGATATTATTAAAGTTACGTAAATCAATGGTGTATCCTAAAGGGATGACCATTTCATAACAATGACCTCCTGATCGCACGTAAAATGGAAGTTGGTTGATGATGCATTGTCCAAGTATATGTTGCACTTGCTCCGGAGTTGATGGAGTGAAGATGGCGTTGGGAAACCAGTTTAAACGCTTGTTGTAACTAAATCGATCCGTATTATAGATATCGCAGGTAGGGTAGACACCATATGACAATCCTTTTAGTTCAGGAGGAATTGTTGCCATGAGTGTGCACATATTTTGATCGGGATAGATCTGTTTTAGTGGATCAGCAGAGCAGGTGTATGGGCAATAGTAAGCACCCAAAGAGGTTGCATACCAGAGGACCGTGATAAATAAATAGAAAAAATTCATAATACCTTTTTGAATTTTTATATAGCATTTTTTAGAAATAATGCAAATCAAAAAGTAGTATTCAGTGTCGTTCCCGTTCAGCCATTATTGCATTTCGTTCCTTGTTAGGAATGGCACACATATGTACAAACAGTGCTTTTTTTATCTTTTTTTTGTATAGTTGTGTAATGCAATTTAGTACGTAGGGGTCGTGGATGATGTATTTCCCTGGTATTTTAGGTAAAATGTACTCGGCAATAGTTTTTTGTTCGAAAGGAAACTGATTCCATGGAGGTGTGTTTCTTAAATCCCAAACTTCTTGTTCCAATTCTAGTGCATCTCTGTTGACTATTTTTACACCAGTATTGATTGGGCACGACCAAGGACGTTCATGGAAGAGATGGTAGAGGATGCTTGTGTCGCTTAAATCAATCTGGGATTCTAGGGTCAGCTCTGGTCTATTTACATAAACGTCGGAATCGACCCATACAAACCATTGGGCTGACGGATATTTGATAAAGGCATTTTGAATAATTTCGCAGCGTCTGAAGTGAAGGGCGTGATGTTCAGTTTCTAATGGCTCACTTTCTTCATAATAAAAGCCATAACCGTGTCTTGATGTATAGTTTTCAAAACTTTTGCGTGTTTGTTGAGCAAAGTAGGTGTCGAGAGGATAGTGACCAGATATAAATACAATATTTTGAGCGTTAACAAAGGACAAAAAAGACATAAACATCAATGTAAAGAAAAAGTTCATTTTAAATCCTTTTATGTGATTGTTTGGACTCATGGAACATGATTTTCTTTTATATGAATTTGATGTTTTTTTACAATAACTATAGTTATGGACACTGTGGACATAGTGGACAGTGTGGACAACACAATGTCCACATTGTCCACATTGTCCATAATGTCCACAGTGTCCATTTGTTAGGGTTTACGATTCTCCTTTCTTGTGCGATAAAGACGTTCTGTAAATCCACCTTCTTCCTGAAACAATCGAGCTTGGGTCGCAAGCTGTCGCTTTAACAACGAACTTACTATCATCAATAAAACTAACATACCATTTGCAGCAGCCTCTTCAATCGAGCAATGACTCTGTTCAGCCACTTTTTTCACCCACCGAGCAAAGTTATCTTTTGATCATGCGTACGACTTCTGATTCCAATGAATCGGTCACAAAAACGAACAGTGATATCAAAAATCAGACGAGTCAACTGAAAACTTTTGAGATTTTGGTACCCACCATGTTTAGGAATAAGGTCTTCCATAACGA
>JABDDS010000101.1 GCA_013287465.1 Chlamydiota bacterium | reverse complement strand
TTTTGCTGAATTTGTCATGATGCCACGTCCTTGATGATCTTCATTTAACCAATACCCCATAGAAGTTGATCGGTTAAGGAAATCAATTTGATGGAAGCCTATGGCGCCAATAAGTTCTTTATTTTTCCTAATAGATAAATGCAGTGAGTGTAGTTGGAGCCATAGTGGAAGATTTTCTTCGATAAATTTTCTTGTGTCGTTGGCATTTTGAGAAGCATCAATCCATCCTAAAAATTCTCGAAGATGTGTCCTATTTCTATTTACCAAAGAAAATAATTCTTCTGCCTCATCTATTGTGGGAATATGGAGAGTGATCTCATTATCAACTCTGATTGAGAAGTTTCTAGTTATTTTGTTAGGCATCACAATTCCTTCGTGTTTATTTTGAGCGTTTTTGCCTATTTAGTCGCATCATGTAATGTAGATGAGGACTGTGTGAAGGAATGAATTCACCTATGATAGTAAAACCGGCTTTTTCGTATATATGAATGGCATGCGAATTAGTGGCTTCTGGATCGATGAGCACTTCTGCAACTTCAGGAAATTGACTATTTAAAAATTCCTCAATTAAGACGTGAGAAAGCCCTTTTCCCAAATAAACAGTATCGCCAATTAGCATATCCAAGGTGATTGCATCTCCGTCTTCGATGCTCCAATGGCTTAATTCATCGTTTGGTTTACTCACTGAAGAGGTAATTAAGAAGGCAAAGGGATGGTTTTGATTAAAAGCAAGCCAGTATTGTGCTTCTGAAGTGCCTTCCAAAAATTCATCTAAATGGGTGAAGGTGTTTTCTAGTCCTTGTCCATAAAACCATTTTGCCACGTGTGGTTGTGTAAGCCAGTTATGAACTAGAGAGCGATGTGCAGCATCAACTGGTCTGAAATTAAACAGGGAATTTAGTATACTCATAGTTGTTTTCTCAGCATATATAACTTTGAGCCTTTTTTATAACCATCACGAGTAAATTCGATTGCATAACCAAGCTTTTGGTAGAAGGAGAGAGCTTCCCAATCCATGGTATTTACGGTTGCAAATGTGCACTCTTTTTCTTTACCAATCTTTTCGGCTTCCCGCATCAGTTTTGTGCCCCAACCAAGGTGACGTAAGTTTTTTTCGATCCAAAGCATATCCACGTAAAGGCATCCGTAATAAGTTACTCCTTTAACTCCACCAAGAAGATTTTGCTTTTCATCTTCAATACAAATACCAAATGAAAATATAGGGTCCATTCCTTTTGTACGTACAGCTTCATCGTTAATCCCTTCAAAAAGGAGTGTTTCGAGAGCAGGGATATCTTTGTGGACTAGTTGGTGTAGTTCTTTCATAAAAATTATCGCTGTTGGTTAAAAAAGAATATGCCAGAACCTTCGCGAGGATTCCAGAGAAAAATAGCCGATATATATTAAAATTTAATTACTAATACTTTGCTTTCATTGGGTTAGAATTGATTGCTAACAGCTTGATGCTTCTGAAAATTAATCGACAAGGTCTGCCGGAGTGCACCCTAAAGCATTTGCTAGTTTAGAAATATTTTCCAACGAAATATTTCGTTCTCCTCTCTCGACAGAGCTCACATAAGTAAAGTGTAGGCCCGCAGCTTCCGCCAATTTCTCTTGTGACAACTCTAGTTTAAGACGTCGTTGTCTTACGTTTTGTCCAAATCTTGCCTTTAAATCTGTTTTTCTTTCTTTTGGTCTCAAATCAAACCTCTCAATTTATCGTTTTGAGAGTATTTTTGAATAACTTTTTTAAAGAATCTAGAGACCATACATCTAAAGACTTTACGTAAAATCTCGGTCTGTATAAAATATGACGTCATATAGCAAATAAATTGCTTACAAACATAAAATTTAAAAATTAAAAAAAGATTTAAATATGAGTATTCTTAAAGCAAACATTACTATTATTGGAAAACGGCCAATTTTATTTCACAGTTTCTCTATGGACACTATTTCTCTCGAAAAAAAAGAGCGAACCGGTGTAGCAGGAAATGATCCAGAAGAATGGAAACGTTCAGTTCTTAAAACTAAAGAAAATCAGTTGTATGTTGACGCTACTTATATTTTCGGGTGTTTAAGAGATGGTGGGAAGCACATTAAATCGGGTAGGGGTTCTATACAGTCAAAAATAACTTCGACCCTTATAGTGATGGAAGAATTAATTTTATTAGATCGATATTTGCCTGATCAAGAAAGCCTTACTAATGATAAAACTCAGCCCGTCTACATAGATGTTCGGTCTGTAAAAAATCCAACAACCAAAGGACGTAATGTTCGTTATCGAGCAGCTGCCTCTGCGGGATGGCGTGCTTCATTTGAAATTCAATGGGATGGAGCGGTTGTTTCGAGGAGAGAAATGGAAAGCGCTTTAATAAGTGCAGGCGACTTGGTAGGTCTTGGAGATGGAAGAAGTATTGGTTTTGGACGTTTTAAAGTAGAAGTCTTTGATATCTCAGAAGACAAATAACATCACGCGGCTGGGATTGGCCCGGCAACGCACGGCGTGGATTGGCTAGGTTAGGCACGGTTCAGTTGGGTCTGGCATGGACTGGAAGGGAATTAAAAATCCCTTCCATTTTTATTAACACTAATATGAGAACTTATTAAAATGCCGAAAAAACGCCCTCCAAAGGCAATTTGGATACAAATAAGAAAAATAGTTTTAGAACGAGACAATTATCAGTGTGTTCGTTGTGGAATCTTACTAAAAGAAAATGCCGCACATATAGATCACATTCAATCTGGTAAGTTGGGGACTAACAAACTCTCAAATTTAAGATCGCTCTGTAGGCGTTGTCATGTGCTAAGGGCAGATCAACGACATCGAGGAATGATTGGACCAGCATTAAGAGACGGAATCATTCCTCCCGATTGGCGACCATTAGTTTGGGAAGGATAAAACGCACAAAATTTAACGTGGCATGCCTAGATTTGGCATCGCGTGGTGGGGCGTGCTGGGGTACGGCTAGGCAAGGTTCAGCGTGGTTGGTGAGGATGCCCAAAGCAATTTGCTTTGGGCTTTTTATAACACAAACAGGAATGTTTAAAATAAATAGAGAGAAAATATGTCAAATTACAACGCAATACAACAAAAACTTATAGATTATCTAGAAGGAACGCATGATTTCCTATTGGAACAAGCACCAGAAGTGATTCAGCAAGTTCTAAGATATGAAACGATATCATCAATTACGTGTTGCATTTTTCTAGTTGCTTCCCTAGTAGTGGTCACAGCAATTATGTACTATAATTGGAAACATCCTGTGTTGGATACGTACAAATCTAGAACACCTTCAAATGTTTTAGGTCTGTTTCTTCCAGCTGTGCTTTTAGCGGGCTTATTTCCATCAGCTGTCTTCACAGTAAATAAGCTGATCATGCTTTGGGTGGCACCAAAGTATTTTCTAATACAATTACTTGTAGAGCATAAATAAAAATGAATATAGAACAATATATGGACAGTTCATAAGGAAAGTAATGAATATGAATTTTTTCTGAGGTATGAGATTTGTCAATACTTTGGATCATCATTTTTTGTCTTTGAATCATAAAAGCTCTAAATTCAACTGAATTTATGGTTCTGTGATATATAATACTACAAACAAATGTAAAATAAGCACGTCTTTGAGTCATTGGGTCCGAGTTCTCTTCTATATTTTTTAAAGATTTACTAACTGTGGATTCATAAGATGTAAATAATTTTTCCTCATATTGGAGTTGTTCTTGTTCTGGATTATTTAAGTTTTGATTAATAATATCTTTATTTTGACGATGTGCATTTAAAGTTTCTAAACAAGAAGAAATATTTTCAGGTTTAAGCACTTGAATAATTTTTGTTACTTTACTCTTTATTTCTGGCATGGAATTAGTGGAAAGGTCTATGGTCTCCATAAGAGTAATAGCCCGAGCCCATTTTTTTCCTAATAAAGTTATATGCTGTATGGCTTCATCTGAATCCCAATTACCGAATTCATTTTCAGGATTACACCAAACTGTAGACATTGGTAAATTGATTTTTTTTCCTTCAAATAATATACTGCATTTCTCTGGGTTTGCGAAATGTTCTACGAGCAAGGCGAATTTTTTCGTGTAAAGAAAATTTCCATGTACATCTGATACTAGAACAATATTAGCTTTATCAATAGTTGGTACATTAGTTTCTGCAATTTTGAAATTACGTAGCCAAAAGGCTTCTCTTTC
>JABDDS010000100.1 GCA_013287465.1 Chlamydiota bacterium | reverse complement strand
TCCATATCCTGTACTCGCTTATCTTTTGAGAACAACAATCTCAACTGTGCTCTGTAGTAAAACACTAAAATTCAACAAATTGATTTAATGGTTAATCACCCGTGTCCTACAAAGCCGGCGATCACCGCGACTTCACAGAATAGCTCAAAGGCGACAAACAAAGCAAAAATACCCAATAGCAGGCGTCCGCCAAAGAAACGATATTCCCCTGTTAGTCCCATGTGATAACGTCCCACCCATACCATCGCCACCGGAAGTAATCCAAGGAGCAAGGCGCAGCCGAATCCTCCGGCATAACCAAGAGCTGTTAAAAAGACATGGGGATAGGCGAAGGCAACCATCAAAGGAGGGATAAGGATCAACGCCGATAACCCAAGGCGGCCAGATGGGGTCTTTTCCACTTTCAACCCGTCGGCAAGAAAATCCATCAGCCCGAGGGTCACTCCAATAAACGAAGTGACGAGAGCGAAGAAAGCGAAACACTGCCCAACGAGATAGATATCTGGGACATCAAGGAGATTTTTCAAAGGAACGACTGCGTTTTGCCCATTACGCATTGCTTCTGCTAAACTATTAGGACCTTCCGCTGGCACCACCCCTAAAATTAACCACTGCCAGATCGTATAGGCCACAAAAGGAAGGAAACTACCTATCAGGATTGCAAGGCGGATCTGCTTAGCATCTCGTTTCATGTAATCGACAAGAGTCGGAATAATCCCTTGATAAGCAAATGAAGTGAAGGTCACCGGAAGAGCAATCCATAGCCGCGACCAGTTCGTGTGCGTGAGATAAGAGCTATCGACGTGGGTAAAACCAAAAAAAACAAACATTACATAGGAAATGCCGAGCCCGAGCATCAAAAAAAGATTCAGTCGACTAATCACACGAGTACCCGCATAAACGACGGGACCAAAAAGAAGGAGGAATAGTACTTGTCCCTGCCAGTCCTCAAGAGGGATAAATCCTTTAAATCCCTGTACGAAAAGATTTCCCATCCCTACGATATAAACGAGAGTTAAACAATAAAAGAGAAAGAGATAAAGTCCCCATGTCACCGCTTTTCCAAAAGCCCCTAAGGTACGTTCTGCCATCGAAACGATATTTTCTCCATCTTTCATCCACAAGGAAACTTCAAGAAAGAGAAGTCCTGTAGAGGCCATAAAAAGCCAGCAAGCAAGATAAATTCCTAAGGAGGGATAAAACCCCACCTGCCCTGTTGTTACTGGCAGAGCGAGCATCCCTCCTCCGATAGAAGTTCCTGCGACGAGAAGAATTCCGTGAATAAGCCTACTATTCATCAATATATCTCCTTAAACAAAATGAAATAACAGGATAAGCAGGATCGGCTTCGCCGGCAGGATAAAAATTTTTCTATCCTGCCGGCGAAGCCGATCCTGTTTATCCTGTTATTTCATTATTTTCTTACATTTCAAATTACTGTTATTGTCTATTCAACGGTCACGGATTTGGCTAAATTACGAGGTTGATCGATATCAGTCCCTCGTTCAAGTGCAATGTAATAGGCGAGAAGCTGCGCAGCGACACTCGTTGGGATAGCGGCGAGTTCATCGATGGTTCTAGGAACCTCGATGATTTCATCGGCTATTCGATCTAATTCGAAACTTCCCTCTTCGGCTATTGCGATCACTGGACCGCTTCGCGCCTTAACTTCCATTAAATTGCTTAAAAGCTTATCATAGGTTGCTTTATTTGCACACAAAGCTACTGTGGGGCATTCTTCACTAATCAAAGCGATAGGACCATGCTTCATCTCTCCCGCTGGATATCCGTTGGCATTGATATAAGAGATCTCTTTAAGCTTTAAAGCCCCCTCTAAGCTAGCAGGGAACATATAGTGACGGCCTAAGAAGAAAAAGTTGTCGTACTTCGCATATTTTTTAGCTATTTTTTCAATATTTTTGGAGTTCGCAAGAACCTTTTCCACCTGGTCGGGAAGCTTTTTCAATGCCTCTAAAAACTCTTGTCCCTTATGTTTACTCATATGGCGCATCCGGGCCATCATTAACCCAAACAATGAAAGAACCACGACCTGGCTTGTAAATGCTTTGGTCGAGCACACCCCTATTTCTGGTCCGGCGCGCAAAAACAAGCACGAGTGAGCTTCACGGGAAAGGGTGGAGTCCTGTGCGTTGCAGAGGGCTAATATCTTCGATCCTTTGGCTTTGAGCTCGCGCACTGCAGCAATGGTGTCGGCGGTCTCTCCCGACTGACTAATCGCAATGACTAATGTCCCGCGAGGGATAACAGGGTTTTTGTAGCGAAATTCAGAAGCGATTTCAACCTGCACAGGCAGCCGAGCGCAGTCTTCGATCATGTAGGCAGCTAAGCAGCCCGCGTGCCATGAGGTGCCACAAGCAAGGATGAGAATCCGTTCAACAGAGAGCAGTTCATTATCATCGAAATCGAGCTCTTCAAACAAAGCAGTGCCATATTCATTGCTAAAGCGGGAGTAGATCGCATTGCGGATCGTTTGTGGCTGCTCGTGAATTTCTTTGAGGGTGAAATGTTCAAAGTATCCCTTTGAAACACTTTCAGCAGTTGCTTCTAGCTGTTCACTTTTCTTTGCGATTTTTTTGTGAGTAGCGTCGAAGATGTCGATCTTATCTGCTTCGATAACAGCCACTTCTCTGTCTTTCAAAAAGATGGCCGTTTGCGTATGGGCGACAAAGGCATTTGAATCGGAAGAAATAAAGGTTTCATCAGCACCAATTCCAATGATTAAAGGGCATTCATGCGCGACGGCAAAGATTTTACCAGGAAAATCTCGGTGGATGATTGCCAATGCAAAAGAACCTTTCAAAAGTTTGACAGCCTCTTGGATGGCTTTTAGAATATCGTTTGTGTAAAAACTCGCAATCAAGTGGGCAACCGCTTCAGTATCAGTTTCTGAAACGAAATTGGCTCCTTGACTTAAAAGGGATTTGCGGAGGACCTCATGATTTTCAATGATGCCATTATGGACGACAGCTAATGAGTGATGATTATCGAAATGAGGATGGGCATTGAGCTTTCCTGGTTTGCCGTGGGTAGCCCATCGGGTCTGTGCGATGGCGACATCGAGCTGAAGATCATTTTTGCCCACAGACTCTTCAAGGGCAGCGATTTTACCCCTTTCCTTGCAATGCAAAATCTTCCCGTTGTTGATCCCCGCAATGCCAGCGGAATCATACCCTCGGTATTCGAGCTTCTTAAGCCCTGCAATCGTCTCTTTGACGGCGTTTTTACGCCCTATATACCCGTAAATTCCACACATAGCTTAGCGATTCCCAATTTCAACTTCGATGACGCCACCAATCGTTTGAGCCATCTGATGCACTTTTTTCCGATTCGTTCCCTCTACCATCACGCGGCAGAGATCCTCCGTTCCCGAGTATCTCACTAACACCCTTCCACATTCCCCAAGAGATGCTTCTACCTGGGTGATGGCTTTGGTGACATTTTTTAATGTCTCCAACGGAGGTTTACTCCCAACTTTCACATTCACCATCGCCTGGGGATATCTTTTAAATACAGTTGCTAAGTCAGAAAGCTTGGAATCGGTCTCTATCATGATGCGCAGTACTTGCAACGCTGATACCAATCCATCTCCGGTGGTGTTATGATCGAGGAAAATGAGATGTCCGCTTTGTTCTCCCCCTAAGTTAGCCTCATGATTGAGCATATCTTGAATGACATATCTATCGCCCACTTGAGACTTAACAACTTCAATGCCAAGATCTTCCATTGATTTAATAAAACCCAAATTGGCCATGACAGTGCTGACGACTCTGTTATTAGCAAGCAGTCCCCGTTTCTTCATGTCCCGGGCGCAAATGGCCAAGATCGTATCGCCATCGACGATTTGAGCATTCTCATCGACCATGATAATTCTATCGGCATCCCCATCGAGAGCGATGCCAACATCAGCATGGTGATCGATCACCGCTTTCTGAATCGTCTCGATGTGAAGAGCCCCACACTCTTTGTTGATATTCAAACCGTCCGGGGTATTTCCATATAAATGAACTGTTGCATCGAGCTCGCGAAACACCAATGGAGCTACCTTATAACTAGCTCCATTTGCGCAATCTAACACGATTTTGAGGTTTTTCAACGAAAGACGGCGGGGAAATGTCGCTTTGACAAACTCAATGTATCTCCCGTCGGCATCGTGAATTTTCATGTTCCTTCCAATGTCATCATTAGCAGGAAGGCTATCATCAAAATTCCCACGAGAGACAAGAGTTTCCATCTCTACTTCCCATGAATCAGGCAATTTAAATCCCTCTGAAGAAAAGAACTTAATTCCATTATCGTAGTAAGGGTTATGAGAGGCTGAAATCACAATGCCAGCATCTGCACGGTAAGCGCGAGTAATAAAAGCAACGCCAGGCGTCGGAAATGGCCCGAGCATCAGAGTGTCGACACCCATAGAGCACAAACCAGAGATCAGTGCATTTTCAAACATGTAGCACGAAAGACGGGTATCTTTCCCAATGACGACGCGATGCTTTCCGTTATGCCGACGGAATAGCTTACCGGCAGCACGTCCCAAAGCCAACGCAGTTTCGACTGTCATCGGATAGAAGTTGGCTAATCCACGGACCCCATCCGTACCAAAAATCTTTCCCTTCTCACGCACCATTTGATCTCCTTTGATCCAAAGGACGCAGTATACCAAAAATCTGAAACAAAACAAAGACAAAAG
>JABDDS010000099.1 GCA_013287465.1 Chlamydiota bacterium | reverse complement strand
CGATCTGCACACCAGCCAACAGAGTTTTGACTCCCAATCAAGTTAACCGTGAGTAAAGAGTCAACTAATCAGTTTTGTCTTTGTACATTTTTTTAAACTATAACAGCTACGGAAGTAGCAGAGGGAATATATGAAAAAATTTCTACTAATGAATTTGATGACAGCTTTGATCGCGACAACATCTTTTGCAAGTGACAGCTATGACACTTCGGACGACTTCCTAGAATACTGTATCATTTCTATCAATGATGTCACTCAAGAAATGATAGAAGGAGGTTTTTTCAGCGCTAATCCCCATATTATCATAGAAATTCCAGAAGGATCACAGCTTCCATTCGGAGGAGTAGCAATCGGTGGTGATTTCTTTTCTTTAGAGGCAGATAAGTTGTCTCCACAAGTGATTAACGTCGTTAAAACCTGTTACTTTAGAAAGACGGCAGAAACGTTTTTGTTTAGTACCGATCTTGAAAATTGGGGACAGTTTTATGAGTTTTTCACTGGTTCTGTAGGATTTTCTACGGTTTTTTTCAATGGAGTACCATCTATTCAGTTTAACGCTCAGCTCAACCAAAGACAGTAATAAAGATAAATAGCATGTTTTTTCTAGTTATTTTTGTCTTTTTAAGCTTACTTAAAACGGACTGCGTTATCGCTAAAGATTGCATTTTTTGTAATCTTGAAATCGTTGAATCGCAGTCTGTTTTTGAAGGTGAGTATTTGAGAATCCTTGTCGACTATGCACCGCGTGTAAAGGGACACCTGTTAATATTTCCTAAAAGGCATATTGTAAAGGCCCACGAGATGTCGAGAGAAGAGTGGGAAGAATTTTCGATTATGATTCCAAAAGCGGTGAAGTTTTTTTCTGAGTATCTAAATACAGACCAGTATATCGTTTTGGAAAAGAATGGTCCTAACGCCTTTCAAGACATACCTCATGTCCATTTTCATCTCTTCCCTGTCACTAACCAAAGATGGGCGCAAATTTTTGACATCGAACCGAAACAGTTGAGTTTGGAAGATCTTAAAAATGAAATAGAAACGTTTCGTTCATACTTTCTTGACCTCTGCAAATAACAATGTTTTTTTGGTTCATTGCAGATTGCAGGATTTTTCGCTTTTGCAGCAATTCCCGTTAAAAATAGTTAACAATCAAATACAAGGGTAGAAAATCACCTCTTTGTGTCTTCGTGTCTTTGTGTTTAATTTTTATAGTTTTGCGCAGCAACTTATGCTAACAACTGGTTAATAATTAAACACCAAGACACCAAGACACTAAGGCACAAAGAGAAGACGATGAGCACAAAATTGGTTCTGCAATTTGCGATGAATCTGTTTTTACTAGTTTAATTAAAATTAATGTTAATTAAAATTAATTGATTTAAATATGGATTTTTGATAGAATGGCATTTATTTATTAATAATAAGGTTTATTATGCCTGCGGCTCCATTATCAAGTAGTTTATTCATGATGTTCAGAGAAATGCCCGATTATATATCGGTCGCTCGTTCTGTAAAGTACAAAAACACTCCTGTAGAAACTAATTTATTCAAGAGGATTTGGCAGATTTTTTGCCAGTATTTAGGTGCTATTTCTGACATACTGACTTTAAGATTTACCCAAGAGATTCATGATAGAAATTATTCAAAATTAGATAAAGATTTTACTTTGATTAATCAAATTCCAAATGATGATAAAAAACCGATTTGTGTTTACTTTGTGAGTGGATATGATCCTCATGGGGCATTAATAGGCAATGCAGCTTATTACTATCATCATTATAAGATTCAAAATTTTCAGAAGTATTATAACGTTCAAGCCTATATCATTAACAGTGGAGAGGAGCTCGAAAATAGATTAAAGGAAATAGGTGAGAAAAGTCCTCGGGGGGTGAAGTTGGTAGATATTGTTTGTCATGGCGCTGAAGATCAAGGGAAAAGAATTGTAGTCCTTGGGAGAGAGAGTAAACCTAACTCTGAAGGTGGTGACACACTCCATTTCTACGCGAGCCTTGAAATCCATTTTCCTCGTAATTGTCGTGCTGAAGATGCTGCAATTATTTTCGACGCTTGCTCTGCAGGGAAAGACGGAGGGGTGGCAGAACAAACAGCAGCAATTAATCCTGGTGTTGCCGTCTTTGCTCCTGGAAGAAGTCTTTGTTTTTCAAAACCTGTTTTCAAAGCAAACCCAGAAAAAGAACCTATTGTGGATCATGTTGTACATGGATTCGCTTTGATTAATGCTTATACAAACAAACAATTTCAGGTTACTAGTCAGCCTAAGGCCCCAAGTTTTGAGTGTGTTTTGGTATAAATTTTCATGCTTCAATAAGCTATTCTCTTGATTTGTGCTGCACCCATTCTGTCTCAGGTAATTTATTCAGGTAGTTGACATAGCGAGAGAGGCAAAAAAGATAGTCCGAAAGCCGATTTATATAGATCACAACGCTATCGGAGACATCTTGGTTGCGATGAAGAGGCAAAATGCGTCGTTCAGCGCGTCGGCAGATGCTGCGGGCAACGTGCAATAAGGCTCCGCTCTGGTGTCCCCCAGGCAATATAAAAGCATGTAGAGGAGGCAGTTGAGCTGTCATCTCATCAATCCAATGTTCCAATTGCTCTACCTCTTCTTTGTCGAAACGAGTTTTTTCCAATTTAACATCTGCCGCTCGTGTCCTGGGTGTTGCCAAAGCAGCTCCTATATCAAAAAGTGCATGTTGAATCGTCTCTAACTGCTGGCGAATGGCTTTCATTTCTTTTGTTGTCGGAGGAAGAAAAGCAATTGCAGCTCCCAATGAAGAATTGCATTCATCGACAGAACCCAACGCCTCAATAAAGGGATCGTTTTTTGGCACTCGCTGCCCTGTAAATAATGAAGTCTCCCCTTTGTCGCCTGTTTTTGTATAAATTTTCGTCATTGCATTCTCCTGTGTTATTCGGGACAGTGTTTTACAAGTTCTTGCCTAAGCTCGAGGAGGGCTTCTGGGTCATGCTGTCGCTCTTTGACAAGAGCTTCGGCAAGCCGTAAATGCTTCCACGCTTTATTATAGTCCAAGCGCTCAGCATATAGAACTGCCAAATAATATTCCACTGTTGCTTGATTAGGATCAATTTCATGATAACGTTCTAAAGTTTGAAGGGCCTCACCAGAACGATGGAGCTGTAGCCAGTTGGCAGCGAGACTAAAAATGCCTTCGCGAAAGCTAGGGGATTTTTCTAAGGCATCCTCCAATGCTTTTTTCTTTTTAAGCAGCGATTCGCGCGTTTCGTCGACACGCATAAAAATAGCTCCAATGCCATCTGCAGAGACTTTACCATTGAGATAGTCTTCTGGTATCGTTTCCTTTGAGACTGCGTGATCGGGCAGGTAATCGACCACTTGTTGTAGCAGCTGCTTTCCCAATGTCTCGTCGCCGAGAAGGAGAGCCGTGTAGCCCATTAGTCCTTTTAAAAGCTTATCTTCCTCTAGGTAATATTGTGCTTTAGTGTAGGCTTCCATCGCTTTATCATATTCTTTTCTTTCTAGAAATACTGAAGCTTGGTTGAAATGCGCCATGCCAATTGTTTGTTTGATATTGCGTTGCTGCAGTTTACGTGTATCTATGCCAAGATATTGTTCATCAGGTAGATTGATTCCTCGGGCTGTGGTCTCGATATTGATGGTCTCTCCTTTTTTGTGCCAACGAACAAATATGTGTCCAGGGGGAGTGACGATTTCTAAATCTAAATTAAGGCGTTGCGCTAAGCAGATATACAAGATCGAAACCCCCAAGCAAACCCCACGACGAGAGTCTAGAACAGAAGGGAGAAAGGTATAGAGGTCGATGTCTTTGGCATAAGTCGAATGAGGAGGAAAGCGGAAGCCCATCTCTTCGAAGATAAATCGGTTGATCGCACGTATCTTTGCCTTTGGCGATGCATCTAAAGATACCCGAGTGAGAATTTGAAGGGCCATGAGATCGAGCGTTGCTTCGTAGCTTTTGATTTTACGCATTTGCTCTGGGCTGCTTCCTAGCTGAGAAAGAAGCACCCCACGTGCAAGGTCAATTTCATTGATGGGAAGTTTGAGCACCTCATCTTCAGTTGCAGCCTGATGTCCCAAAAGTTTCCTGTGCGGGAGACGGTAGGCAAGTTTATCGATGGCTGCTAGCTCTGTATCGGAGAGCTCGATGCATTCTTCATTTGAATGTTTATTGACAATACTGATCAGAGAGTGCAGCGAAGAAGAGAGCAGTGGAGGCAAGGAAATCTCTTCTTGGGGGGATTTGGAGTGGCCGGAAAGGAGAGCGTAAGCATCGCGCAATGCTTGTTGTCCTTCGGATGATTCACTATATAGATTGTAAAAGGCGAGGTGTTGCGAAACAGAAGAGGGATCCAAGCTGTTATAAAGAGCTTTTAATTTAGCAGTCGATACCTCTTGTGCAAAAAGAGGGGATGCTAGTGCAAGAAATAGAGAGAAGAGAAAATAAACAAACACTTTAACCTAAAATGTACAAATTTACAGTGCGTGGACTTTCTGCTATTTTATACTGCGGGGCGGTGAATTTTTGCGTTTTGCGCTGCGTGAAAACTCTCGCGGTTCGACGATCTCAAACGGATTAATATTACTAATATTGATCCGTTTGCGATCGTCGAACCGCGAGAGTTTTGACGCGCGCAAAACGCAAAAATTCACCGCCTCGCAGTATAGCACAGAAAACAGCAAGCTGCAATGAACAATGGACGATAAATTTTTTCTTCTTTCTCACTTTGGCAAATAGCAGCAATTCTAAGTACAAAAGGCAAGAAAATTTTTAACAGGATAAGCAGGATCGGCTTCGCCGGCAGGAT
>JABDDS010000098.1 GCA_013287465.1 Chlamydiota bacterium | reverse complement strand
TCTTAGAAATTCTATAATTGTTTGATTCTCACTTTGGTTGATTCCGGGGTTAATTCTTATTGTCGAAAGACGAGAGACATCTAATCCTACAGAATAAGCATTAAAATTAACGTTGAAATACCCGTAACCAGCTCGACGATGGACTCTAATATTGTTAGCAACAAGTTTTTCAAAAAACAGATCCTCTACTTGATATCTGATGGATTCAGATTTTTTTCCATGACATTTAATATCAATTAAACAGGACTCTGAGTCTTCCGAAACATTACAGACTCTGAGGTTGGAATTTCCCCCTGGCTTTACATCACAAGGGACATTGGCAAGAATTACTTTGGTATTTTTAAAAATCGCATTTTTATACTCATCAAGAAGTTGAGGTGTATATTTGTGCACTAAACAAAACCATTGGGTACTCAATAAATCTGTCGCAAATTCCTGATTATTAGTCAGTTTTTTATAATTATCCCATTGAGGTCCACCATTGTTTACAATATAAAAAGGAGATCCATAGTAATTATCCATGCCAAACATATCACACTTCTGTCCACTGCGAATAACAATTATATTGAGCTTTCCTTCAAGGGTTTGAGCTTCAAAATGCTCAAAAAGAGCTTTTAACTTGAAAGAATTCACGTGGTCGATTGTAGCATCTATACCAACTGTTAAATGCTCTGTTAATGGTTTTTCCCTTAATACTCGTTCAACATCACCGATAACATCAACAGTAGAATAAGTAGTATGATCTGAGTAGAGGCTAATATTATGATAAAATTCAGTAAACAAAACATCTACTTTTTGGACTAATTGATCAGCGAGGACATTTTCAAGATTGTGAGTAATTCCTATGAATTGAAGGAGTTCAAAATGAGATTCCCTATGCACAGCTTTTACAGAATCTATACCAGACGCTATCGAAATTGCTGCAAAAGTATTCATTCCCGACTTGGTCAACCCAGCGTGCACATATCTTTTTAATGATTCAGGAATAATGGTTAAACGTTTCTGATAGATAGAAGAGAAGTCCGAAGGTTCAAATGGAGAAAAAATAGCGAGCAGCGCTGCAATTTCATAATGAATCCGTTCTATAACATCTGTAAAAGCATTAAAATTACCTATGCACTTTCCGGCTAGGTCAAGTTGACACTCGATCTTATACAATGTAATCTGAATTAACTGTCTGTACTCGGGATTCGAATTAAGTTGGCTCCATTGTGCATCATTGATTTCGGTCAATACCCCATTCAATAGGTCAAGTGTAGACACGCCAAGGATTGTGACAAAAGAACGCCCTCGGTCTTGACTGAAAATTTCTACTGTTTTTTTATACACTGGACTTAATAAGAAGTCTAATTTATTTTTAAATTCCAAACGAATATTTTTTGGGTATTTTTTAAGTTTAATGTCTTTGTCAAATGGAATTTCAAAACTTTCTAAAAATTCCTCCAACGAAAAAAAATTAAAGACCTTATCCCGTCCAGAAACACTTCCAAGTCTGATCCCTGTGCCATTCAAAAAGTTATTAATCACTGCATGAGCTTGGTCGAATCTTTGAGAACCAATGAAAATAGGAAGAATATGTAGTGTTCCAATTCCTCTTACATCGCCACAACAAGTGCAGATAATGCTTTTAACGATAAAGTTCCTTAATTGATTTTCGTCACACCTTATCTCGGCAGATTTTGAAAAAATATCCAATAAATTTTTAATCGTTTTTTCAACAACGCGATTAAGGATCATTTCAAATTTCTGAAGTTTTTCCTTGAATAACTGGTTTTCAATCTCATTTCCACAAGATACTAAATGCTGATCTAAATATGAAGTCATGTCAAATAAAATTAGTGAAGACAAAGGAAACTCAAATGGATTTTCTGGATGTTTTTTTATATGTTCCAATACGCTTGAGGTAATCAATCGCTCCCAGTCTACCTGTTTTCCATGAGCAACTAGAAAAAAGAGAGGGAAGAAAGAAGCTATTTTTTTTGTATCTACAATGAAAAAATCTCCACCCGAATCGATTGCCAATTCATTTGCGATTTTTGCAAAAAGATAAGCATCAAATGCAGGACTTTCTCTGTTATAGGAAACCTCTTCCGATTCAGGCATAGACCGTTGAAACATTTGTGTTAACTGATCTACAATCTCAGGATTTACGTTATAAAAACAAATCGGAGCTGCTTTAGCCAAATAGTTTAAAACCAAAAAACTAACCAAATGTTGTAACTTAGGATCTTTTGTTTGTTTATAGATATCCATCATCAAAAATAAATTAATATACCATTCCTTTTTATCTTGAGGCACTTTAGATAGAGCAGAACGCAAGCTTGGGGTCAATAAAAAAGGATATTCTTGATTTAGCTGTTCAGAACAAGCTTTTCCTTGGGCAGCACCTAAGATTTTTCTCTGCGGCCCTGTCGCTGATGCGCTATTAGAAAAAAGCTCACCGGTCGCCCGGGAAACCAAAAGCTCTCGATCAGAGGGGGAGGAAGCTGCAGCGGATAAAGAGGCGGAATGCACTTGATCTAAAGAATCATGGTGATCCTTTTTAAAGAACCAACTCCTAACCAACTGCATAACAAAAACCACCTTTTTATTAAATTTAATTTAACATGCCTGCACAATTTTAACATATCTCTATTTTCTTAAAAATGAGAAAATTGTAAGTTTTTTTTACAGAAGTTTTTTTTATTAAAAAACAAATAAATATCTTTATGTTATAATGAATACATGTAGTTATGTTTTTTTATTATATTAAGTGTAGGTAATTATGATACCAAATATATCTTTAGTAACAAATGAGCTAAGTGCCAGTGCATCAGATGTTGAAAAAAAATTATCCAGCAAAATGGAAAGGTTTTCGACCTGGAATGCCAAAAGAAAACAAGAAATGCCTGCATGGTGTCAAAAACACATCGAAATACATAAATCGTTCGAGAGATTATTAGCGGAAATCCAAGCGCGGGGACAAGAGGCAACGATCTCTCCTGAAATGATGCGTGTTTATAAAAAAAGCCAGGAACTCATAGGCAAGTTATCGAATGTGACGTATTATCCAAAATTTTTAGAATTACTTCAGGCAGGCAGAGTACGCGATCCACAGAGTACGCTGGTGGTTCGCTCTGATCAAGAATCTCCCATAGAAAAGCAATATTCTGAATGGCATTTAAATACAGCACTTCTAATGGATGTGCATAAGAGAACTTCCAACCCTAAACTAAAAAAGCAAATTGAATTTTTAATTTTAAATTATTTAGCAAAATCTGCAACTGTAGGAGCTGCTTTTGGCGATGACATCTATGACAATAAGTTAAACAACAACCTCCAGGTAGGCGCCTTTGAAAATCTATCAGGAAAACAATATCACCGAGAATCCTCTAAATATCAATCCCTTATTCAAGCCGAGATTGCTAAGGAACTATCTCACTCTTCAGTAGAAAGAACAGAGTTGATGGACACAGAAGAAATAGGTTCTTTGCTTCCACTCTCGTTTACTGTGATTAACACTCCTCCAGCTAGAAAAGATCTAGTAAAAAGTTGGTCCGAAGGTTTAGATAAAGCAATAGAAAACCATCGCACAAAACAAGGAGACAATTGGAGTGATCATTTTATTGACCCTCCGCTCTTGTTTGATGTGACTGATTTACTTGGACAGTACATAAAAACGAATGGCAATCAAAAGAAGGAAGATGTGTTCAATAGAAAACTCCACGAGGTCAAATCTGCATGCCAAACAGCTATCAATGATGTAATTACTCGTAAGTACAGCCACTTATCCCAAGAGGAAAAAAGAAAATTGAGAGCTTTTTTGCTTATTAATGCCAAATTTATTTGCAGAACAACATCTCATGGCGTCGGCCTTTTAACATCCCTTAATGTTTTTTCAAAGCCAGAGGATTATCCAAAAATAAAAGTAAATTCTTTTTTACATTTAAAATTTAACAAAGATCACTCTTATAATTGGGACCAATTAATAAACGATGCCAATTCAAATTTTAATTCAAAATTAACAAATTTTACTAACCAGACCGGAACTCGCCTTGGTGCTGTCAATGCCCGAATGAAATTTTTAAATTTTTTACCTTTGGAAAAACTTCTTGAACATCGAGACATGCAAAGTACTCAGATAACCCAATATGCTGCATCTGGTGCAAATCCAATTGTTTATCCAAACAAAGAATCGATCATCGAAAGCACGTTATTTAGAAACTTTAAAGCGATTGTATCTGAACCAAAATTTGAATTAGAACAGCCTCTAATGGCTATTTTGGGAAAAGCAACGCTAAACCTATTAAAAGGACTGTTAGATGACATAGGAGATGCAAAGTTGGCAGCACTCAACGACAATCCAGATATGCGAATGTTAATCCAAACAAGCCTATTTAGGGCGTTGCAACATTTAGCAAAAGCAAAAGCTGAATCCCTTAAAGAACCCTCTTCTTCTACAGATTTTGCCAAATCGATCGAGCTAATACATTGCGAAATGGCCACTTTACTTGCTGTTACAACCCCTTTTAAGGAAGGGGATTTTGAAAACATTTATAAAGAGCAACTCTCCTGGATCCCAGAAAAATTTAGACCTTATGTAAGAGTCGGTGTAACGAAATCAGCAATGAATACAATGGCCGGCGTTAGTGCAGCTGTTCAAAGAATTAATCCTAAAGCAGAGCGTGCTTATATGGATAGATCTTATTTTGAATCGATGGACCTACTTGGAAAGAATCGCGATACAAATCGAGTTATTGCAGATCCTAACATAAAAACAGTAAATCTATTTGCAGGAGAATTTAATCACAATATAGATCTCCACTTAGACCATGCTCACTACACTCCAGGAGATATGATCGGCGAAATTGACCGTCTTTTAGTATCCAAACCTGATACTCAAGAACTCACGGTCCAGATTGATGGCACAATCGATTTTGCGAACTCTCTAAAAGCTAAGCTTGTACTTGAACATTACGAAAAACTCATTGAAGAAGGGAAGCTTAATTTTGTCTTTGTTCGCAGTGGCCAAAAATTCGATATGCTCGGTATGGATAACTATTACGGAGCTCCTTACATTATCGTAAATAATGGAGACCCAAAATGGGGAGTCTTTAATAAATTACTGACAAGTCCAACATATCAAACAGACCCCTTAAGTATGCAATGGTTCTGCCTAGCAAATAAATATGCCTTTGAATCAATGGATGAATACAGAAGACAAATCTTCAGAAATACAAGGGAAATACTCGATCACGTTCCCGAAGAATTAAAGCCTCGTATGGGTG
>JABDDS010000097.1 GCA_013287465.1 Chlamydiota bacterium | reverse complement strand
CGAACTTCCAAATAACATGGATTTTATGATGTTTGTGAAGTTTTTTACGTATTATATAATTTAAAAATTTCCGGTTTTTACTTCCATTTTTGCAAAAAACCGGAAATTTCTATTTTGCGCTAACAAATGGATTTTTTTTTTCTGGATTTTTTTTTCTTGGAATTTTAATAGTTTTATTTTAAAATTCTCTTTATTTTAATGATTTAATTAAATAGGAGGGTTTTTATGGGGTGTTTATTAAAAGCTGCTGGTCATGTAGCAAATGGCGCTATTTCTTTTGCTGCCGGTGCAGTAAACGTTGCTAAAAAAGATTCTTTAATGTTAGGTGCCTTGGCTACTGCTGTTGTCGCTGTCGACTCCTACGTGCTTTCTGGCAGCATTGATAGGCAATATCGTACCTTTAATCTTTGTGAACTTAAGGCCCCGATATTATTGAAAATATTATTGAAGATGAATGCGCAGACAAATGGAAGCGATTTTAATTGCAAAAATATAACTATTATTAGTTCAGGAGATGACTATATTCCAAGTTATGCTAATTTGCAGATGTGTATGGTGATTTTAATTCCTGTGATGACTGGAATTGCATATCGTGCTTTTAGCAAGATGGAGCAAAAATTGAATGCCTTAGTCGAAGGAGAACTCAGACCTGCTGTGGTAATTGATGGTGCCGCATCAAGTGAAACATGTCATAACACATTCTTTTCTTTAGGCAGGATATCAGCTGTGATGTTTAAAGTAGCATCGATTTCTCTACTTATGCGGCTTGTAATTCAAAACTTGGAAAACTACAAGTAGAACTTCCTTTGAATGAAACGATCTGCTTTGCTGACGGATTCTTGTCTGTTTTGGTATATACAGGATTAGGTATGTTTTATCCATTAAAAATGGTCCTCATTGCCAAAAAACGGAATTTTTTGCATGGAGGCTTTCAGGATCGTTCAAATACCTTAAGGTGCTTTGTCTTTCAAAGATCAACCGTATCCATGAGGAGTTCGAGATTTTGGTAGAATTCCAGTTGTTTTTCAAAATAAATAGTCCGATTGTGTTCTCCAATTTCTTGGAGTTCGGCAATTGATAGTTGTTTTAAGCTGTCGATAGTCTTTCTGAGGTCTTCGGGAGTGACGTAGTGGCGTATGTCGGCTCCGCATGGGGCCGTGCTTGAGTAGGGGACGAGGCACCGCGGATCGGTGATGAATTCATTCATGGGAGGGGCATCGGTTGTGATGATGACCACGCCAGCAGACATTGCCTCGACGATGTAATGTCCATATCCTTCAGCTGTGCTTGGACATAGGTGGAAGCCGCAAGAATTTTTCAATTGATATAGCTGGTCAAAGGGGATCCATCTTTTTATCCAGTTGACGTTAGGGTTCGTCAAGACAGACTTATTGCGCTGATCGACAATGGTTAGATTGGTTAGTGTGGGGTCTTTATTCCATGTTTGGATGACTTCATTCGTCCCTTTATAGGGACTTCTGCCCGCCACATGCAGATATTGTGAGTAATCTTTCTCAATGGTGTCTGAATGGAGGTCTTGACTGGTAAATCCAAGGTAGTAAGTTGGTTGTTCCATTTTTTGGAAAATTTCTTCAGCCAGGTGGGTGCGGCATAGAATCAAATTAATGCCTACTAAGCTACCAGCTTTTTGAGTAAAGCATTCAGGATTGGGCATGAACCAATTGATTTGAGCTGTCCCTATTTGTTTCTTTAGAACTTTATGAACAAAAATATTGATGTCGGAACTTTCGTATGAATGGTCGTTAAATTCTTTCTCTATAACGGTATGTCCCAGCTTTTCTAACTGCTCTTTTAAGATTTCCCGATCTAACTGAAATCCATATTTGTTATTGGAGCTAAAAATTTTAATAACGAGCGGCCTGCTTGGAGTGCAGTGAGCCATGGTGGAGTGTAAGAAGACAAAGAAAAAAGAAAATAACATTAAAAATGTACGTCTTTTGATGAACGAGTGAATCATATGTAAGTACCTCTGAATTTATTTAACGGGTGTGACATTGGGGTCTGGCTTGGTATTCTGGTATTCTGTGGAGAGGCATTGGGGTCTGGCTTGATATTCTGATATTTTGGTGTTCGTTGCCTAGTCTATAACGATGGACACCAAAATACCAGAATACCAAGCCTGACCCCAATGCCTCCCTCCAGAATATCAGAATATCAAGCCAGACCCCAATGTCAAGTTGCTCTGAAAAAACAGTAGCGCACAGCTTTTAATCACACCCTTATTTACCCATGTGTTTGCCTAAAAGTCCTGTCATTTTAAACATATCTACGGGGTCTTTTGACCCAAAAAGCTTTGCGAGGTTGGCATCGGGGAGGATTTCCCGTTTGTTTTTAGGGTTCTGTAGATTGTGTGTACGGATATAATCCCAGATTTTCTTGAGCACTTCACCTCGGGGTAGTTCATGACTGCCAACCACTGCTGCTAGTTCGGGAGAGAGGGGAAGCGCTGGCATCGTGCGCGTTTTTTTTGCCTTTGTTGTCGTTTTCTTTTTTGTTGCTGTTGTTGAAGTTTCTGCTTTAGTTTTTTTGGCTGTCGTCGCAGCTTTTTTCTCTTTAAATCCCTTTTTCGGTCGTTTAACGTAAGGGGTGCGTGGATGGCTGGGATATTTTGTATCAAGCTGAGAAAGATCATTGACGATGACATCGCATTCTGGATATGTGGAGCAAGAGTAAAATGTCTTTCCAAAGCGAGATTTTCTAGCCACCATATGTCCTGGGCAGTCGATTGCAGGGCAATGGGGCATATCTTCTGAAGAGACAATCACCTCCCCTTTCTTGGGGATATTGACAATTCCTTTACAGTTGGGGTAAGAAAGGCAACCTAAGAAGGCACCAAAGCGCCCGTGGCGCAGTTTCATTTCTCCATGACAAAGAGGGCATTTTTGATCCCAGTCGAAGTCTTCGGCATAATCCTCTTTGTTAAATTGAATTTGTTCAATAGGACCAGAAAAAGAACATTCAGGATAGCGTGAGCAGCCGTAAAAATATTTCGATTTAAACCATACTTTTTGAAGCTTTGCACCGCAGACGGGGCAGTCGAGGTCGGTGGGGACTTTAGGTACAAAACCCTCTTTCTCGGCAGTTTCGATGGTGGGGATAAATTTAGTCCAAAAATCGCGTAAGAGTGTTTTCCAGTCTTTTTTATTTTCGGCGACAAGTTCTAAGTCATCTTCCATTGCGGCTGTGAAGCCGACGTTCATGATCACTTGGAAGTTGTTTTCGAGTAACAGGGCGATGACACATCCCAATTCAGTCGGTTTTAGCTTTCCAGCTTCTTTCGTCGTGTAATCTCGACTTTGAATTTTATTCATAATCGTTGCATATGTGGAGGGACGTCCAATACCCAAGCGTTCGAGTTCTTTTACCAACGAAGCTTCGCTGTAGCGTGGAGGTGGACGTGTAAATGCTTGGTCGGCAGTGACATCGATTAAGCTGAGTTGCATTCCCTCTTCCAAATGAGGAAGGATTTTAGTTTCGTCGTCCTTAGGCTCATCATCGATTCCTTCTTCATAAACAGCTAAAAACCCTGCGAATTTCATTTGTGAGCCGGTCGCTCTGACGATGACCCCTTCGTCACCTCCAGCGATATCTGCAGAGACAGTATCATAGATAGCAGGCATCATCTGTGAAGCGATAAAACGGCGCCAGATCAGTTGGTAAAGCATGAACTGTTCGCGGGTGAGGGCATGTTGGATCTTTTCTGGAGCGTGGTTGAGGTTGGTAGGGCGGATTGTTTCGTGGGCATCTTGAGCTGTTTTCGAAGAGCTATATATTTTGGGTTGGGGCGGTAAAAAGTTCTCTCCGTATGTCTCTAGGATAAATTTTCTTGCAGCTTCAATTCCTTCCGGTGCACTTCTCACCGAATCGGTACGCATATAAGTGATCAAACCCTCTGCACCATCATTTCCAAGATCAATTCCTTCGTAGAGTCCTTGAGCGATATTCATCGTTTTTGCCGATGAAAAACCATAGTGGCGGCTCGCCTCTTGTTGAAGAGTAGATGTAATGAATGGAGGAACGGGATTTCGTTTTTTCTCTTTTTTCTCGACAGCAAGTACTGTATAAGGCTTTTTGTGCATGCGTGCACGCGCTTTTTCTGCCGCTTCTTTGTTGTTGATGATTTCTGTATTTTTGCCTTCCACCGCTTCTTTTTCTATCCGTTTACTATCGATGCTATGGAGAGAAGCTGTGAAGTGGCGTTCTTCTTGGCTAGTTTTTAAAATGGCAGCCAGGTTCCAGTATTCGACAGGGACGAAAGCTTCGATCTCTTTTTCTCTTTTTTACGACGAGTATCAATGCCACCGACTGGACTCTTCCTGCGGAAACGGATCCCTCTTTTCCCCTTTGGATCCTTCTATTTAAAAAGGGAGAGAGCTTGTATCCCACCATTCTATCGAGAAGCCTTCTCGCTTGTTGTGCATTGACTAAGGAGGTATCGATTTCACGAGGGTGCGATAACCCTGCTAAGACGGCGTCTTTGGTAATAGCGTTGAAAGAGATCCTTTTGACGTTTGTTGTTTTGGGAAGGATTTCGCTGATATGCCAGGCGATGGCTTCCCCTTCGCGGTCGGGATCGGGAGCTAGGTACACTGTATCGCACTGCTTGGCCGATTGTTTAAGACGGGCGATCACCTGTTCTTTATCGGGCATTGTGATGTAGGTCGGGGTAAAATCATGTTCGACATCGATGCCAAATTCTTTTTCAGGCAGATCGCGAATATGTCCAATCGACGACTCAATGATGTAGTCCTTGCCTAAGAATTTCTGAATTGTTTTGATCTTACCGGGTGATTCGACGATGATCAGTGATTTACCAGATTTACTCATTATACTATGCTCTCTTTTATTTTATTCTAATTGTGGCGAATTCCCGTGTTTTCTGCAGCTATTTTCTTATAAATTTTCCCAGGAAATTCTTTAACTGATTTTTTTAACACTAAACTCATCAAAATTCTATTGATGTGTTGAATGGGTATCGATGTCATTGAAACCAATGCATCAATCGCTATTTCTTGATTTGGCATCCGTTGTAAAAGATCTAATTCTTCAGGGTCTAGATGTTGTTTATTTGGTTGAGAAAAAATATTTTTTGGCAGAAAAGTGTCGAAATGGGCGATGACGTCGTTTCCATTTTCAATGAGATGAGCTTCTCCATTTTTAATCAATAAGTGGTTGCCGCGGAAACTATCGACATCGGCACGTCCTGGTAGGGCGAAGAGTTTTTTATTTTCCGCAAGCGCTTGCCTCATCGTAATCATCGCCCCACTTTTAATGGGGGCTTCGATGAGTAATGTTCCCATCGTCATTCCGCTGACAATTCGATTTCTTTGAGGAAAATTTTGCCTGTCGGGTGGGGTAGACATTGAAAACTCGCTGATGACGGCTCCCCTGGCTGCAATTTCTTCTGCAAGTTGGTGGTTTTCTGAAGGATAGATTTGTGCCACCCCAGAACCAATGACGGCTTGAGTGCGTCCAGATCTTAACGCTCCACGGTGCGCTGCGGTATCGACGCCGCGGGCGAGTCCGCTGACGACGGTAAATCCATTGCTAGCTAATTGCTCGGCAATCGATTCTGCCATCTCATTGCCGTAGATGCTAGAATTTCTTGTGCCGACGATGGCGATGCTTCGTTGATCTTGAGGCTTAAGTGTTCCTCTGACATAGAGCACAGCGGGTGGATTGGCTATGTGAAGAAGAGACTTGGGGAAGAGAACATGTGTGAATGGGATGACTTGTATTTGATGCCGGTCGATGAGTTCAAGATCCCGCTGCCACGAACGGTTTTTTTCCCATGATTGCCAGTGGGGAACCACTTGTTCAAAGCCTCTAAAGGAGGTTAGTTGC
>JABDDS010000096.1 GCA_013287465.1 Chlamydiota bacterium | reverse complement strand
CTCCTGCTGAAAAAGCTAAGTTAAAAAGAGTCATCGACAATCAGCAAATTATCCGTGAACAGATGGCTCAGGTGGAGCAATTTGCCGATCCACAACTGTTCCCCAAGGCGTTGGAGCAATTTAAATACATAATTAAACGGTTCCCTTTGAGCATTAGTGCATATCTCAATGAACCTTCATCTATTGTACGCATGGTTTCGCTTCAACTGATGGAGCAGTTAATCGTTCTCGGAGATGCCTCTATCAAAAGCATGAAGAAAGGCCAAGCATTTGGGGAGCCAAAGGCTAAAATCTTTAAAGAGATGGTTGATCTTTACAAGAATATCTTGTTTGATTGGATGTATTCACGCACAAATCGGATGAGATCGGATCTCCGCAAAAACGTTCATGATTATCTTCCGACCATTCAAAACATTTTCAACAGATTAAATGACGACCCAAGTCAATTACTGCCTTCAAGAGATTTTAGCGTGAGTGCCGCCGTGTTTGGAAGTAACACTCTCTTTGAACGGCATTTACCAAAGACTTTAGAAGATATTTTTACCTTGGTTCACCAAAATCTAATTAAATTCGTTGAATGGGAAAATAAAAAATCCCTATCAAAAATATCTTGGAACACACAGCTAAAAGATATTCTTGAAATTGATTCACTTAAAGGAAAAGAGATCTCTGGCATCAACGTCGATAGCAAGGGCTTGACTATTAGATATAACTTTCCGCTCAACAATCATAGTGCTCAACTCGAAATCAGATATGATAGAGTAACAGACCGTGTCACATTTACGTATTCATTTTTAGGAGAAGCAAGAACACGTTGGGATACGATGACTCACTGGATCAATCTTTTGGACGATCTCGATCATCTGAAAATAGCAGCTCCCATCAAACAAACTGCTCAAGAAATCACCTTTAGCTGGAATATTCCTAATAAACAAGCAGCGATTGATGCAATGGCCAAATACGCAAGATGCGTTGCATTAAGTTTTGGTGAAGTATTTGCCGAACAGTTGGACACATTAGTTCCAGACCTTGATATCAATGCCTTTGCTCCTAACCTCACAGCAGCCGCTGTGAGGTTTTTAGATTTACAATCAGTAACTGCAGTCATGCTTTTTAGAACCTTGGTGAGCCACGGATATGCAATTGCTGAAACAGAGGCTGCCGTCGACAAATTATTCAATTTGAACCCTCAAATGGCACTTAGGCTATTGATGGTTTTAGTCGCGCAAGGACACTCTTTTGCCAAAGCTGAAGCTGCTGTCATTGTATATTTGGATATTTATCCTCTCTTGGCAGAAGCAATAGTTGAACAATTAGTTGAAAAAGAATATCTCACTGCCGCCAATATTGAAGCTACCTCTACCGAATTGTTTGATATTGATAAAACAATTGGAATTCAATTAATGAAATTCTTAATTCCTAAGGGATATGCTATTGCAGCTATTGAAGCGACCATCATTAAACTTGTGAGTGAACTTGACTATTATAGGAACAAGGCCTTTGACTTACTCGACACATTGATGAAATATGGATATGGAGATTTGGCTCCAACAATGGGCGCTATCGCCATGAAATTTATAGAAGATCGCTCTGACACCGGAGTTCAATTGTTTAAAATATTAATTAATAACGGACATGAAATTGCCCTAGCTGAAGAAGCCATCCATAAATTAGTGACTTTATATTCTTTAGAAGCACAGGTGTTGTTCCAAACCTTAGTCAATAGGGGATACATTGCAAATGCTGAAGCCGTTGCCATCAAATTATTAGATACAGATGACATAAAAGCAATCCTTTGGTTTGCAATTCTAATCAATGCAGGACACTCTCTTGCCACAGCTGAAGCCATCGCTATTAAATTATTTGACGAACGTCCAGCCATCGCCTGTAGATTATTTGAAGCTCTAATTGGTCAAGGACATGCCCTAGCCGCTGCAGAGACCGCTGCTATTGCATATTTAGATGAACAACGACCATGGTCTGCAGTTCCATTGCTTGAAGCCTTGGTTAAACAAGGATATGCTTTTGCCTCCGCCAAATCTGCCGCACTTAAACTATTGGATACGCGTCCTGAAGACTCGATCTCTTTATTAAAACTTTTAATTTATAAAAGTCAAGCTTGCGATTTAGTGGCAACTGCAGTGCGCTTGTTGTTCAACACGCACCCCAACGACGCTCTTGAGTTAATTCAATCTTTGTTAGCTAAAAACTATGTCTTTAATCACTTCGCAGCTGAAACTCTGCTCACCAAGTTGTTAAAAATAGATTGGATAGTCGCACTGGCGCTAGCAGAGTCTATGATTGATCATGGATATACCTTCGACGAAGGGATGATTTCCAGATTGTTACGTACTAACAGTAAAAATACGTTTTACTTATTTCTAAAATTAACACGCAAGGGTAAAGGAGTTGCCGCAGCAGAGATAGTTACCTCTAAACTATCTGATGTCGATATTGAATTGTGGAGTCTACTTATTTAGATCTTTGGTCTTATGGGGGCATAGCTTTATTGTTTGCGGAGCCACCAGGGATGCCGTAGCCAGAAAAAGACCTAACAAGCATAGTTGGTAAGTGAAGATACTGTTATTATCATTTAAACTGCCTTTGTTTTTTAGGAACAGGAAAGAGGATCATTTTGTCGTTATGTCCTTGGCATCCTTAAGGTCCTTGGTGTCCTTGGCGTCGTTTGTCCTTTGTCCTTATTCGGGAGCGTCGATGGAAACGAGCGGAGGACGCACTTGACGCCAGTTACTTCCATGTTTTTTCGCCATTATTGATCGTCATAGAGATTCCAGTTGTTGAATAAAAGCTTCTCCAAGTGCATAGTCGTTGCTTTTTGTGAAGCAATGAATCAACTCTTGGGCGAGGGTTTTCCCTAATTGAACTCCCTCTTGGTCAAAGGAATTAATTCCCCAGAGAAATCCTTCAAAAGCTACTTTATTTTCATAATAGCTTAGTAGCGCCCCTAATGCATATGGGGTGAGTTGTTTTCCCAAAAGGATGTGAGAGGGACGGTTTCCTGGAAAAAACTTATTGGGATTGGAATTTTTTTGTCCAATAGCTAATGCGATTGATTGGGCAAAAAGATTCGAAAGCAGTTTTTGTTGCAACGTAGACCCTTCAAAGGTGCTGTCCTGTTTAGATTGACTTTCCTTGAAACCGATAAATTCAAGTGGCACAACATCGGTTCCTTGGTGAATAAATTGATAGAATGAGTGCTGTGCATTGGTTCCAGGTTCTCCCCAAATAATCATGCTTGTTTGTATCTCAGAAGGTCTCCCAAATTGATCGATTCGTTTCCCATTTGATTCCATTTCTACTTGTTGGATGTGTGCTGGATAGCGTGCCAACGCTTGTGAGTAGGGAATAATGGCCAAAGTGGGACTGTGGAGAAAGGTGCGGTTCCATACCGATAACAGAGCTCCAAGTATTGGCAAATTCGTATCGATGGTTTCAGTGAGTGCCTGTTTATCCATTGCGCTAGCGCCCTTGAGGAATTCCCAATAAAGATCAAATCCAAGCGAGAAACTCAGAATCACTCCTCCAACCATTGAGGTGGTCGAATAGCGGCCGCCCACCCAATCCCAGATGTAAAAACACTTTAGGTAGCGTTTAGGATCATCCATGGGACTTCCTTTGCCTGTTATAGATATAAAATGTTGTTCTGGTTTTAGCTTCGCTTTGATGAAATATTTTTTTACAAATTCTTCATTAGAACGAGTTTCTAGCGTTGTGCCTGTTTTGGAAATGACGAGAACGAGGGTTTTTTTAAGGTCGAGGCCTTTGATGGCTGAAACGGTGTCATCGGGGTCGATGTTGCTAATAAAATGAACATTGCGATTATTTTTTTTAAATTCTTTTAAGGCGATATAATTGGCGCGAGGACCTAAGTCCGATCCTCCGATTCCGATGCAAAGAAGGTCGGTGAAGGTGTTTTCTGCATCGATTTGTTGGATGAAAGCGGAAAGTTTATTGATCTCTTGCTTAGCTTCTTTTGTCGCTTCTATCGCACGTTGAGATTGGTTGGGATGTTGAAAGAAATCTCTTGTAGCAGTGTGGAGGACAGAGCGATTTTCGCTTGGAAATCCATGAATAGTATTGATGACATCTCCCGACTGCATTTGAGTCATTTTTTCTAGGATACGAGCTTCTTTAGCGAGTTCTATAAGGGCGGTTATGACTTCTGCGGAGACTCGTTCTGTCGCATAGAGAAAGCGAAATCCACAGGCTTGCGCTATAAAAGAATTGATCCGTTGAGGAGATAAATTACCCTCTACTGTTAGGTCAAAAGGGTGGAGTGCGAGCTGCTGTAGCTTATGGACTGCATGGTAGTCTGAAAAATTTGTCTTGTGCATATAAAAACGTTCCTTTTAAGGTAAAGGTACCAGATTACGTATTTTGTGGGTATAAGGTTGAAGAGGGGGATCATGGCTAAGTTATTAATCGCTTGTTTAATTGTTTTCTGCATTTATTCTTCATGTATAATGGGTGCGGAAGATGAAGATAATTCTATGGTTTTTGTGATATTATGCCATGCACGAAATGATGATGATTACAATTTGTTAGAGAGAGCATATAACTCAGTTAGACAATTTTATAAGAGCACAAAAATAGTGATTATTGATGATAATTCTAAAATAGAAATATCAGATCATGTATTTCCTGATGTAACGGTTGTGAAATCGGAATTTCCTGGAGCTGGTGAATTGTTGCCCTATTACTATTTTTTGAAATATCAGTGGGCGGATAAAATGATATTTATCCACGATTCGATGTTTTTAATAAGAAAATTTAGTGATGAAGAGGTTGATTATCCCTTACGATTTCATTGGTATTTTTCTTGCCATCACGGCGATGACGATCAGCGCATCAATTCATTATTGAGTTATTTGAATCATTCCAATGAATTAATAAGTTACAATATGAATCGGAAATCAAGATGGAATGGATGCTTCGGAGTAGCTAGCATTATTGATCTTGTAGTTTTGCAAGATATAGAAGAAAAGTATTCGATGATGGCCTTGGTAGATAAAATCAAATGCAGGGATGACCGAATGGCACTGGAAAGAATTTTTGGAATATTGGCGTTTAAGGCGAGGTATGTGAAAAAAAATGCTTGTTCAAATTGTGGTTGCATCTCTGGTTTTCCGGGTGAGGGGAGGGGTGTTCAAATTTCAGATGGGTTTTGGGATGAATTTAAGTTAACTTATCGTGGAGCATTACTCAAAACATGGCACTCAAGATGAAAATAGTATGAATGAAAACATAATCGATTTTTTATCTTACATTGCATCTGAGAAAGGGCTGGCCTTAAATACAGTAAAGGCTTACGAGCGAGACATCAGGCATTTTGCGAGCTTCTTATCTTCCATTGGTGTTGTTTCATTTCAACATGTTGATACTCAACATTTAGTGTCGTTTATGACATCGATGAAAGAAGCTTCTTATGCAAGTGCTTCCATGTGCCGAGCATTGATCGCAATCAAAGTACTATTTCGTTTTCTTGTGAGAGAGGGCGTTTTAATAGCAAACGTCGCTCATTATTTCCAAACACCAAAATTATGGCAGATGATCCCTGAAGTACTCACTTATGATGAGATGGAACGGCTTCTTGCACAACCAGATCCACAAACGGCTCGCGGAGCACGCGATAAAGCGATTCTTGAAATGTTGTATAGCAGCGGACTACGCGTTTCTGAATTGTGCAATCTAAATCTTTATAGCATAGATGAGTCGTCAGTGCGCGTTTTTGGTAAGGGGGGGAAAGAGCGAATTGTCCCTGTGGGGGAGGAAGCTATTAAAGCTGTCGATCACTATCTCATTCATTATCGTGGTATTTGTGACGACGACGAGCGACAGTCACCCCTTTTTATTTCTCAACGAGGTAGTCGCATTCAGCCTATTGCTGTTTGGAAGATGATTAAAGAATACGCTAAATTGGCTGAAATTAAAAAAAATATTTCACCTCACACA
>JABDDS010000095.1 GCA_013287465.1 Chlamydiota bacterium | reverse complement strand
CGTTAGATTTAAACGATGAAAACAGAAATAACACTCTCTGACTATGAAAAGCTATGCGCTGAAATATGGGAGCATAGCAGACGTTACTATATAGAAAGCGCACCTATTATCAGTGATGAAAAATTCGATTCCCTCATGCATCACTTAGAAGAGATTGAACATCGTCATCCCGAATGGATCTCTCCCTCTTCCCCCTCCCAACGTGTCAATGAAAACGTGTCTGAAGGATTTAGAAGTGTGCCTCACCGAATCCCGATGTTGTCGTTGGCAAATACTTATAGCAAAGAGGAAATTGTAGACTTCATCGACCGGATGCACAAACTCGTTGAAAGCAACGCTTTGGTATTTTCATGTGAATTGAAAATGGATGGCATTGCGATTTCAGCCCGTTATGAAAATGGAAAATTTGTTCAGGGGGTGACAAGAGGAGATGGAAAGGTAGGCGATGACATTACGACGAATATGCGGACGATTAATGCGTTGCCACTACAGCTTTATGGGGACGATGTTCCGGAATTGATAGAAGTCAGAGGGGAAGTCTTTATGCCCCATGTGGTGTTTAAAGAGCTTAATGAGGCAAAAGCATCTGCAGGAGAACCCTTATGGGCCAATCCTCGCAATGCTGCTGCCGGATCGTTGAAATTGCTCGATCCAAAAGAAGTTGCCAGACGTTCCCTTTCTGTTGTTTTCTATGGTATTGCCGAAGATCCCAATCAATTCATCACAAGTCAGTGTCAATCACATGAGTTCTTACATCATTTAGGCCTTCCCACGCTTCAGCTTCGAGCTAGCTGTCATTCGTTAGATGAAATCTGGGATTTTATTGACAAGGTGAGAAGACAACGTTCCTCTCTTCCTTACGATATCGATGGAGTAGTGATTAAACTCGATGATATCAGGCAACAGAAAAGACTGGGAAATACAGCGAAAAATCCTCGTTGGGCAGTGGCATATAAATTTGCTGCAGAGCAAGCGACGACACGTATTTTAGCTATCACCGTTCAGGTTGGTCGTTCTGGAGTGTTAACCCCTGTTGCTGAACTCGAACCTGTCTTTCTAGCTGGAAGTACCATTTCTAGAGCTACCCTCCATAACGAAGAGGAAGTGTTGCGTAAAGACATCCGAATCGGAGACAATGTGATCATTGAAAAAGGGGGCGATGTGATCCCTAAAGTCGTCTCAGTAGATATGGATCGACGCCCAAAAGATAGTGATCCTTGGCATATGCCTGCACACTGTCCGAGTTGCGGAGCCTCTGTTGTGAGGACTTTAGGAGAGGTAGCTGTCAGATGCCCTAATCGCATAGGATGTCCCGAACAATCGTTGAAAAACTTGATTCATTCCGTTGGCAAAGGAGCGATGGATATTGAAAATATGGGAGAAAAAGTCGTCGAACAACTTATTGAAAAAGGTTTTGTACAGTGTCTATCAGATGTTTATCGGTTGAATGAGGAACAGCTTTATCAATTGGAGGGGTTTAAAGCTAAATCTGTCCATAACTTGCTCACAAGCATTGACAAATCGCGCGATGTGTCACTCGATCGTTTTATCATGGCCCTTGGAATTAAGCATGTAGGTAAAGGGACTGCCGAGCTTCTTGCTGCTAAAGCTGGAAATATTGAAGAATTGATGAAAATGTCGAAAGAAGATTTTTTAAAGGTTGATGGAATAGGAGATAAAGTGGCCGAATCGATCACTGAGTATTTTGTCGATCCTGATCATTTAACCGAAATTGCCGATCTATTGGCTTTAGGGGTAAAACCCCGGTTACAGGCTACATTTAATTATAGTGGTCATCCATTTAATGATAAAAACATCGTTTTGACGGGCACTTTAACCGAGTATACACGCCAAGGGGCTGCTACATTGATTAAAGAAAGAGGGGGCAGAGTCACGGATACTGTTGGTAAGAAGACAGATTTTGTGGTCGTTGGCGATGCTCCAGGATCCAAGCTTGAAAAAGCTCGATCGCTGGGCATCGCGATTTTAGATGAAAAAGAGTTTAAACAGCTCCTTAACGAATGACAGAGTCTGAGTAGTCTTCTCTCTGTCCAGGCCAGGCTGAATCAAGCTGAAGATTCCAAGCCTCCTCTTCTCCTTCATCTTCATATTCAGCCATACGAGATCTGTGATGCCAAGGCTCACTCTCTTCACTGCATTCATCTTCGTCATCATCTTCGTCGTCTAGATAAAAACAAGTGACGTGTTCATCAGTGCAATCATCATCGAAACCATCGGTACTATTCGTAGCGTTCAATGGGAAGCATACGATCGTTGCTCCAAATAGAGTGGCTATTAATGTGTTCAATAAGCTATTCATTATTTTCCCTTTAACTTTGGATTTTCGCTTAAGCATATTTATGCGTGATGAAAGCTTTTTTTGCAATAGTTTTTGAAAGTGGGATCTGTGATAGGGTGCGCTAAAAGTGTCTAAAAGGCGTTATTTAAATAACCCTTGCCTTAATGCTACGCGAAGCGTAATGACACTAGTTCAAAAAGTCTGTCTGATCTAAATATCCGCCTTCCAGCCCTTGATTCAAATAGTAGTAAATCGTATTGCCTGTGCGAAGCGGACCATCCCCATCATACCAAGAGTGTTGAATTCTATGCGTATAGACCCTTTCGGCAAAATTTGAAAGTAGATCTAAATTGTTTCGGATTTCTTCTTTTAATGAAGGATTTGTCGTTACAATTTTTTCCAGAAGAATCGACAAGACACTGCGGGTTCCTTCTTTATCTTTTTGCAGAATAAAATCTTTAACGCCAAAAAGTATTTTTACTTGTTCTGCCTCACGAACGAAAATGCCTGGATCCCCAGGTTCACCCCACGAAGGGCGATTACTTTGTTGTTTTTCCCACTTTGCAATTGCCAACAAGTAGTTTAAGACTGTTTTTGCAGCTTCAGGGGAGTATTGAACAAACTCTAGTAAGAATTTTTGTTGTTCTTGAAGTGTGTTTAAATGAAGTTTTTTTAATCGATCAATAATATCGGAATGGAGAGATTCTCCGCTAAATATATTTGAATAAATTAATTCACTAATGGATGAGTTAAAACTTCTTTGAGTAGTCGATTCTAGGACACCGTTTGCCAAAAGCATTCCATTTTCCCCTTTAGTCTGTTCTACCACTCTATTTACACAATGTTCTATAAAGTTTGAAGATTGGAAATTTAATGAATCGGCTACTGCGATTCTTAATGTTTTTTTATACTGAGCCTGACTAATTGTATAAACTTTACACATACCTTGAGGATTAGTCACCAAGAGATTTAACTCTTGTCCAAACAAGTAAAGAAAAAATTTGTAAATTTCGTCAATGAAGCTATCTCCTATGCATTCGAAGGAGTATTCTTTGTTATTTCCTAATTTTAGTGAAACTTGTGAACATTCTGACATATTAACTTCTTATTATTATTTAAGTTTGTTATATAGTTAAAAGACAATGATATCATATTTGTTTATTAATTTCAATGTTTTTTTTAAATTTGTTTTAATGGACGTTTGTTAGTATAGTGTTAGCATAGAATTTTAATAAGATAATAGTAGACTTCTTTCGAAACTGCAAGCCCGTGCCCGCCCCTTTCCCAGTTAAACTTTAAGGGCGGGCTAAGGGTTTAAGTTTCGAAAGAAGTCTAATATAAATTTTTGGAAGTGATAGATAAAACAAACAAAGGACGCCAGCGGCGTCCTTTGTTTGTTTTGCTAGGTCTTTTTGGTTAGGCTCTATCGGCTAACTTCCAAGTTCTTATTATGAGATCCTCAAGGATATCGGAATCTCTTGATTGTGAAAATCTAACTCCTTCGTGTTTTCTCCGAGAAGCCAATGTTAGCAGTTCCTCTAAGTCCTTAAGTTTTTTCTTAACTTGTTTGCTCGACAAACTTGCGTAGTCAGTTGCTTTTAATTCTTCTAGTGTGTCCAAAGGCATTTTTTTTGTAAAATTCAATCGATCACGCATCCACTCTAAAAGATCTGGAACAGGGGAGTTATCACTGAAAATATCAACAAATAATGTTTTGATATCGCTGTCGACGCTATCAACAGGAGATAGATGCTCACTCATAATTGAATTCAATTTTTTATGTAATTGCGTTACAACCTGATTCTCTTTTTCATGCAGATCTAAATGCATATATTGCGCTTTAACCAATAAGCTGTCGACCCTCTTCAGAACATTTCTAATATCGCGTTTGCTCATTGTTGAATAATCGAGATTCGATAGTCTTTTTAGCTCAGAGACGTCTTTGCCTTCCGCTCTCCAAGGCAAAGAAGACCCTAAGAGGCTATGAACTGGAGAATTTGCTCCAAGTAAAGTGTCAAAGAACGATTCGATTTCGTGGTTGAGAACTAGTCGTTTTTTAGCACCGGTCGACACCTTTGATTCAGGAACAGCTGTTGCTGCTGGAGTTTTAGGTGATGGTTTAGATCTGTTTAGTTCTGGGAATATCCGTTCTGATTGATCCGCCCCATTCTCTTTACGGCGAGTCGGTTTTTTCGGATTGAAGCGTGGGTCAGAGAAGGAGTTTTGTTCTGTATTTTTTTGTTCAACAGAAGTGGCAACAGGTGCAGCCTCGGCTTCAGCATGTGGCGGACTATCCGCTTGTATCACGGGGGATTCTACCCAGGCGTTTTGGGTTTTTCCGAAAGGACCACGCATACTAGATGGGCGCAATTTTCCATTAACGACTGGTGTTACAGTATGTCGTTTTGTAGTAGGAGGGGTCTTAGGGGTTTGGCCAATATCAAATTTTTCATCAAAACGAAAGGGGCTTTCAACGGACTCAACAATAGGGGCTGGAAGAGAAAGAGTTGATGAGTATTCTAATTCGGATGGAGAGTTCAAGACAGTCCATATTAGGGTTAAAAAATTTCTCCCTTCTGTAGATAATAAGTATTGAAGAAACAAGTCTCCTACGTTTTGGACATCTCCTGGCGATGCTGGCAATCTCTCTTTGTTTAAGACAACTTCAGCCAATTCGGGAAATTCCTTTTGATCTAGCAGAAGGTTACCCACTAGAATTTGATCTTCATCGATTTTCATTGAATTTGCAAAGTCAAATAAACGTTGCTTGTCTTCAGCATTGAGTTCTATTTGTTGTCTTCCGCGTGCTGCAGGCGCTTTTGGACTTGGAACATTTATCAGAGAAAGCTGAGGTTCTGGTGGGAAAGCAACAGGGATTGGGAGCTCTCTGCACAGATTAAAAAATGAAATCAAAAGATTGGAAAAAGGGACTTGTTTTTCTCTTATAGCAACAGTAGTAACAGCCCTTGCTGTGCTCGCTATTGGTCTTGCTGAAAAATTTCCAACAAGAGTGTTGGCAGGATGACTTTCGGTAGAACTCGATGCGGTAGAATCTGAAACAGGAGCCGAGGCAACTACTTCTGGATCGGCAACAGGGGCAGGATCTTCAGGCGGAAGATAAGCTGTAATAAAGCTTATTTGGCCGTTTCCTTCCAGAGGTTGGTTGCTTACTTCTGAGGAAATATCAGTTATGTTAGGTAATGTGTTTAAATCAGTTTGTTTTTCGGTTGTGTCTGAACTTGGAATCAGCGCTTCATTGGCTACATTAAGCGCTTCATTGGCTACATTAGCAGTTTTGGTTGCTTTGGCTTCAAGTTTTTGGATTTTGCTTTCAAGGTCGCCTACATAAGTAGTGTTCTTTTCTTGTCTTAAAGCTTTGATTTGCTGTAAGGCTTGTTCAAATAATTTTTTATATTCGTTGAATCTAGATTCTTCTAATGGTTCATTGCTTCTAGTTTCATTAAAATATTCGAGATGTTTTGTTAATCTTTCTGCGCGCCATTTGGTCAAATGAGTCCCGAGAAAAGGAATCAAGGAAAGTATTTCTTGAATAAATTGTAAAGGAGCGCTGTTAATAAAATACTCAAGATTATTCTGAAATGTGGGTCCTTCTGTATCAACATTTTGTGATACACCTCGATTGTGTGCATGTCCTTGTGAATCTGGTATGTTAAGCATAATATCTCCTTTTTGATTTATTTATAAAAATTTTATATAAAATAATAAGCATT
>JABDDS010000094.1 GCA_013287465.1 Chlamydiota bacterium | reverse complement strand
TAACTGCTTGACCCTGGGAACCGTTTGAGTGATGTCGATGTCGATATCGCGCAGCTGATAGGCAAAGGGAAAGAAAAGTTGATCTTTTTCAATCCATCCGACAAACCATCTAACCTCCAAATTGTCACCATTTTCTTTAAAAATACCGCCCAAGCCCGCTTTTCCATATAATCCCCATCCTCCGGGCAATATTTCCTTAAATACGAGCACTTTTGTCATTTGAACTGCGTATGCCGAAACTGAAAGATTCCCACGAATCATTTTTTGGATGAAATCCACCTGCTCTCTGGGGGAAATTTTTAAAGAAGAACTAACCCACGCGGGATTTACTGGTCCAGGTTGTGCCAGTCCCCCGGACATATCTTGGTTCCCATATTCCAATAAAGCCAAATAGTTTTGAATTGTCGTTAGTCCCAGCTGCAATGCTAAGATTTTAGAATACCAGATACAAGACCGGGCCATCCATGATTGAGGGGTTTGAGAAGCAGTCCAAGAGGAAGAAAAATCGTCATAGCCCATTTGAAAATCCCAAGTTGGAGTATTTTCATCTTTTAAGATCCCTGCATCATATCCAATCAAGCTAAGAACGATCTTAAATGAACTGGCCGGAGTCGCACGTTCATTGATATAAGGGCCCAGCTCAAGCACAACTTCGTCTGTGGTTCCATTGATAAGAATGAAACTTTCTTCTGCTGAAAAAATGCACATGATGGACGAAAAAATAAATATAAAAAATATCACCAATCTCGAAAATAGCAAACAGTTCATAAGAAAATCCTTTTTGGAAGGAATTTATCATGCTGAATGCTTTTTAAACGAGAAAATCAAATCATCGTGTGAAAAAATCATCAAACACATACAGCAAGAGAGACTTAGGAATCATCCCAACATCGATTTAAACGCAAAGGCGCAAAGATGGATTTGTACACCCGGGAATAAACGAAACAGGATATATAGGATAGGCAGGATAAGCAAGATTGTTATTGTTAGACTCAGTCATAGATAGATTGGAAGTAAGATTTTAAGCTCCTCGCAAGCTCGGAACTTAAAAAAAAATCATTTTCAATGGGGCCTCGGGGCCCCATTAAAAAGAATGAATTGATTACTGAGCTTGCGAAGTAATCATCTTCCCATTTTGCCTATCCTGTTCTCGTTTATATCTCGGTGTAAAATCCCTCTTTGCGTCTTTGCGCCTTTGCGTTTAAACCCGACGTTTTTAACCACATCCCTATGAAAAAATTTCCTGCTTTCTTTCTATCAGGCGTTTGCTATCGTAAAAAAGTTCGATTTTTATAATTAATCCATCCCGAAAGCTCAATAACGAAGCTGTTGAAAAAATACCAGCAACCCCTGGAATATCTGAATCAGAGATAATCATCGCCTGATCCCCTGCTCCAAATTTAGCACGTATCCTCAAGGACTTGATCACATTGATAAAATTACCTGCAGATTTAAATACCTCTTCTTTCCCCTTTACCGTTGCCAATGGACTATAAAGCTCAACATCGGGGTGCAGGTACTTTTCAATCCCCTTCGCATTTTTTTGTCCGAAAGAGAACTCATGGATATTTTGCGCAGCGCCTCTGTCGTGGCTCCAGAGCTCAAAGAACTTGAACAAGAAAGAGAAAAACGCCGATACACAAGACAAGGTGATAGTGTCAAAAGGATGATGCAAGAAAAGTCTCTAGCTAAAGGGTTAACCCTTGCAAAAGCACGCGATATATTCTGGGCTTTTACCGGCCGTGATCTCTATCACATGCTAACGATTGAGCGTGGCTGGACATCAGATGAATACGAAAAATGGCTGACAGAGCTTCTCATCAAATCTCTTCTAGATACAGAAACATCAAAATGAAAAGGCAATATTGAGTTCTGCTCCCCAGAAATTGTAAAAATTCTTGGGAAGGCCAAGTTCTTCCCCTCCAGAAGTTTTAGCAGTCGATCGACCGTTTTCCCAGTGCTCATAGAAGGGTTTGAACACTAAAGAATAACATTTATCTTCAGTAAAATAATAGGTCAATGGTAACTCGACAAGCACATTGCCAATGGTATTTTTAAGAGACCAATAAGTGCCTTTAAAAGGGATAATTTCAACTGTAGGAAACACTTGCGGCATCCAAATGCTATTTAGTCCAATGGACCAACAAGAACAAAGAAAATACTCCGACAACAACCCAACAGGAACATAAAATTCGTTGTACTCAAATTTAACTGAAGGTACTTCAGACTGCTTGAGCTTATGGCCAAGATAACGATAGCCAACCCCTGAAAATGCGGTTAACAACCAGTCATTACAGCACGAGGCGTATGTGTAACCGACTCTCCCTTGCGCGTCAACGTATATGAGTTCACGATTAGCAAAAGAATTTTCTGTTTTGCCTTGCTTCCAAGCGAGTCTCAAGCCTCCATAAATGCTATTCGATGGTTGATATTCATAAATCCCTTGCGCACCTCCAAGATTGCCGTGAAAAGAGGGTTGTCCTCCAACATCGATATTTGCATAAGTATAATTTCCACCAATCTGTAGGTATGAATCACTTGTACCTATTTCATTTTCAGCATGCATTGTGCCCATTAGTAAAAGCCCAACTATGCTTAAAAATCTCACAGCTTTACCATTCAGAAAATTATATTGACTCATTTTTTCACCTATAGTATCAATAATTATTTGCATAATATAAAAATATCCACAAATTCGTCTAGGAGAATTTTATGAATAGCAAACACAGTTTCACAAAGGTTCTAAATTCACTGTTTTTTATTGCCTTCGTCTACACATGCCCCATTTTTTCTGAACAACTCTACGATGACTTCCTATGTGAAGAAAAAGATATTCTAACCTCTGTGGGCCTTAGTTCTCCATGCGTCTGCACAAGATGCGGATCGGTCCCCTATCCATCAAACACTGGCTACACAACTCCCGATTTCATTACAGATTCTCCAGAGGTTTGGAGCTTTGTTAGCGAACCAAATATACACCCCATAAAAATTAATGTGACCACCAATAATCCTGGAGTATCATCAGGTCTGGTATTTCTTGCTCCCTATGGTTTTTCTGCTGAAGCAATGTATGGACAGCCAGGAGCATTAATAGTGAATAACGATGGTGATCCCATATGGTTTCGTCCATTAAATAGCCCCAATCTAATGAATACTGATTTTCGAGTGCAAACACTCAATGGCAAACGAGTCCTCACCTTCTGGCAAGGGACCCTTGCCACTCCACCGGCATATACAAATACGCCTGCTGGTTCTTCGGAGCCAGGCTCCTGTTACTATATCCTCGACGAAACTTATTCTGTCATACAAACAGTCTCAGCACGAGGTAATCTCACTTCAGACATTCACGAATTTCTCATTACTCCGAATAATACCGCGTTCTTCTTTTCTACCACTGCTGTACCAATGGATTTAACTCCCTATGGAGGCCCTGAAAATGGATATGTTCAAAACTTTATAATCCAAGAAGTCAATCTACACACGAACAAGCTCCTTTTCTTATGGAGTGCTCTAGACCATATACCGCTAGAAGATTCTTATGAGCCTGCCTCAGATGCGACTCTTAGCAGTAATGTATGGGATGCCTATCATTTAAACTCTATAAGTCTTACAGACAATATCGACGATATCTTGGTGTCGGGGCGTAATACTTCAACAATCTATAAAATAAATAAACCGACAGGAAATATTATTTGGCGACTTAATGGCAAACAATCAGATTTCACAATAGAAGAAGGGGCCGAATTCTCTTGGCAACACGATGCCCGTTTTCTACCAAACAACCTCATCAGTCTCTTTGACGACAACTCTGATGGTTCATCAGATTATGGTCCTTCCTCACATGGATTGATTCTTCAGTTAGACCTGGTCAACATGACAGCCAGTGAATATCGATCTTATTACCATGACCCCGATGTCACAGTGGCTTCACAAGGCAATTTACAAAGCCTACCCAACGGAAATAAATTTGTTGGATGGGGACAATCCCAATACTATTCTGAATATAGCCAAGAGGGAAATACGGAAGAATATCCCGCTACTAATCTACTTTATGCCGCCGAAATACCAAGTCCTGATTACACCTACCGTGCTTACCGACACGACTGGATTGGGAAACCATTTTATCCACCAAGCATTGGAATCACTTCAATCGCTGGACAGATAACGGTGTACGCCTCATGGAATGGCTCTACAGAAACAACTCAATGGCAAGTGTTGGCTGGACCTAAACCTAAAAAATTATCCTTAGTGGCCTCTGCAGCCAAATCTGGATTTGAAACTGCCATACCAGTAAACAACACAGGCCCCTACTTCCAGGTACGAGCACTAAATGCCAATGGTCATGTAATTGGAAAATCAAAAATAGTAAAATTAAAAAATCTGTAGACAACATCTCGAAATACTACTATAACGTTATCTAAATTCATGCCAAAACCAAGGACTAACATGTACAAAAAATTATCCCCATTCATCGCCTCCTTAATCTTTTCTGCTATAGGAATTTCTACTTTGCATGCAGAGGCCAATGATAAAACTATTTATCATTCGCATGATGAAAAATCTACCGAACAGGCTTTGGGATATTCTAAAACAAATCAAAGTATAAGTCGTTACCTTGCGTATCGCGATATACCTTCTCTTATTACTCAATACGTTCATGGAAAAAAAACTTTAGATTACGGCGCTGGTACGGGCTTCTCGACACAATTTCTTCAAGAACAAAATCTAGACGTTACTGGAGTTGATATTAGCAACGAAATGTTAGCTCAAGCTGTTTCTAATTGCCCTAATACACCCTTCTATCTTATCCAAAATGGATCTATTCCTATTGCATCCGAAACCTATGATCTTGTTTTTTCCAGTTTTGTTTTATTTGAACTAGGTTCTGAAAAAGAGATTTTGAACTACTTAAAAGAGGCCAGACGCGTAATGAAAGAAGATGGGGTATTTGTAGCTGTAACTGCGAGTCAAGATGCATACTCCAAAGATTGGTTTTGTTATAACATAGACTATCCAGAAAATAAAAATCTCAAAAGCGGAAATTTAGTCAAAGCATATGATCGTCAGATTAATATGGAATTCACCGATTATTACTGGACTGAAACAGACTATCTCCATCTGTTCCAACAAGCAGGACTTCAAATTATAGGAGCTCATTATCCAAAAGGAAAAGAGGGTGAACCATATCTCTGGAGAGATGAGAAAACAAACTCCCCCTTCGTCATATTCATAGCTAGGCCGGATATACACCCGTCACTAGGTCCTCAAGAAACTGCCGATTAATTCTATACAGGTGCGCGTGGCTGCTCTTCCATAACCCGTGCTTAACTGTAAAGCCAATGATACCAAGTAATTTTACCCATGGACAATATCCCAAAATACTACTATAGTAATATTAAAAAAACTAGGGACAAAATGATGGCATTTTTTCGTCACCCAATAATACACAAAATAATCTATATCTTTAGCTTCTTGCTCTATGCTTCAACAGGATATGCAGCAAATAAGAGCTCGGCGGAAGAAGAGTTTGAAAAAGCTTGGAATAATCCTGCATACACACAGATCAAATTAGATGACATCGACGTCAATGAAACCCTTGTAAAATACTACACGACTTCAACTCCCGTAAACTTCACTCGGACGATGTTGTGGAATATGGAAACAAAAAAAGCCTGGGATCCCAAAACTTACATTCCCTACGTTGTACGAGATGGAAAATCCTGGGGAAAAGAAACCCTAGGTAATGGCGATGAGACATTTGTAAGGTCATCTCAGCAAAAAGAATGGCTCAATGAAAAAGTTTACGAACCTGTCTTTGAAGAAGTCTATTTAAATCATCAAGAACAAAAAGCCACTTTTCTTGGCAGACAAACCCTAAATGATGCCTGTGGTAACTGCCTCGAAGTCAAAAATCATCAGCCTCTTTTCCATGTTCAACATGCAGTTGGAGGCGCAGAGGATCATCCCACTAATGTGTGGCGCATCGTCTTCCTCACCAACGAAAAAGATCAAAGGCTGATCGAACACTTTAAAAAACTTAACACTCCCACAACACTGCCCGGGTTCGTCATCATCTACATAGAACAAGATCTAGGCACTTCCATATCGCATATTTAGGCCTAAGAACTTATAGACTAAGGACCGCGTTTCAACATTATTCTATTCCTACGCGAAGCGTTTGGAGTCCCCAAGCGGCACGCCGCTG
>JABDDS010000093.1 GCA_013287465.1 Chlamydiota bacterium | reverse complement strand
TCTTATTCGCAACAGGCCGTTGCTGTTTCTTTAGGGCAGCATGGTTGTGGGCAGCACTTGTAGGTATACTCGGGTACCCAGGAACAATGTCTGTGATAGGTGTACTTTGGACATTCCATACAGTCTGTCACACAATAGTTTTCTTTGACCTGACGGCAGCACGTTTCATTGTAATATTCTGGTACATAACGGCAGCGTTGTACTTCGTAATATTGAGGAACTTGACGGCAGCATGTCCTTTGTACATATTGAGGGCAGATTTCACATTCACAAGTGTAAGTATAACAGGGCTTATAGCAACAGCATTGAATGTACCCATTGCCCATGTCTTTTTCCCATTTTTCAGGTGCGGGTGATACAGGTTCATCAACGACTCCACCATTGATCGGCTTACCTTGGTATGTACGTCCTTGTTCCATACCAGCACCTTGGGCCTGTGCCTGGTTTGCTGTGGCGGCATTAGCTGTTTGCATGCTAAACAGCATTAAACAAGAAAACGCTAAACATAAGGACGCTATTTTTTTTTTCATACAAGACCTCCTAATAACGGTTGATTAAACAAATTTTTAAATATTTTTCGGTACATATACTGCGTGGTGTTGAATTTTTGCGTTTTCCGCGCCGCGCAGTATAAGGCAAGCCATGCTTTCTCCTTGTTAACCTAACACTAAAGCATTTAATTATTTTTTTGCAAAATAAAAATTTAATTCTACTCGGCATGATCTGTCTAAGAATCTTTTTTGTTAAGGTCATTCCTTCTATGATTTCGTTGAAAGACACAGTGGGAACACCTCGCATAAAGATGGCAGTGAAAAAAAATGTACAAGCTGATACAGTGGCTTGCAAAACTTAATTTTTGCATGAGGGGTGTATGGGGAATTTGATTTGTATTTGGATGATCGGACTAGTGTTTATGGGGAATCTCACAGCAGAAAATTTACTCCATTCGTCTGTAAATAATCATTCTTGTTTTTGCGAAAATGTGACTATTACCGACGAAGTCATCCTATTTTCCGGCAACTCTAACCGTCTTCTGGCTCAACAGGTAGCTAACTATTTAAAAATACCTTTAGGGGATGCTTTAGTGGGTAAATTCAATGATGGTGAAATCCAAATTAGTATAGACAACAGCGTGCGCAATAAAGATGTGTTTATCTTACAATCAAACTGCCCTTCACAAACTCAAAGTATCAATGATAACTTGATGGAACTTTATTTGTTGGTGCGCACAATGAAGCGTGCTTCAGCAGCAAGTATCACAGCGGTTATTCCCTATTATGGTTACGCTCGGCAAGATCGTAAGGTAGCTGGACGTGTGCCTATTTCAGCTGCTGATGTTGCTTTAATGCTTGAGGTTGCAGGGGTGGACAGAGTGGTAACCGTCGATTTGCATTGCGGACAAATTCAAGGTTTTTTTCATGATGTCCCTGTGGATAATTTATACGCAGCCTTTATGTTCATTTCTTATTTTGCGAGCAAAGACTTGCAAAATGTCGTTGTGGTGGCTCCCGATGCAGGGGGAGTTGAAAGGGCTAAAAAATTTATGGAAAACTTGACTAAACAAGGGATCCCAGCCGAGATGGCCCTCATCAGTAAACAACGTGCTAAAGCAGGTGTTATTCAATCGATGAATCTCATCGGAGATGTGGCTGAAGCTGATGTGATCATTGTCGACGATTTGTGCGATACGGGTGGAACTTTAGTTAAAGCGGCAGAGCTACTCAAGGAGCAGGGGGCTAATCGGGTTTTTGTGGCTGTCACACATCCAGTGTTCTCGGGGAACGCTTTGGAGAAAATCCGCGATTCAATGATCGATGAAATGGTCATCACTGATACGATTCCACTTAGAGGGGAGGTTCCAGATAATATTCATTTGATCTCTGTGGGGCCTCTTCTGGGCGAAGCAATACGCCGCATTCAATCTGGGGAATCGCTGTCCAATCTCTTTCAGTAAATTGTTGTGCAGTGTGTTTGTTTGTGCTATGACTTAGGTTATATAAAAAATTCTAAAAATTGGTAGGTTATGATTAAAGATTCGCTTAAAAAAGGGTTTGAAGTGTTGTTTAGTAGTTTCCCTGTCCTTTTTGCATGGATTGTCCTTCAAGGGGCTGTCTATTTCTTCCTTAATGTGTCTTTGCTAGGAGATAAACAACAGGATGGAGAGATTCCATCTATAACTCCATTGGGGATAATGGGGATTGGGCTTTGGATTCTTTGGATTATTGCTTACTTATACATGCGTGCAGGTACCTTAGCTTATGTGCGCGATAAAATCAACTTAGAGCGGGCTACATTCTCTTCTTTTCTTTCTCTGGGACGTGAGTATTTCTTTCCTCTTGTGCGTTTTAGCTTGGCGTTCTGTTCACTATTATTGCTTTTGACGATTGGTGTGGCTCTTCTTTTTTTCGCAATATTGGCGTTTATGGAAGCAACTACAGAGGTTCCATCTTCTCAGATGATAATGATGGGGCTGGGGACAGGGTTCTTTAGCACGATAGTTTTGGTGAATGTTTGTTTTTATTTTCTGATGTTATATGCACCTACGATTCTTGTGGCTGATGAGTTAAAAGCGTTTGCAGCAATGAAAAGCTCTGCTGCAATAGCGTGCAAATGGTTCAAAAAGACTTGGGGACTCGCGCTGCTTTTCCTTTTAATATATTCAATCAATGGGACGTTATCATTCATTAGCTACAACGTGTTTAGCGGGGGAATTCAAATCGCTTTGTTAGCTGTGAGCGCCGTATTTGCAGCATTTGCTGAAGTCTATCTCACAGCTGTCATCATGAATTGTTACCTCCGGATCAAAACTTTGGAGTTAAAATAACTTCAAAAATGTAGGGGGAGGACGCAGAATCTGCCTGGGTGCTCGTATTCGGAAGAGTGCTCATGATTCCTCCTACAATATAACCTAGAACTTTAGGTTTTTTTATCCGATCGAGTTTAATAACTTCATTGCTATAACAACGAACGTTGTCAGCAGGTATAAAATAGGCTCCGGCACCAAAAAGCAGTGGACTGTCTGGATTTGATCCTGTTGATAGGATAAGGGGATACTCATGATCCATCAGGTACTGAGAACAGTTTCTTTCTTGATCAATTTTGACTGTAGTGACTTGGTTGATAAAGGGGAATTCGGTATCCGTTTTAAATGTTCCATTAGCAAAGAAACCGTAACTGATTCCTCCAAGTAACACGATGAACATCTCTTTTGTTGATTTTGAATAGAGACCTACTGTTGCAGAAGTGTAGTTATTCATTCCCTGCTTAAATGTAGCCGGGGAGTCAGGATCTGGCATCGTTGCAATGCCATCATTATCGATAAATACGGGAACAGTCCATATTCCTCCATCATCCCCAGGGAGAAAGACCCCTGATAGGGCGACAAAGGACGGAACATCATCGATGATGATAGGAACGACATTGAGGTCGCGACGACGGTAGTTGGGATCGGGTTCTTGTGATTTTTCTGGTCGGATACAAAGTTCTACTTCGTTATCGATAATTTGGAAGCGTCGTACTTGTCTTGTATATTTTCCCTCGGTAAAGTCACCGTCTGGTTTTGCGTGGTAGAATCCTTCGAAATTTTGTCCAAAAATGAGAAGGGTGGAGAGATCAGAGTTCACCGGGTACATAACTCCACCAGTGACTTTTAGCAGTGGATGAGTTGTTTGTCGGATATGATCGACAGCGCAGGTGTGTGAATGATCGTTGACAACCCAATCGATAAACCCAGGGAGATCTATAGCGGTGAGAACAGATTTGGTGCCAAACTTACCCGTTTCTGTATCGATACCATACCCTCCGCAGACATAAAGGGTGTTGTCTAAAAAAAATGACTGAGGACTTGTCACAGAAAGTTGATCTATTTGCTTTTGAGTCAATCCTGAGGTCGGGTCCATCAAAGAACGGGAGTAAACAATCTGATTTTTTGGATCGACGACATAGGCGGTAGTATTTTGCTTTTTAGGTGGAAAATTATTTGTGATGGAGTTAAAACCATGCATTCCGTTAGTCCTTCCTGCAATAAAAAACCATTTGCCGTCGTAGACTGCATAAGCACCGGAATGAATGCCATTAGGAAGTGTAAAAGAGGCTTCTCTAATTATAATATCAAACGGGAGTGTCGTCGATGGCAGAATCGGAGAAAGGGTATCAGTTTGATTTGGATAGGCAAACAAAGCTCCGCTGGTTGCTAAAAAAAGAGCGAGGATATGACGAGTAAAAAATTTCATTGCTTTCCTAATTATTGAAGTTCTGAGGGCATTGTAAAGTCGGCGATAAAAATTTGACAACTTCCATCGTCGCTTCTTTTTGAAGTCCACATGATTTTAGTGCCATCTTTGTTGAAGACCGGTAGACCATCAAATGATGGACTATCTGTCAAACGCACTTGGCGCATGGTTTTAATATTCAGTAAATAGAGCTCATAGCGGTGATGTCCATGGAGAGAGGTTGTGAAAGCGATGACATCCCCATTAGGATGCCAATAAGGGGCCCAGTTGACAGCTCCATTTGCTGTGAGTTGTTGCTCATTAGCACCGTCGACACCAATGACATAAAGCTGTAAGTAGTCAGGTTCATCCCGATCGGCACGGAAAATAATTCGCTTTCCTTCAGGAGAGAAAAAAGGGCCTCCATTGTAGCTAGATGTATTCGAAGTGACTTTGCGGACATTAGAGCCATCGTTATTCATGATGTACAAATTCATAGTGCCATCTTCATTGCTTGCATAGACGATTTCTGTGCCATCAGGGGAGTAAGCGCATTCGGCGTGGTAGGCAGGACCTGAAGTGAGCTCTTTTAAGGATGAACCGTCTATATTGGCTTCATAGATATTCATGTAGGGAGTGAGATCCCATTTATATTTTCCAGGAGTGGCATTAACAGGTTCTGAGGGTGAAGGGTCTTCATGGCTGGAGGCAAAGAGTATTTTTTGTCCGTTAGGATGGAAAAAACCACAAGTGCACGCCCCTTTTCCCGTGCTCACCATTCGTGGAGTCCCCTCATTTAGGTCCATTACATACATTTGGTAGTATGGAGCTCCTTTTGGCGTTGCCTGAAAGATAATTTTTGTTTCGTCTGGAGAGAAATAGGCTTCTCCAGCTTTTTCAAAACCCATTGAAGAAGAAGTTAGTTGGGTGATATTGGACAGGTAATGTTCTTCGCCTGCACATAGCTGTGCAGCAAAACATAAACACAAAGCGTATCGTAAAAATGATGACATAAGAAAACCTCAATTTATGTACGTGCGAATCGTAGCAAAAAAGAGATTTTTGACAATGAAATTTATTTATTCCAATATTCTTCGGTGATTAAGAGAGCTGAAGTAGATCCGCTAGACATGCGTATGTAATTTACTGATGAAATGTCGAGTTTTTGCATGATGGTGTAAACAAGAGCGAGTTCTGATACCGCAGAAGTGGGTGCCTCGTGAATCTCTCCTAGTTCGGTATCATTTTTGTTTAGACGTTCTTCTAAATTCTCAATGATATCCTTTGTATGGTAAACCTTGAGGCTGCGCAATTTTTCCGGATGAGCTGAGACGCCAATCAATTGTACGTTACTCATTTTTAATTTATTTGCGAGCTCTGTAGGCACTTGTGGTAAAGCAGTGTTGAGGTACTGAATAGCTTTTTTCCATTCCTTGTTGCTCATGGGATTCGGCGATGAAATGACCGATGGATCTTTATCTTTGACAAATCGGATAATGGCACTTTTTGTGGTCATACGTCCGAACGGCGCCATATAGACTTGAATATTTTTTTCATCGTCTAAGTAAGTGATTTGAAAGCTCCCTCCTCCGATATCCCACGCAATTACTTGTGTCGGATCGAGGTGCGTTTCAGCAATGAGAGTGAGAAAACCATTTTTGCCTTCTTCTTCTTGTGAAATGATTTTCACTGGAAGATTAAGTGTGGAGGCATATTTATCGATGAGTTTTTGTCCATTGGGAGCCTTACGATAAGCTTCTGTGGCTAAGCCCGAAAACTCGACGGTTCCTAATTCAATCGCTTTTTGCATGAACATTTGAGTTGTGGCGATTGCTTGTTTTTGGATCTCTTCGCTAAAGCATCCTTCAGGATTTTTTGCCGCATCTTCGCTAAGTAAAACGGGAACTCCTTCGGAATAGATAGATTGTATGATTGTGTGGCTATCTGTATCTACGTCGGCTACTTGTAATTTGATCTTTCCTGAACCAAAATCAAAGGCAGCTCTCCGTACGATTTCAGCATCAAGAAAGGAAAACAGAGAAATTAAAGAAATGAAAATAATTAAAATTAGTTTATTTAGTATATTCATAATATGAATGATATATTAATTGTTTGTTTTAAGTCAAT
>JABDDS010000092.1 GCA_013287465.1 Chlamydiota bacterium | reverse complement strand
GAATAGGTAAGCCAGTATTTTGTTGGGTCGTGGTTGACAACGATTTGCACTTGTTTAATTGCTGTTTCATCGGCCGGGGCCATTCCAGAAAGATAAAAACGGTACCCATCCCACGTTTCATAGACATGGTTCATGCTGATAGTCGTTTCTACTTCTCCGTTGGTACGTCGGTCTGTCACAATGAGATCGCTTTCAAAACTAAAGGGTTGTGTCGAGTTGGGGTAATTGATCTGACGGGCATTTCTCAGGCGGACGTGATAGGGGATCTCTTCAAAAGCAGGTTGAAAACGAACGAGGTATTCTCCGTTTAAAATAGGCCATTTTAACCCTGTCGCATTTGATTCATAGCCGAGCGTAATCGTCTGACTGCTTGAGTTCTTTCTCGCGTGCACAGTGATTGTAGGGCGGTTGTCTTCAAGTTTTTTTGGTGGGGGCTCTAGATGTTGAGTGGCTGTTAGAAAGGTTTCAAGTGTGATCGGATTGTTTTTTGGGTCTACAAGGGAGTTTATTTCGGCTTCAGATAAAGTTGGGGAGATTGTTGTTAGATGGATTCCATAGGCCCTTAAATAGGCTGAGAGTAAACGAGCGTTCTCTTCTGCAGTGATAGGTGGGGTGAATGGAAATATCTCAAACTCTGAAGCAGCAAAAACTTGTCTAGTTACGGTTGTTAATGGATCTGTGGTATCGGTGGGAAGAAGGGGCCATCCTTTATTTTTTAGAAGAGTCAGAGCATCAGTCCCTTTTTGCAGTTCTGGGTCAAACTCGGAAAAGAGTTCAGCTGTCCACACGCACCCTTGCCGTTCTTCTGGAGGAACCAAATTCCAGTCGATATGTTGCAATGCTAAAGACAAAGAAGGGGGCAGAGGTTCTTCTCCCTGGTAAATCCATCGATGAGTCGCATTCCAAGATGACAAAAAATCTACACAGGTACTAGGGAAATCGACTTTGGCTGTATCACATCCGTTTTGGAGGAGTTTAAGAGGGGGGGAGAGCTCTATTTTGTCCTTTACAGCCCGTGTGAGCTCTTCTTTCAGTTTTAGTTTTGTTGCGCTTTCGATAGCTTCTGTCCCTAAGGGATAAGAGTTAATGGGTAAGTCGTTAGCCGTAATGGTGTATCCTTTAAATCCTCCCTCGTAAGCAATGAAAGATTCGGGTAATCCCTTTGAGAAGTGCCTACGCGATATCTTCCCGGTTGTATCGATCATGGCGAAATGCACATCTCGATTTTCGTTTTCTTCAATGATAGCCAGGAGTGGTTTTTGATTGGCAGCTTCCTGATAAAGAGCATTGATCACATCGTCGATGGCATTTGTCCGCACGGCATAGAGGTTCCAAGCAATGGAGCTATCGGGATGAAAAACAATTTTTCCTCCTGACGGAATTTCTGGTACTTTAGAAGTCTCATTTTCTGATTTTAGATAGGTAAAAACAGGAATGGGATCCAACCCTAAAATACTCATATGATCATTTTTAATCCACGTGTCAATTGTCTCTTTAGAGTGAGGAGAGTAACTCATTAGATTAAGGCGCAGCCCATCACCGGTGGTGGCAACCCTGCTTTGGAATCCGCCGCTAAAAGAGCGTTTTAAAGGATAGTATTCCGGTGGTAAAGCCCCCTGCTTCTCCACGTAAATTGCTTGCGTGCCGTTTTCAAAGATATGATGCGATCCACTTCCCTCAACAATTCTCATGCTTCCTTGTGTGCCAAAATAGTGTTTGGCAAGAGATCCTCCAATGACCATCAATAAACCTAGGTGGGTGATGAGAAAGGGGACGTGTTTAGTTTGGAAAGGCCATCGACGTGTCGCCGAAAAAAGAATATTAATGAAAAAACCCCAAAGAAGGAGAGCAAAGAAAGGGTTATCGTATGTCAATAACGCAGCATAGCGATGGGATTGGGTCTGCGATTCAATTAAGGTGCCGGCAATGACGAAGAGAGCTACAGTAGCGATTAATATAAGTGCAAAATAAATTCCACCTAGAAAATGATAGAGGGCTTTTAAATATCTCATAGGCGTTGGGGGATCTCTTCAATGAGTTCAAAAGAACGAGCCATCGCTATAATGGCTGTTTCATATTTTTCTATTAAGGAATAAGGACCAACGGCTTTAATTGTGACATCGCCACGCATTTGTTTGTAGGTAAGCGCGTTACCTTCATTCATTCTGAGAAGAGTGCGATAATGTTCCGGAGCTATTTGCAACGCCCATCCGAGTACTACAGATCTTTTTTCATGCAAGATGCCTGTGCCATGAAATAACAACCCGGTATATCCGCTAAATGCCTGAGGGATTGTGTACGAGTTGTTGGGTTCTAAAGAATCAAACTGATGTTCCCAACGTGCGACTTGTGAGAGGGGTGAAATGCGATCCTCTAAGGATTCAGAAGGAAAATTATGGATTGTGATGCGGATGATCCCTTCTGTGTCGTTGATAATTACTTCAAATAGCGCTTTAGTGGTGTCGGCTAAAGAATCTTTTGGCAAAGGCGTTTTCCATATCCATTCATTAGGCACTCGTATCCGATAGATAGGTTCTCGATTTCTTCCGTTGATTTCATAGACTGAAGTGGAAACAGAGGGGTCGGTATCTTGGTAATTTCGACCTGCTATCGCGAGGACAACCAAAAGAAAAATAATAAAAAAGTGATGCGGTTTCATAGTATGAGCATTACAGCTGAATATTCATTTCTTGTGAAGAGATTTTTATTTTGTAAAAAATAAACATTGAGATTAATCTATAAACTTTGATATAACTTGCTGCTTAGTTTGGATTTTGATTGTTGCGACAAGGGAGGCACACATGAATATCTCCAGAAATTCAGTTCCTCGGAATCGAGATCCTTTTGTATCCGCTGCTGCTGGACAGGACAAAGGATCTTCTATAAGGGGGAGAAATATTGCATCAGCAGGGGATGGCCGGCCTGGTATTCCAGAGTTATTTCAAAAGACGACAAGTTCATCTACGTCTTCAGCTACCGTTCAAGGCCCTGGTCGGTCTGCTTCGTCACCCGTTGCTGCTGCTCCAGTTTCAGTCTTTTCGGCATTATCTCCCTTGCCTGAAAAAATGTTGAGTGTTGTCGCTGTGCCTGATAGACAAGAAGATGTTGTAGCGCCTCCTCGTGGTGCTGTTCCTACGTTATTACCTTATGAAGGACCAGAGCCTAATACGTTTGAAGAGTATACGACTGCTCTTAAAGCAATTTTTGAATTCTACGAAACGCGTCCGGAACGGATAGGGATGCGTGAAGTTACTTGTGGAGGCGCCGTGTACCCATGCTTCCTAGGTAGAGATTCCGAACTGATCTATTTCAAGTTTACGTACCCTGGTCCCAATCAGGCGTCTCATACATACACTCCGGATAAAAACATACCATTATTAGTAGAAGCTCCAAATGTTGAAAGCAGGACACGTTGTTTCCAACTTAAACATCTTGGGAAAGTAGATAGAATTTGCATACGAGCGCTGATGAAAGAGCTATTTAACATTTTAAATAAACCTCTTCCTGTCTTGAAAGTCCTTAAAAATGAAGAGAGATGCCAAGGGGAACTTTTGAAAGAATGTCCATGGTTTATGTCTTTGGAGCCAGTACCTCCTGAGGAACTTTTAATAGCTCTCGCTAGTGGCATAGATTCTGACCACCGGGACATGTCCCTTTCAAATACTTCGGATGTAGCCGCTGCAGCGCCTTCACAAGGCGTGGGAGAGGTTGTGGCTTCTCTCGATAGTATTTATTACTTGCGTTCGAAGTCTAAGAGAGCGCAAGCGCGACAAGAACTCTATCAGAAATTCTCTTGGATTCTTGTGCCAGAAGCTAAACCGGTTGATCTCTCTGAGGTGTTAGTCTCTTACAAAGGAGAAAAAATAACGTTATGCCTAGATAGCGAGAAAAAATTGAAGATCCAAAGGTTTGATGCAAGGAGCAAGAGAGAAATTTGGACATTGATGATGACCCAAGATGGTAATATCTCAGGTGCAAATGAGGAGTCTGATCTTGTCGTTGGTATAATGACTCTCCTCTGGTTTGAACAAGACTCCTTAGTGGAGTATATTACGGATCGTAATAGTTACATGGTTAAAATACTCCAACAAATCTTTAACTTAGCCGAGATAGCAACCAGCGTTACACGAATACCTAGTACTAAAATAGAATCTGCTGTATCATCCACAATGGCTTCCGGCCCGGTTTCAACAGCTTCCGCAGGTGATGGTAATTCATCAAAAATAATCACTCTTTCAAAGATTAAATCAACATTGGTTGCAGCTGATTCTGAACTGGAATGGACAATAAAAATCGATGGTGATAGTAGTGTTACTTTTAGTTCGATCAAAACAAATGCTCGAGGGTGGGGACGCGCTTGTGGTGATAGTCCGTCTAGAATGTGCGAATTTCGTTTCAATGCATCGACGAGACAAATAGAAGTCACTATTGAAAGAGAAGAGTCGAGTCGAATCTCAAGTTCTTTTCAGAAAACAAACAAGTATGTACTCTCTCTTGATGCCGATGGCGCTGTTACGCTTGTTTTTGAGAGTTCTACTACAAATACTCGTGTTGATATAGGTGTCTTCAATCGTGGTGGCTTCACTTATGGCGCTGTAGAAAGTATAAAGCACAAGCCTACCGAAAAGGAAATTTTAGAAGACGTAAGTTTTCTTTGTCGTACATGGCACGGCCTTTCAGGGGTATTTAAAGATCCACTGGCGGTGGCATCTGGTGCATCCAATACTGAAGCTTATCGATCCCCCTCTGGCCCAGTTTGTTGGGACATTGAAACACATTTTCTAAGTGGTAAGAGGGTTCCTGACAACGTTCTTATGGCAATCATGAAATATCGCCAACAAGATCTCAGGGGCCGTAGATCAGAATTTTTTCATGAATTTAGTTCTACCTTACCACTACCACCATCTATACCACAACCACCATCTATATCATTGCTACCATTTCCCATTAGGACGGTGGTTCCAAAGGGACGTAGAGGTTAGGAAGTGTGCAAAGTCGAGTTATCAATAGTCTTCCCAGTAATGTTTAACAAAAATTTTTTATATGACAAACCTAATTCAATCTAAAAAAAAACAGCCAAACACCATTAAAAAACGGTTTAATACCCTTAGAGGGAAAATAAAAACCTTACAAAGTAAATTGGAGCAACGAAATAAAGATCTAGATCTTTCGTTACATTTTTATCAAACTAAACTTGTTCCGGCAAAAAAAATGTTGGCTGGAAATCTCACTGAATTGATTAAAGTGCTTTACGTACACTACAAAACACCTAAGCTACTCTCCAAACAGGATCGTAAGATCCTCAAGGAAATAATGATCGACAAGGGCGTGGATGTCATGGGATTAGATGACCCTAGAAAAATAGATCCAGAGCTTAAATCTATACTCGAAGAACTTGAAGATGTTCAATTGGATAAAATTAATTTAGAGGCATGTGATGATTTTAAAAACCAAATGAGTGAAATGTTTGAAGATTTAGACATCGATGTGGATCTATCGGAAATTGATCCTAGCGATGATCGAGAAACTGTTATGCGAAAAGTCTTCGAGGCTATGAATAAAGCGAAGGAAAATCAGGATGATTTTGAAGAGACGACAACGTTTACTAAGGCAAAAACCAAGAAGGAGATAGAGAGGGAGAAAAAAGAAAAAGAATTGGAAGTTTTGCAAAAAAATAGTACTGGAATGATCTATAAACAGTTAGCAAAAGTTCTACATCCTGATTTGGAACAAAATCCGGTTTTGAAGTCACAGAAAGAAGATGCCATGAAAAGATTGACAGTTGCTTATGAAGAAAACGATCTACACGAACTCTTATCTATTCGGATAGAATGGATGGGACACAAAGAAACGGATCAAAATGTTGTAGACACAGAAAATGAAGAACAATTAAAAATTTATAATTCAATTCTCAAAGATCAAGTCGATGATTTGCAAATGCAAATTGATATGGCACATATGCACCCTCGCTACATGGAAATTGGGGATCACTTTTCCGATAACCCTTCCACTTGCATGTTTAAGTTCAATCAGATGCTCACTGCCTTACATGAAGATAACAAAAATTTTCGCTCTCTGGCTGAGAAATTATCCTCTGACAATTCGAAGCGAGTTCTCTCTGCAATTATTGATGAATATCGCACTTTCTCTTTGGTAAATTCAATTTGGGATGATGTACTTTTTGACTGAGTTCATGGTATACCGACACCTCTTGTATCGTTCTGAATTTTAATGGATAAGCAGTGTTTAGGCTATGAATGCGACGTTTGAGTTTGGCTCCTTACCACGAAGTGGTTAAATATAGCTAGCCTGGGGTCGCCACCACGAAGTGGTTGCTACCCCAGGACATATAGAATAAAAAATGTACCCCGAAGGGGTACTACAAACATATTATTAGACTTCTTTCGAAACTGCAATCCCGTGCCTGTGCC
>JABDDS010000091.1 GCA_013287465.1 Chlamydiota bacterium | reverse complement strand
TATGTAACGCAATGTCTTGGATTGACTCAGACTCTTAAATATTTCAATCAAGATGCTATCTTTAGCTCGAACCAAGTTTCTAATCCAAAACCTGCTCCTGACTTATTTCTATTTGCTGCAAAAAAAATGGGAATCAAGCCAGAAAATTGCATTGTCATTGAAGACAGCTTAGCTGGGGCTGAAGCAGCGACAGCTGCTGGAATGAAAGTAATGATGTTTCTTGGTGGAAGTCATGCAAGTTTCGATTGGTATCGAGATAGGCTTGCCATTCATGATGTGCCAATGTTATCCAGCTGCGAAGAATTATTGAATGCCATGCAAGAGATTTTATGAAATCTGAAATACCTAAACGAATTGCAATAATCGGCCTTCCAGGAAGTGGAAAATCAACCTTTGCCTTTGAGCTTGCAAACCTACTAAACATTCCTCTGCACCATCTAGATAGACATGTGTTTGATGGAAGAAAAAAAAGAGACCGTCAAGAATTTCTAGCTATTAAGAAAGCGCTTGTTTCTGAAGAGTGTTGGATAATAGAGGGTTGTTCTCTTTCCACCTTGGAAATGAGGTTTGCGCGAGCAGATATGATCATTTATTTTCATTTTTCTAGTCTTCTTTGTATTTGGAGGTTATGCAAAAGGTTATTTTATTTTGATAAAACATCAATTAAGAGTGGCTGCTTAAGAGGAATCAACTGGCCCCTTTTAAAATATGTTTGGACTTTTGATCGAAATAACAGAGAAAGCATAGAAGAACTTAAGAGAAAGTACCCATTAGTTAAATTTATTATCTTCCGAAAGTCTTGTGATCTCTACAAGTTTTTAGACGAAATTCAAAAGTGTAAAGACCTAAAAAAATAAAAATATTTTTTAAACTTAAGTATATGCCAATCCAACCTTTAAATTTTCCAATAGAGTGTAAACATCATATTTGCTGGGGACAAGACGGCCTTGCCTACTATGGAGCTTTCTTTCAGTCTATTGTTATTGTGGATGTTCTATCTTTTTGCACCACGGTGGATATTGCTATCTCTAAGGGATGCTCAATCATTCCTACAAAGATTGAAAATGAAGATGAGCTCTTATCTCTTTCACAAGAAAGAAAAGCTGTTTTGGCAAAGAAAAGAAACGCATCAGGGATTACCTTATCCCCATCAAGCATGCAATTTTTAGACCCAAACCAAAAAATCCTTCTACCTTCGCCTAATGGGTCTACTTTAATAGATATAGCTTCTCATTTTGGAAAGCCAATTTTCGCAGGATGCTTGAGAAATGCTCGGATATTAAGTGAGGTATTAAACTCTAAGAATTTTTTCCCCATATTATTTGTAGCCGCTGGGGAACGCTATCCAAATAAGACATTAAGGCCTTCTATTGAGGATTATTGGGGAGTAGGAAGCATTCTAGCGACTCTTCTTGGTGAAAAAACAATCGAAGCTGAATACGCTATTCAATCGTTCATTGCAGCTTCAAATAATATTAAAAATAATTTAATTAATTGCGAATCTGGCCGAGAATTAGTTCTCCTTGGGTTCAAACACGATGTAGAATTAGCAGCTGAACATAATTTTTCAAAAAAAGTTAGTGTTCTTTCAAAGAAGAATAGTTATTGTGAAATTATTTCCACTACAAACCACATGTTTAACAAATAATTACAACAAAAAAAGAAAACGGCTATCCACTTTAGATATATTTAAGAAAGGAAAGGAATCGTCATATCAAAGACATTCATGGGTTCACGTCTTAGACATGGCGATAAATTTGCCTCTAAATTTTTATAAGGAATTGAAATCATGACAATCGTAATTAGAGCAGCTAGAATAGAGGATGCCTCTATTTTGGCTGTGGCAGAACAGGAAATTGCTAAGAATCCTGGTGAATTAGTTTCTCTGCCATCAGAATTAGCTCCTGAGCGATTTGAACGCACTATTGCAAGCATTTTACATACTAAAAGAGGACAATACTTGATTGCTGAAATAGACAATCAGATCGTTGGGCATGCCCTCCTTGATCCCCTTCCTTTAAGGGCTACTCAACATGTTGCGCACCTTACTCTTGTAGTTCATCAAAATTGGCAGGGACAAGGAATTGGCAAACTTTTATTGGAAAGCCTTATCAAATGGGCAACAAGCGAAGTAAGTACCATTGAGAAGATAGAATTACACGTACGCTCTTCTAATCAACGAGCCATCTCTCTTTACACAAAAATGGGGTTTTGCCAGGAAGGGTGCTTAAAAAACAGAGTAAAGATTAGTAAGGGACAATATGTCGATGATATTGTTATGGCCTTACATGTCAAAAATCCCCTGTAGAGGAATTTTAAAGTAACGAGAATGGATGTGTATGGTAACCTGAAAGTCGGATAAAGCTCGCACTTTAAGCAAAAATAAATTCACAGACACGCCATAGACACGGTTTTTTCCCATTGAAAGACCGTGTTTTTTTTCTTGCTTTAATCGTGTACGTATTGTTATATACAAACACGAAACGAAAGGAATCTGTGCAGTGGCTAAACCGATAACTGGAAAAACTCATGTCGGCGAACGGCGGGAAAAGCGCCCGAACGGCGATATTTATGTCTATGAACGGATTACAGGCTATAATGAGAAGACCAGAAAAACCTATACGGTGAGTCAGAAACTCAAGGGAAAAATCAGGGCAGGAACGCAGAAAATGATACCAACACGCCCGAAAAAACGTAAAGGCGAAGGATGCCGCATCGTCGCGACTCGCCGGCACACCGGTCTCACGGATATCTTGGAATGGGTCGGCAGGGCATCTTACATTGATCATGATGTGCGTACTTCGTTCAGCGAAGGGGATGCGGCCAAAATCCTCTCGATAGCGCGCTACTGGATCGGTACCGACGGCAACACTCTGCCCCGTCTGGAAAGCTGGCAGATGATGCATGACCTGCCTTACAGAGAAGCGATTAGCGAAGACGTCTACGGCGAACTGTTCAAATCCGTCGGCTGCAACGAAGGCGGCATTCAGAATTATTTCTCATGCCGGGCGGCGCGTTTGGACAAGTCACCTGTGCTGGCTTTCGACTCGACGACCATCTCGACCTATTCTGAAAACCAGTCGGAAGCGCGACGTGGATTCAATAAAGACGGCGATGGCCTGAACACCATCAAATTGCTGACCCTGTATTCCGTGAAAAGCCGCGAGCCGCTGGCCTTTGCCAAGCAACCCGGAAACATCCCTGATGTTATCTCCATTGAAAACGCTCTTTCGCAACTTAAATGTCTCGACCTAGAGAAACCCCTGATTATTACCGACAACGGTTACTACAGCCAGACCAACATGATGGAATTCGCTCTGCACAACGTGAAATTCCTAACCCTGGCCGACCTGGATGTCACCTGGGTTCGTGAGACCGTGGACGAGCTCCGCGAAACACTGGCAGGCATGGCCAGCACTTGCCCGTTCGATCCGACTGTCTGCGGTGCCTCCACATCCCGTATGCACACGTTCAGCAAGGTGCGCCAAAGATCCCGTAACGGCAAATCTGCCGGTGAAAAGGAAATATTTCAGCGCCGTCTGTATGTGCACATCTACTATTCGCTTGGAAACGAGGCCAAAAAGGAACTCACTTTCCGCCGGGATCTTCTGGAACTGAAAGCGCAAATAGAAGACGGGATAACCGACTTCACGCCTGCTGCGCAAAGAAAAATCGAGAAATACCTAACCTGCTCCCGGCAAGGGCGCGGCGGCCGCCTGAAAGTCGGCTTCAATGACCCAGCTATCGCCGAAGCAAAAAAATACTTCGGCTACTTTGCTCTCGTCAGCAACCAAACCATAAACACCTTCTCTGCTCTTGAAAACTATCGGCTCCGAGAAAAAATCGAAGAACTCTTCGCTGTGCAGAAAGGAGGTCTTGACGGCGCGCGGCCGCGCACATGGTATCCCGACAATCTGCGCGGAAGGCAATTCGTGCAGTTCATTTCACTGGGTTACCATTGCTTTCTGATGAAAAAAATAAAAGAAGTGCGGGAGGGACTCGGGAAAGAAGAGGTAGGCAAGCCGGAAATGCTCGTCAAACTCGAAAGAAAACTGGATAAATGGCTCGAACAACGCTCCCTCACTCAAATCCTTGACTGGTTTGACTGCATTGAGACGACAACCATTCAGACCGCCATGAGCGACTATCGATGGTCAACCGAATCGGTGGCCAGAGATCGTCTGTTCTTAGAACGCTTAGGCGTGCCCGAAAAATAGTGTACGCTTTATCCGACTTTCAGGATGGTAAAGACTCCTCCTTTCCATATGGAAAATAATCAAATAGAAACGAGCAACAATCATGTGTACAAATTACATTTTTTTAAGATAGAATAGTGCATTAACCCATGAACGTATTCAACTTCCAATCGTTGCAAAAAATTGAAAACACGGTTCCACCTCTTAAGCAATTTTCAGCAAGAGATGGTGCAAACATTAGCTACCGTTTCTACGATAGTCTGAACAAAAATAGAATTGTCATTCTTTTACATGGATCGAGTGCCCATGGAGAATATCTTCATGATTTTGCAGATTATCTGAGTTCTAAACGAGGTATTAGTCAAGTATATGTTCCAAACTTACGTGGACATTACGAGTCAGGAACTTCTCGTGGTGACTGCAGCTATATTGGACAGCTTGAAGATGATCTTTATGATTTGATTGAGTATTTTAAATTACAGAACAAAAATATATATCTTGTTGGGCATTCAAGTGGTGGTGGTTTAGCGATTCGCGTCGCTGGAGGTCTCTATCAAAATTTGATTCAAGGATATGTACTTTTATCTCCTGCAATTCCGACAGCTCCGACTATGCGTCAAGGGACAGCTGGAGGCTGGGCGCTAGCCTCTATTGCTAAAATCATTGCTATTTCAATTTTAAACTGTATTGGCATCAAGAGATTGAATCATACACACGTCATCCGGTTCAATAAGCCAAAACAGTATTGCGATGGAAAGGAAACGCTTTCTTATTCCTTCAATCTTAATAGTTCTTATCATCCTCGTCGACCATATCAAAACGATATAAACCTAAATTCGGCAGTTGAAAGAAAAACCTGATCTAATTTACGCTTGTTAATCCTTTAACAACAGGTGATTATGATGCAAGATTCTTCACTTTCCCCCAGTCACCCAACGGGTGAGTTATCAAATAACAATTTAATCGCTAATGCTTCCGAGAATCAGCCCATCATGTGCGATACATATGCCGGGTTGGTTCATGTCGAATGGGACCCTCACTCTCCGGTCACACCAATAGGTAAAATGGTTTTCTTCACTCAGTTCCTTAAGACTTGTGGTTTATATGATAAGTGGACTGAAGACTGTCCTCTACACTTTTTGAGTCCTAATGCACCTAAAAAACGCGATATTCTTGGAACACTCTTACTTTCTGTATTATCAGGTCAGACGCGCTATTCACATATTACAACGATTCGACAAGATACTGTGAATCCTCCATTATTGGGCATGACCAAAATATTAAGTGAAGATTCTGTGAGGCGATCCTTTCAAAATATTGACCCTGATAAATGCAAGAAATGGCAGCAGGACCACCTAAAGTATTGCTATGATCCTTTGCTAGAAGAGGATTGGATATTGGATGTGGATACGACCATCAAACAACTGTATGGAAACCAAGAAGGGGCAGAGATAAGTTATAATCCTACGAAGCCAGGACGTCCCTCTCATATCATCCACACCTACTCCATGGCCGAGACGAGGTTAATCCTGGATTGCGAATTGTTACCTGGTAAACAGCATCCGTCGTGTTATTCTTTACCACGACTCATTGAAATCATCGATGAGTTGCCTGCAAATAAGAAGCCAAAGTTGGTTCGTGGTGATTGTGCATTTGGAAACGATAATGTGATCAGTCCATTAGAAGAAAGAAAAATACCCTATCTTTTCAAGATCAAGCAAACAAAGAAAGTTAAAGATCTTCGTTTATTAGCCAGCCGTAACGAAAAGCTTTGGGTTGACGCTGGACAGGGTTGGGAAGGTACTAAAGCTAAATTGTGCCTTACAGGATGGACCAAAGAACGGAATGTAGTGATTTTAAGAAGACGAATCCGAAAGACAAAAAAGGAAAACAAACAAACATACATGCAAATGAATTTTCCGTTCTTAGAGACCGTTACTGATAGTTCAGAGTATGAGTATGTCGTTCTTATAACGAGCTTAGAATTTGAAATATTTCAAATAGTGCAGCTCTATCGCGATCGTGCGACTTCTGAGAACCATTTTGATGAACTAAAAAATCAATGGGGATGGGGTGGGTTCGTTACGCAGGATATTAAACGCAGTCAAATTATGGCGCGTATTATCGCTCAGATTTACAACTGGTGGACCTTATTCGTGAGATGGGTGGAACCAGACAGACACGCAGAGGCTGTCACAAGTAGGCCACTGATGCTATATGGGGTAGCAAAGGAAGTTCAACATGCGAGGCAGATTACTTTACGTGTCACGTCAATGCACGGAACTGCGGAAGAAGTCTGCAAAAAAATGGGTATAATCGCCTCTGTTTTACATAAAATAAAGGAATATGCGGAGCAGTTCAGTCCTGTAGTAATTTGGCAGCGGGTGCTTAGTGTGATTTTCGCAAAATTCCTAAAAGGAAAAATTCTTGGAGCAAACGAAGACTCTGACAGAAGTGGGGTGCTGCAATGGTTGATTGGACAACCACCCCCAAAAGCGATCGGCTTAACCTGATTTTTGGGAATTCGTTGTCGAGGAGCAGTTAACTGCCGAATTTAG
>JABDDS010000090.1 GCA_013287465.1 Chlamydiota bacterium | reverse complement strand
GTATTTTATCAACCCTCACTTTTAATCGCACCCCTGCTTATCCTGTTATTTTTTTATATTGTACATAAAATCAATGTTTTAATAGTGTGATATTGTAATCTATCGCGTACTTAACTTTAAGGAGAAGATTATGATGAGACTAGGCCCCTCTTTTTATCAAAAAATATTAATTATTATATGTAGTTTCATAGTAAACTTGAATTCGGCAGCAATCCTGGCTGATAATTGGGACGAAAAACGATATGAAGAACAAAATGACTTTGATTGTACCTTACAGCCTGCCTGCTTTAATTTTCTAGCAGAGATTGCGAATGGAGAACCGATATTTCAACTTGGTTGGTTTACGGCGACACAAGGAAAATCACAACATGTGGACATTGAGGGATTAATTGGAGACGACTTTGAGGTTAATCACTCCTCAGATCAAAATCTTCTTGTTGGAATTGGATATTATTTTAATTGGCTAGCTACTTCTGTTGTGCGCATGCAATATGGAATTAATGCTTTTTATTTGGGATCTACGGAAGTAAAAGGGCACGTAATCCAAGAAGACTTATTTACTAATCTATCTTATCGCTATTCCTGTACAAATTACCCAATCTACTTTTCGGCAAAAGCATTGATCCCCTGTGGCATGTGTGATGATTATGATATTGTGATTGATTTGGGGATTGGCCCTAATATTGTAAACACTCACTCTTTCAAAGAAAAATCTCTTGATGGAGGAATCACTATTCCAGATCATATATTTTCCGGAAAAAACACTGTTGTCTTTAGTGCCACAGCAGGTTTGGGGTGGCGGATTAATCATATTTGGGAAAATCACTCATTGGAAATTGGTTACCGTTTCTTTTATTTAGGGCAAGGTGAACTAAAAAAGGTAAATAATCAGGTAAAAAACACTCTACGTACAGGTAATGGCTATGCAAATGCACTTGTTATTTCGATCTCTATTTAATGCTCTTTGTCTGTCAATGTTATTTACTACTGAGAATTGTTATACCGAAAGTGGCTTGTTTTTTGATGTTTCAGCAACTGAAACAACTTCTCCTTTGCAGATTAAACTTGCTCTTGATGGGCAAGGACCTCTCTCATATCAAAATTATACAGTCGATGGGTTGAATCTAACGATCAGTACCACAATCCCTCATCATACATATCCCTTTGCTGGTATAAAAATAGACAACCCAGGTTATAGAATAGCAGACCTTCCTCAAACAAAAGATGGGTATTACTTATTTTCTGTTAGCGATAATTCTCCGGTAACCCTCTTGATTATTCCTCCTAATCCCCCTTGGTATCCATCCTTAGAGGCTTTTGAACACTATAATTCTGGTCGTTCTCACGTCTTTCCAGAAGCTACATTCGGAGGATCATATTCGGGTAATAATACCGTAGATATTTTGAATTCTCCAATGGTGTACCCATCTGGGTATAATATGTCTTACCTCGGTCCAAACGATCTCTTCATCTATGGTGGAGGATATGGTGATGTGGCTGGCTCTGTGGGCGCATTTGTCGCTAAAGTAGCCCCTACTACACTTGGTCCCATCTGGTATAATCAACTTATCAATACTAGTATCAACGGAGAATGGGACTATCCTGGTTCAATGGGAATACTACAGGATGGTTTTATCTATGTTAGCTATGGCTATCGCCTTGCAAAGCTCAATAAGAATGGGGTGATCATCGACACATTAACCCTTCCAACTGGGGGTGCAGAGCCGAAAAATACTTCATTTAATGGATTCAACGCTACATCTGATGGTATCATTGTCATGAAATCTGTTTATCGTCAGGCTGGGTGTTCAATCCAAGGTCCGGATGCTTTATTACAATGTCCGGACCCTACGGATGTTCCTGCTTCTATTTTACTATCAATCAATCCCCAAACGATGCGAATAATTGATAATATTACTCTGCCAGCCCCTGTGGGAGCTCGCCCTACGATAGGCAGATTCAATGAAAAAGAGTATGTTTACTTATTAGAACCGACCACAGCTATCCGTTATGAAGTCCGTGAAGGAAAATTCATTTTGGACAACTCATGGACTCCCGAGCCGTTTGTTTCAAGTGGCCAAACGCTATGTACTTCTTTCGTTGTGATGAATGATTGGGTTGTCGCTCAGACTAACACGCTTCCAGCTTCCACTGCTCTAGACGTAATCGCTATTAATCAAGGGGATTCCTCAAAACTGTACAAATTTCAACCGTTTGAGGGAGATCCTATTCCACCTTTAGTAGAAGAGGCTTTTTCTACTCAAGGTCCTGACGGTACTCAAGCAATTAGTTGGGCTCCTATGTCTGTTTCTGCAGATCCTGAGAACAATTTAATTTATGCCAGTGATTCGTTACCAGGAAAAATTGCAGCTCTCACTATTACTGCAGGTGGATTAGAGATGGTTTGGAAAGCAGAGCAAACAACTACAGAATTTACAACACTCATTGGTTCACAAACAAATCGGGTACTTGTTGGAACAGATATTCCTGGTCCAGAAATTCCAGGTAATAACATCAATGACTTTGTTGTATGGAGAAACGCAGCGACAGGAGAAGAGCTTGCACGCTCTCCTTTGCTGCCAGCGATGACGCAAGGGACTATGGTTCAACCTTATTATAATGGAAACATGTTTTTTGAAGGACAGGCAGGAACTTTAATTAAACTGATGCCAGCTCCTTAGGAACTGTTTCCCATAGGTGACACGCTACTGTATGCCCTTCTGAGATTCGTCTCATTAAAGGAGCTCTTTGAGAGCAAATAGGAAGGGCTTCAGGACAACGAGGATGAAACGGACATCCAGGAGGGGGATTAAGAGGAGACGGAGGATCTCCTATAATGCGAAGACGAGAACGCTGCTTTTCTTTCTCTGGATCAGCAATAGGAATTGCCGATATCAATGCCTTGGTATAGGGATGTGCAGGAACTGCAAAAAGGCGCGCTGTAGGGGCTTTTTCAATGATTTTTCCAAGGTACATCACGATGACTGTGTCGGCAATCGCCCGGACAGCGTTAAGATCATGAGAAATAAATAAATAAGCAAGTTGACGTTGATTCTTAAGGTCAATGAGAAGCTTCATGACCTTTCTTTGGGTGCAACTGTCAAGAGCCGAAAGAGGTTCATCGCAGACTACCAGCAGAGGATCTACAGCAAGAGCTCTTGCAATGTTGATCCGCTGCCGTTGTCCTCCGCTAAATTCATTTGGATAGCGATGAAGGGTATCTTCTGGCAATTCCATCTCATTGAGAAGAGTGAGAATCTTCGCTTTTCGTTCTTCCCCTTCAGCTAGGCCATGGATGTCGATTCCTTCTCCCACAATATCCTCTATTGACATGCGAGGATTCAAGGAACTGTAGGGATCTTGAAAAACCATCTGAATTTGTTTCGACAATGCTCTTTTTTGAGTCTTTGAAAATTTTTTGCTGTTATGTCCCTGGAAAAATAATTCCCCAGAAGAGGGAGGCTCTAATTGTATAATCACTTTGGCAAGGGTCGATTTGCCACAGCCAGATTCGCCCACTAGCCCGACGACTTTATTAGTGTCGATGATGAGATCGATGCTATCCAGAGCGTATAGATACTGTCTGCCGCGAGTGAAAATTTTTGAAATTTTACTGAGTTCGAGAAGAGGGGAGTGTGGAGATGTCATCGTTGTAAATATCCTGCTTGAGAGGCAAAAAGCTCTTTTGTATAGGGATGTTGAGGAGAATAGAACAAATTATTAACGGTTGCCTTCTCTATGATAACCCCTTTTTGCATCACGCCAACATGTTCACAGGCACTTGCAATCACCCCCAGATCATGAGTGATCAATAAAAGGGTCATGCCCAATTCTCTTCTGATCTCTTTTAGTAAGTCGAGAATCTGTCCTTGAACTGTTGCATCAAGGGCGGTCGTTGGCTCATCAGCAATTAAAAGTTGCGGCTCTGCTGCTAGTGTCATCGCAATGGTCACTCTTTGACACATCCCACCGCTAAGTTCAAAAGGGTAGGCATCATAAGTCTTAACGGGATCTGCAATGCCCACAAGATGCAAAAGGTCTAACGTGCGTGTACGCGCTTGAGTGGGGCTTAGCCTATTGTGAAAGCGAAGGGTCTCCCCAATTTGTAACCCAACGCGCATTGTTGGGTTTAATGACCTCATTGGATCTTGGAAGATCATCCCAATTCTTTTACCACGAATAAATCTCATCTCTTGAGGAGTTTTACTATGGATGCATTCTCCATCGAACGAAATTTTTCCCTTCGTAATGCGAGCTCCTCTGGGAAGAAGCTGCATGATCGCTTGTGCCAAAATGCTCTTGCCACTTCCCGACTTTCCAATGAGACCAAAAGAATCTCCCTTATCAATTTCTAAACTAACTCCACAAAGGATCTGTTGTATCCCTTCTGCAGTATCAAGTTCGAGATGAAGGTCTAAGATGGAAAGGAAGGGCATATGAATACGCTGGACTATTATTACGGAACACGATGCGTGAATTTCTCTGTCTCCGCATTCACGGCAACGAAAAATTCACACATCACACACGGAGCATAGAAGAATTAGACCTTTATGTCAATCCGCCTTTTTGTGGTTTTGGAAGACATTTCTAGTTGCCTTTTCTGAAATCTAGTATAATGTTTAATTTCTTGAGGAACTTTATCTGAGGGAGCTTCATCTAGCTTCCTTTTTTTTGGTTTGGAAACATGTTCAGATTTCTGAGGAACTTCCTGTGTAAGTGCTTGTTCTGAAGGTGGTTTTGGTTTTTCGGTTGATTTTGGATTCTGTAGGCATGCTGATAGTGTGAGCTTTAATCCAAAACTTATAGAAGGTTTTATTTGTGGCATAGAGGGAGCGGGAGATGGAGAGGCAAAGGGAAGCTGTATTCTAGAAGATAGCGATTGAGGAGTTTCTGATGAAGTAGGTTGTGTTGTGGTGTGAGGTTCTAGAGGATTTTGACGACCTGTATCAGGCATTGAATAGTATTGATGAGGACAAAAAGCAGCTGGATTTTCATTGTTTGTGTTTATTGTCATATATTCCTCTCTTTTTGTTTTTTATAAATAAAACACACCAAGAATATGCTCAAAATCGATTTTTAAGGCACGTTCAATATATGAAAATACTGTGTCACAATTCTTTGATTTCATTCAACAGCAAAAAGCACCCAGTCAAAAAGTGGAACTTCCGTTTAAACGCAGGGGCGCAAAGAGAGGTCTGATCTCAGGGATAAAATGAAACCAGAGTATGAAGGATCTGGAGGATACGAGTAACAATAGGTTCTCACCCATACCAAGAGTCTTTTATTACCACGCGAAGCGTTTGGAGTCCCCAAGCGGCACGCCGCTGATACCGAAAAGGAAAATTCGCTTCGATTAAAAAACAAACTTGAAGTATTTCCTTAGAAGTGCGAAAGCCCTCTTTCGCTTTGTTGAAATGGGGGTCAATGACCCCATTTTTTGTACACTAGACTTCTTTCGAAACTGCAATCCCGTGCCTCTGCCTGTGCCTGTGCCTCTGCCCGCCCTTCCCCGATTAAACTTTAAAAGAAATTAAGCTAGTACACTGTCAAGTCAAAATGGCTCAACGAAAAAAATAATCGGGGAAGGGCGGGCAGAGGCACAGGCACAGGCAGAGGCACGGGATTGCAGTTTCGAAAGAAGTCTACTATTGAATATAAAAAATCTAGTATTTTTTTTGATTCGTTGCTCTCCAGGCCTGACCCTTTTCTTAGATGTTAATAATCATTGCCTGAAAATTGTACTTTATTTACAATACAAGTATAGATATGAATGTTTGGAAATGAGCCCGATAGCTACATATGAAACGTAAGACTGATCGGCCTCCAAAAAATGATCGTTTGCTTGATCTCGTAAAGCACTGTATAGAATCTGGCAGGTATCTATCATGTTTACATTTGGAACAACGAGAAGGGGAACGAGGAATAACACGTCGCGAGGTGCTATATGTTCTTTTAAATGGATTTCATGAGAAAAAAGAAGACGACTTTGATGAAGCCTATCACAAATGGCATTATGCTGTACGGGGCTTGACATTGGATGCTCGAGACCTGAGAGTTTTTATCTCTTTTGACGAAGTAACCAAAATGATTATTATCACAACATATGAGATTGGAGTATAAATACCATGGAAAAGAAGATTTTGAATCAGTTTATTGATTACGGGTGTGGATTTCCCATCGTGCTTCGCCACGTTCCAATGGTAAAAGTCGAAGGGAAATGGGTGCCTAATATCAACTACAGTAAGTTAGAAAAAATTGTCTTATTAATGCTTTGCCATAAACAGGTGAAATTAACAGGGAATGAAGTCCGCTTTATTCGGTTCTATTTGGAAATGACTCTAGATGCATTCGCAAAGCGCTTTGGAGTTAAACATCCAACAGTTATCAAATGGGAAGGTTTTAAAGATAAGCATACAAATATGAGCTTAGGAACAGAAAAAGACATCCGTTTGTGCCTGATGGGGCATCTTACTGGAAAAAAACAAATTAGCGCGCTGTATCACGAATTGGCATCGCTTTCGTTATCGCCGACAGAACATCAAGAAAATATTGAATTAGACTTGGATCTCGAAAAAATTGCGATCTAACTTAGACCTCTTTCAAAACTAAGGGTTCTTCGATTTTTGGGATTATTTTGGCCACTTTTCGATTCAAATTATAGGGGTCATATACGATTGTGATATTACCCCTATAATTTGAATCGAAAATCGGCTCAAAAGAACCCAAAAATCGACAGAACCCTTAGTTTTAAAAGAGG
>JABDDS010000089.1 GCA_013287465.1 Chlamydiota bacterium | reverse complement strand
AAATTGTTCAGCGGTGGTGAGTAAGCTACGTTTATCGTAGCCAAACAGGCGGGATTGTCCATCGACATGTTCTTCTATTAATCGCGAAAGTGCATCGTAGGTATAGGTGTGTGTGCGGTTCAGTGGGTCTATAGATGAAGCTAATCGTCCATTCTCATAACGGTACTCTTTTTTCTGGGTCGATTGTCTGTCAGCTTGCACCTCTTCTGCACATTTTCTTCTCATAAGGTCATAAGAGGCTTTCCATGTAACGTCCTCCGGCATATGAGAGGCTATTAAATTTGAATCTTCATCATAATCATAGGTAATGATGGTTCCGTCGGGAAGTGTTTTTTTAACAAGACGTTTTAGAGAATCTAGTTTTTGAGTGGTTGTTCTTCCCTCTCCGTCAGTTGTCGAAATGTTGTTGCCACAAACATCATACTGAAAAATGGTCTTGAGAGTGCCTTTTTGAACGACAATAGGCAATCCGAATGTGTTGTAACATGTATAAGTGGTGATGTCGCCATGCACTTCTTCTCGAATGCTAGATTCTGGATGAATCTTTATTGTGGCATGGTTCAAGAGAACGCCTTCTGAAGATAACAGACCACTTTCAACAACTTCTCCTGCTTCAAAACGCTGTATTTGCATCTCTCCATTTGACAGATGAGAAATCACAGTGTCGCCAAGATAACTCCAAGTAGTTTTGCGTCCGTCTGGGGCTGTCTCGCTAACTATCCGATTGAGTCCATCATATTCTTTGGTCCATACATAGCCTTCTCCATCGACAGAACAAGTACAGTTTCCTCTCTGATCAAAGGTTTGCACTTCAGTGATTCCTGTTGCTATATGAGTACGCGTATGTTGATGCATTGCATCGTCATAAGCGATACTCCAAGAAACAGATCCACAAGTCTCTGTAATAGGTCGTCCAGAAAAATCATAAGTGACTGTGCTTTCAGTGCCATCTGGATAAGTTTCTTTTTTCAATAGGCCATTAGTTGTGTAGAAGGACGATTTTTTTCCTCCTCTTGGAGAAATAATCTCTGCAATTAATCCTCCGGCTTCGTAGGAAATGGAAGTGGTGAGTCCTTGTTTTGTAGAATGAATGACCCTGCCAAGACGATCGAATTCACGAATCATGGAGTTGCCAAGTGGGTCAGTTTCTCTTGTGGGCAGTCCTCTAGGGTCATAATCAAAAAGGGTATAACCAACTCCCGCATCTTCGCTACCAAGCTGATCATTGACAGTCGCTTTGCTCAATCCTTTTCTGATTGCTTTAACAGTTCCAGAGGCGTTGTAATCAAAGTGGCTGGTATTTAAAGAATTAGCCTCTTGATTCCAAATAAGCTGGTTATTGAGGTTGTATTGACAGAAGTTTGCTGAAAGCAACGTGCCGGATGGACTATAGACATACGAACGGAATGGATTCCCCATAATATCGTAGTCAGTCTGTTGAAGGGCATCTGCTGTTTTGATTTCAACGCATTGACCTTGATCGTTATATCGGTAATAGGTCACGACATCTGGATCTTGAGTCCCTGTTTCTCTGATTTTTTGTGTGGGAAACCCGCGCGAATCATAATTCCAATGAGTGATTGCACCCGAGTGATTTTCAATGCTAACCGCCCCTGTATTTGTATAAGCAAAGTCTGCAAATGAGATGCAAACCCCATCACATTGCTTTTCAATGTGTTTAGGGAGATAAAGAAAACGATCATCATAAGTGATTGTTGTGATTTTATTTAAAGTTTTTTCAGATGTACAGAGATTGAGTGTGTTGTAAGTCAGTTCTTTTGCGACTTGTTTATCTCCATTCCCTGTAAGGTCATCTCCAATAAGTGAAATTGTTGTTGGATTGCCTTGAGAATCATAACGGTATTGTGTGATTAGTCCACGTTTGTCTTGAGTTTCTTTTAAGCTTCTCATCCATCCGCCGGACCGATTCCAAGGTTGAATAGAAGCTGTTTCTGCATCAAACCACGTATGATCATCAACGAACCACGATTGAAGGGTCTGGTATCCGTCTGGATCTATTGTTTTGTAGATCTGTTTTTGAAAGATATGGTACTCAACAGCAGATCCTGCGGCATCTTTTGCTATTGTCAATCCATCGAAATAGTTGAATGTGGCGCTGGTCTGCATTTCTTGCTGAGGGCCAATAGGGGAGTACTGTTTATCTACACGCCCTTGATCATCATAATGATTTATTAATACACGTCCATGTGGCTTGGTCTCTTTAACAACTCGGTGAGCATGATCATAGTCATAAACAATTGATGCATCGTTCGGTAACGTCACCTTGGTTAGATTTCCTCGAGAATCATAGCTGTAGTAGATGCGTCTTCCATCTTTGGCATAAGCTTCAGAGATCAGTCCTTCATGATTGTAGCAGAAGCCTAGATATCCTCCATTTGAACTTTCAATTCGGGATAGGTATCCATTTTTATAGGAGAAAGCAAGAGTATTGCCCCCATGATCAATCCATTTTTGAAGCCGATAATTGTCAAAAATGCGCTTGGAACCATCAGAACCGTGAAGAGTATAAAAATCCCCATGCTCGATATAAGCATGGAATGGGTTCGTAGTTCCTCCCATCCCTCTTTTGTTATAGTTGCGAAGTTCTGGATTATCTTCTGGAAAGACTTCCCATCTAGAACTATTAGGATTGAATCGATAGACAATGACTGTTCCATCTTCCTCCACTGCAAGAAGTGTATCTTCTTCTTCAACAAGCTCAGGATTTAATCCTAGCTTCCATCCAAATCCAAGGGATGAATAGATAGGACTTTGGCTGTTGTAATTGCGGCGTATTTCAAGAGGGAATGGTCCCGGTAAGCTAAGATCGATTTCATCGATATAAAAAGCTCCCGAAACGACATCAACGGGATCTGCAAAAAAATCTCCCAATCCTTTATGTTCTAATCTAACTTCAGCTTTCCATGTCGAAGAAAGCACATCCGTGCCGACGTCAAATTTTTGATGGGAAAAAATATTTGATCTCTCCAACTTCATTCCCGGCAAGAGTGGAATTGGAGTATTTTCATCAGAGGGAGGTGTAAACGCCAATATAAGGTTATTGTTGTACGGAATCAGTTCTAATTTTCCAGCTGCCATTGCGTCAATACACCCATCGGGAAGTCTTGATCCAAACCCACCATTAAGAATTCGAGAATTATCTGAAATCATTGCAATCTGTTCTCTAGGAGCTTGAAGAAGAGTCCCCATCCCTTTATAAGACGAATAGGTAAGGGCATTTCCATCTCGACTACATATAGGACCGGGAGTCATGTAGGCGTAAGAAAAACTCTGATTTAAGCTGATGCGCTTGTGATTGCCTTTTCGGCACCCCAACAACTTTCTTGTAGTGGCCCATTGACCACCCGCAGAGGCTTTGACTTTTCTTAGGTTAAGATTTTTTAGATGAGGAAAATGAATCCATTGAGCCAGTTCTGGAAAGTCTTCAGCATCGGAAAAGCTCTGTTTGGTAAAGACGAGGAAACCTATGCCTTCTAGTCCCTTGCCCCGGTGCTCTTGATGAGCTATTTGAAGAAGTTTTACTGTTGAAATAGCATAAGGATCTTGAAAAACCTCCCGCAATACTTGATGTTCATTTGAGGAAAAATCGACATTGACTAATGCTGCGTACTGCTTATCATTAAAATGTTTTTCTTGATGCCATGCAAATGGATATTTAGCATTAAAATCATTGGAATAAACACACTGCATGTCGACTTGAGGATAAACTAACTCTAGAATCCCATTAAGAGGGCCTTTGGAGAGATCTGGAGAAAGCTTCGCCAACCCGCAACCAAAGAATGTTTTGGGAGATACTTTATGCAGCCTTGCAAGCTCCTTTTCTGCTCGAGCGCATTTGTCAAAATAATTCATTCCGATAAAAGAAAGAAGGGCGTGAGTTTTTTCTTCAGCGGAGCTGTTTTTAAATTTACCAGCAAAGATTGAGGGAATTTTGGCGTTTGAGCTGCCAAAATAAAAACAAAGAACAGCGCTTGTTCCTTTCGCAATGGAGAATGTTTTCGTATTGTTTTCGCAAATCACCTTGATATCAAATGAGAGATCTGTTTGGTCTGATTTCAATTGTAGCTCGCTTCCATTTCCAATTCCGAAGTGCATGAGATGACAGTCTCCATCGCATGGAGAAAAATGGATGGGGAATGTATTGGAGTCGCATCCTTCTGTTGTTATCCAATCACTTTCTATGTTTTTATCCGGATTTTCTTTTGAAGAGATCTCGAACCTCATTTTAGCAAAAAGATGAGAATCCGTTGATAAATCATCAATGGTGAAAGTTTCGTCTTGCATCTGAGGACGAAGAAAATCGTTCCAAGAAACATACTGCCGTTTGCGTATTGAGCGTTGGATTCCCACATCATCCAATGAAAGGCCCTGTTTGCGCAATTCTTCTTCGACAAAACGAGCAAATAGCACGCCTGCTGTATCATTTCCATCTACTCCAATTTGCCTGATGATCTTCTCATCATTGGTTAGGTACTTCAAGATCCACCGGTCAGCTGTCGCATATTCTTCCGGCATTAGGCTATAAAGATCATATCCCTCTTTTACTTGCATTTCTTTCATCCAAGGAAAAAGAGAAACCCATTCTTCTCCATTCAAAAATACTACCCAAGGATAGTTGAGGGAAACTTGGTTATCCCCGGGGATCTGTTTGAACAACATCTTCTCAACAAAATCATGGGGAAGCAAACAAACGCTTCCAGTTGCGCAGTTCGCTTGATGTCCTGCTAAGCGCAAGAGTTCTACAAGGAGTCTACATTGCTCCCAAGGGGAACCTTGCTTTTCTAAGAATGTTCTATAAGGACTTCTGTAAATTTTTGAGGGATAAAAAACGTCTTCTTTTTTGAATAAGAAAGGGTCGACTAATTCAATCTCATTGTAGACATATTGAGCAATTGCTATAGGATCCCTATTTAGTTCTTCAACGAAATTATTTAAAATCTGATGATCAATAGTTGAAATTGTTAAGGTTTTATTCTCGAGAACAGGGAGCACCGAATAGGATTTGTCAATCGGTTTTTCAATCGCATGTAAATGAGGTTTGGTAAGTTCATTTAGCTGCCATGGAGGAGATGCAATGTAATGGAATTGGTAGAGAGGGGTTTCATCCAAGGAGATCGCGTAGTCATATCCGGTGATAGAACCCTTTTGGCTAATAAGCATGGAGAATTTTTCATGAGGATCTGGAGTTATGGTCAGTCGTAAATTCAGTCCATATTGCTTTCTTAACAACGTGTTAGGGCTAATTATCATTCCATTAACCAAATAACGATCCCATTCATCTGTGCCTTGGCGAGGAATTGCAATTTTCTCTTCATGCACAAGTTGATCGTCTTTGTATACTTGTACAGATAGAGATGGTGGTGGAGAATGATGTTGGATCAGAAATCGGTGAGATTGCCAATCGTACAGTGAGTATTCCTTTCCTTTAGACATTAATGGATCGGTAATGTTTCCAAACTGCCCGTCCAGAGGGATAATAATTGGGTAGTTTTCCTTTTCCAAATGAGAAAAGAAATTGATGTAATGGCTTCCTGCTAAAGTTCCATTAAGAGGTAGATATCTAAAGAAATTTTCTTTGCGAAGTTCCTCTCTTTGCCAGAAAGCCTCTTCGGATAGAGGTGCGTTTAAGTCTGTGAACGAATCGGCCTTTATCTGCGCTTCAGCACCCGAAATAGCGCTAGTCAAAGCAACTAATTCATCCACTCGATCCTCTCCACAAGTGATTAATCCTTGCACAAGTCCAGCCATTTGCTTATGGAGGCTATAGAGATCCTGAGAATCTAAAAAATTTGCTTTTTCTTTCAGTTCAGCCAGGTGCTGAATCAATACTTGCTTTTCAGCAGCGATTTTCTTATTCCAAGTGCTGATTTTGTTCGTACTGTCTCTGATACTGACTTCAAGATCTGTAATTACATTGCTTAATAGCAATTTATCACCATTCATTGGGAATGGTTGGATCAGAGTTAGAGCTTTTTGGCAAAGCTGAATTGTTTTGTCGTAAACCTCTTTGGCAGACTCTAAATTCGCAATCGTTAAAACCATTTCATTTAGACTTGAAAGAGAGCTTTGTTGTTGCCTTAAGGAATCCCCCAGCGCTATTTTCTTTATGATGTCATCGAATACTCTGAAGTAATCGATCATGGATGTTAAATAATTAATCTGTTGATTGCATATCTCGATCTTTACTTTGCATTCAGCTACCGTTTGTTTTGATCGATCCTTTTTTGCGCTTTTATGATTTAAGATCTCGTTATAATTTTTGATGGCCTGTTGACAACAAGCAATCGCTTTTTCCAGAAGAGCAATTTTTTCTTCCATATATGTTTGAGGAACCAAGCTACAACTATTCATTAAGACATTTGATTGTTCTAGCTGTGCCTGAGCCTTACCCAAATAGTCTTTGAATAGTATGTCAGCGTCTGACTTGCCCGCATGGACAAAGCTGATATTCACAACAAGTAGCATGAAAAGCAAACAGAGCAGATAGCGTCCAAGCTTCATTTATGACCTCAAAAGAATATGTCGAAGTCGAGACTTTAGCAAAGATATGCCTCCAAGTACAGACAAATTTTACTATCTCTAGAAAAAATCTATTCAAAGATTGGAAATGGAAGTTTCGGCGGTTCAAAAATTGATTTTTGGTAACCATTTACAGGGTAAAAGTAAAATAGGCCACTGAATTTTCTTGTAAGTGTTAGGAAATAAAGGATAGGTAACCTTGTGGGCCTAGTTCTTTTGTCCATAGTTTTATAGATTCTTCTAAAGCTTTAAAACATTGTTGGAGTTC
>JABDDS010000088.1 GCA_013287465.1 Chlamydiota bacterium | reverse complement strand
TTATCTTCTGATAAACATTTTATATGAATTTTGAGTTGTTGCACAAAACCTTCTGGTGTATCTGCAAGTGATAATATTTTGTACGAATTTTGTGTGTCTTTATCAAATTCTTCAATATGTGTAGTGGTATACGACATCCTATATTTCCTTCTTCATATTATTAATAGTTTTTAATGACGTTTTTTCAAGCATCTTTGAAAGATGATCTTGACTATAGTGTGCATATCGACGAGTCATTGCAGGGGAACGGTGTCCTAAAATCGCCATTAATTCACCTTGTGTTGCACCGCTCATAGCCATGTATGAAGCGGCTGTGTGTCGTAAATCATGAAAACGAAAATTTTTGATCCCAGCCCGTTCTACAGCATTTTCAAAAGCCTCTCGAACAGAAACCTTTTGCTCTTTACCGGCATTACGTTGCGCCCGAAAAACTAATTCATCCCCACTAGCTCCAAACGTAGAACATCCTTTAAAAATGGCCTCTGCCTCCACCGTTAATGGGATTACGCGCTTGTCACCATTTTTAGTGCGCCACAGGGTGATTGTACGCCTTTCAAAATCGATGTCATTCCATCGCAATCCGGCGATTTCGCTAAAGCGCATTGCTGTAATGACTGCAAGAGATACAATCGGCAATAAATTCGGGTTGCGGGATTGACCACAAGCCAATAAAAGTTGATCCCTTTCAGAAATGGAAAGGAATCGTTCCCTTCCCTCCCCCTCTGAAGGTTTAGAGACATTGCGCATTGGGCTATCTTCCAGCCATCCCCATTCTTTTGTGGCGACCTGCAAATTTTTGCCAAAAGCACTCAAAAATCGGTTACAGGTACTTGGATTGCGCAAACCACCTCGTACTGTGGTTTCGCTAAGTAATTGATCTCGACCTTTTGCTATGACAGCTGGAGTAAGGTCTGAAAGCAACAAATGCCCGCAATATTTTTTCCACCAATTTAGATAGCTCGATTGCTTCTTTTGACGATCGGGGTATTTTGACAACCATTCATCGATAAATCGATCAATCATCTCACCTACAGTATGACGTTTTGACTCCGTTGTTTTAAAGTGACGCCCATCACGGATAGCACTCTCTACGTCTTGTATCCATTTTTTTGCTAATGAACGATTGCGTAAAGATGCTCGCTGTGGAGGATATCCTCGCAATCGAACTTCTACATGAAATGAACTAGAACCATCTTTACGTTTATACTCACGAATTGTTCCCATAAGAGCCTCCTATTAAGTAAAACAGAATAGCAACAAACGGAATAGACAGCAACAAGAGATTAACAATCTCATGTGTTATTACTCTTGAATTATGCTGAGAAAATGAATTTGTTCTATATTTTGGATGATTTACGCACTTTTTACGCAACTCAAGATAAAATTGATTGGTTTTGAGGATGGGGAAAAATAATGGATATCTGAAATTTGTCACGCCTGCCACGCCATCACATTTGTTTGGCGTGACAGGGTTTTCTCCTGTAATGTCACGCCTGCCACGCCAATCACGCCAGAAAAACGAGAATGTGGACAGAAAATCAACACAAAAGGAATCAATTGTGCTGGTGTGTTGTGGTCGAGTGCGTAAAAATTGCGTACGCACACCTTCATTACGGAAGATGCACGAATTTAGAAAGAATGTAAGTGGTTGAGGATAAAAGATGCTCGGGACTGGACTCGAACCAGCACGGGATTGCTCCCAAGAGATTTTAAGTCTCTAGTGTCTACCATTTCACCACCCGAGCGAATGGGAGAGTGTTTCTGAATAGAAGGGATAAGTTAATCTTTTTGTATGTTTCATGTCAAGAATTATTCAATCCAAATTGCTCGAGATAAAATTCGGTTTCTCGTTTTAGTGAGTGAATAATATTCTGGGACTGTCTAAAGCCATGTTCTTCTCCGGGATAAATATGCAACTCACTTTTAATGCCTCGTTTTTGGAGAGCTTCATAAATCATTATCGATTGGTTTTTAGGAACGATCAAATCATTTTCCCCTTGGAATATAATCAAGGGGGCGTTAATGGTGTCAACAGAACTAATTGGTGAACGAGCTTCCCAAATAGCTTTCTCCTCAGGATATTTCCCGACAAGCTGATCCATATATAGCTTCTCAAATTTATGTGTATCGTAAGCTAGAGCCGTAATATCAGCAACTCCATAGTAACTAGCCCCGGCTTTAAACGTTTTGCGAAAGGCTAGTGCAGCTAAGGTTGTATATCCCCCTGCACTACCACCACGAATGACTAGTTTATTCGGATCTACTAATCCTTGCTTCACCAAAAAGAGAGCTCCATTCTCACAGTCATCAACATCAATAACCCCCCAAGCTTTATCTAAAAGCTTCCTATACTCCCTTCCATATCCCGTACTTCCTCCATAATTCACATCCAAAACAGCAAATCCGCGTGTCGTCCAATACTGATGCTTTAATCGAAATCCGGCGGCCGATTGCCCTGTTGGGCCTCCATGAATCATAACGACTAATGGAGGTTTCTCTCCTGCTGGCGCGCTGTAATTTTTATTTTTTGGAGGATAGTACAATCCATAAGCCGTATGCGATCCGCTGGGGAAAGCTATATGCTGCGAAGCGCTAATATCTCCTTCGTCTAGACTCACCGGAGCTCTTCTAAGAATGTGGATTGGATATCCAGGTGTATCATCTAACTGAACAAGCGCCTCATTCTGATTAGCGGGAAGTTCCAAAAATCGAACGAAATTCCCCCCTGAACGCAATTGCTGAATAAACTGGCTGTTGCGGTTGCATGGACGCCATTCTTTTGTCTCTGGATTTAAAATCGCCAGCTGCCATCTACCTTGATGGTTATAGGCAAAAACTATTTTACTACCTAAAAAAGCATAGGTAGAGCGCCCAAAAGACCATAAAGGTTCTGCCATTTCAGCTTCCATTGGACAGACATTTTCAACGCAACCATCAATATAGCGATGAAGGTTCCACCATCCTTTATCGCGATCGGTAACAAAATAAAGAATGCCCTCTTTAGACCACTGTGGTTGAAAAAAAGCCTCTGGCACATCAGAAGGAATGCGTTGCTGATTTTTTAAAGTCCCTTGGGGAGTGAGTTCTGCTGTCCACAATTCTGTAGTTGTCCATGGCATTTCAGGATGGTTCCAACAAATCCATGCCACATTTTTTCCATCGACACTAACTGCTGGGGAGGAATAAAAATCATATCCGGTGGCAAGTTTTTTACACTCTCCTGTCGAAGTGTCTATGAGAGCTAGAAAATTTTCTACAGGTTTTTCCATAGAATGCTCTTCTCCAACTGCTACCAGACCGAGAGGAGTGGACTGCATATCGGCAAAGCGAGTCCCACTCCAGAATGAGCTTCCATTATGTGTGATTTTCTGTTGCCCTTCAGTGAGTTTTTTTGGTGGCAACCCAGGATGGATCACATAAATTGCGTGGTCTTGTGCATTTGAAACGTAAACGACTCCGCTATCGACAGTGAAAGCTCCCCCACCATACTCATGCACAAAGGTGCGTGCATTAAAGTCTGCTGGTGTAATATCTTGAACTAATCCTTTTGAATCACAAGAGACGATGGTATAACGCCCTTTATTAGTGGGACGCATTTCACACCAATAAGTGAGTCCGCCATCAACGAGCATATTTAAAATTGTAGTCGCCCCTTCTGCTATTTTTTCAGCAGATATGGGAGACTCCCACGTGCCATAATGAGCTACAACGTGTTGTTGAGAAGCTATATTCATTAAAAGTGCAGGTCGACTTCAGCACCAGCATAAGGAGCTCCGTTTAATCGAAGGCGTCTGGGATGATGATAGTTATGATCTCTAATCGTCAAATGCCCTCCAAATGAATACCCTGCATGAACATTCGCAAAGATTGATTTTAAGGGATTGTAATTAAGAGCAAATTCTGCACCGGCTGTCTGATAGATCCAAAGAGCTTGTGAAACTGGTTCATCTCTTTTTGTACGGTGACGTTGAGTGATAAAGCGCCCTGCAAGAGCCACCGACCATGCAGGATCGATTGTGTACACAGCAGAGATATTTACTGGAAAAACTAAATTGAGCTTCCAGCGGGAATCAATTTCCCAATCAAGACCGATGATCGGATAGACACGATTAAATTCCATTCCCGTCTGAACAAAACATCCGGCATGAATTCCTAAATTAGGCCAACATGCATAACGTCCCCACGCGAGTATATCATAGTTCATGTAATCAGAAAAGTTCCAATGAGGAAGGTTGTCAAAGTTAAGGCTAGCTTGGGCACGCCATTCCCAGTCTTCTAAACGTTTTGTAAAAACGTTGAAAAGAAGGCACCCCATTTCATAATTTTTTTGTGAAAAATAAGGATTTTTAGAGAGGTCTAGATAAGTGTCTTCATATACGAGAGCTATCGAAGCACCCTCTTGAAAGCATTCGTCATAGTAATAAATGAAGTTAAACTCAACATCTGCTGTAGCAAATGTCACGTCACCTAAACGATGGCAGTTATCAACACTTGCTCCCCAAATGTAATCACCGCTTAGATTGATTTTGAATGGCCCGCGAGAATCTTCTTCCGCCTTAGGCGATTCAGCGTCTATTTCTGCCGTGCCAATATCCTGAGTATCTACCTCGGCATACAGACTGAAGATAGAGAGCATTGTACTCGTCAACAAAATAGGAAGTGTTTTTTTCACAATATTTCTCCGTTAAGAAAAGATTTTTTGATCATACGGCATAAGGGCTCGTAAATAAATAACTTCCGCATCTTAAACTGTGCCAAAGCCCCGGGGTTGGACCTATCGCAAGAGGGTTCATATTGTCTAATATTAACCCTCTTGCGATAGTCCAACCGCGGGAACTTTCGCGCAGTTTAAGATCGGGAAGTTGTTTATTTACGAGCCCTAAGAACTTCGATTTTTAACAGCTGCTCTAAATATTCGTCAAGAATTTTTCTTTTTTTTCTTGCTCATGAAAATCGTTTATGCTTAGATAAGCCTTCAAAATCTGGACAAATATGAATATCTATCAAAAGCTCGTCACTATTCCACCAAAAACAACTTTTTGTTCTCATGAGGTCGCTGAAACATCAGATCACTACAACTGTCTGACAGAAAGGCATATACAAGTCATGTGGTTAGAACAAAAATATTTTAAGAACCTTCACACCATAGATAATATTCCGATCACTGTACTCTCTCCTGGCATCTGGAACAATGAGGCTGGTCCCGACTTTCTAAAAGCTCATCTTCGAATTGGCGACAAAGAGTATCGTGGTGATGTCGAACTTCATCTTTCCGAAGATAGTTGGTACCATCATCGACATCATTTAGACAAAAACTATGATCATGTTATTCTTCATGTTTCTTTTTGGCAAAGCAACAAAGAACGTTCCATACTGACTTCTGAGGGGAGAGCTTTAGAGCGCACGCACTTAAAAAAACACTTAACAATTGCTGAATCCCGGCTGACAAAACTTATCGATTTAGAGTTATATCCCCACCATTTTTTTGCTGGTAGTGGTTATTGTTCTCGCCATCTCTTCCAAAACCTATCGTCTAAAAAAACAACTACTTTATTCCAATCTGCATCGATGTGGCGTTTAGAACAAAAAAGACAAATGTTAGAAGAAAAAAGCAATTCTTATTGTCCTTTTATCACGGGAATGGCGATGGCATTGGGTTATAAAAATAACTCGGAAGCTTTTCGCGATCTTTTTTTTCATTTGAAGTCGCTGTCTCATCTCGAAGAACAGGCTCTTTTTGCCTATGCATTGGGAAAATGCAATTTTTTTAATTCTCATTATCTAGAATTATGGAAAAATTCTCCCTATTATCAATTTTTGGCAGATATTTTTGCCAAACTCCCCCTTACTGACTATATCTTGCCCGCTTTGCGGCTGAACAAAATCAGGCCTTCAAATCACCCTGTGCGCCGTTTATCCATGCTTGTAAGGCTGTGTAAAATGCCAGAAAATACAAAGTTTATAGAAAACATCAAAAGTCAATGGGATCCTAACATTTATACAGGTAACAAGAAATCGTTAATATTAATGCGCAATAAGCTTTGTTCTGTAATTCCACGATATGATGATGACTATTGGAGATGGCATTATATGTTTGAAGAAAGCAGGCAAACTTCTCCAATAAATATTTTTGGCGATGATTTGTGCATGGAAATTCTGGTTAATGTTATACTCCCTATCCTATATGAAGAGGTGCAAAAAAAAGCAGATCCACAAGAACTGGAGATTTTTCTGATATTTTTTAATTCGTTACCCGCTTCAAAGTCGCAGAAGAGCACTTATCTAGCCAACCGTTTTTTTGGAGATCATTTTTCAGATCATATTTTTTCCAAAAGAGATCTTCAGCAGGGGGCTTACCAGCTTCATCGCGATTTCTGCATCCATTTTGAAGCTAGCTGCATTGGGTGCCCCTTCGTCGATCGATATAAAATAACATCGGAGGTCACATATGACGTTACAAGTAATTCAAAGTGAAGTAGTTCAATTTCTTACCTCAGCCTATGATACAACTGTAATCGTTGCAAGCTGGGCGGGTAGACAAATTCAATTAGGCATTACTGATTATCTAATTCCTGGAATAAAAATTTTGTGGGAAGCAGCTGTTCCTTGCTTCATTCAAACAAAGGATGCTATACTCGCCGGACATTGTCCGCCTTTATTGATTGCTGGTGTTCTATTTGTTATAGGGATCGCAGCTTTTAAAATTGTCGACCGCAAAGCAAATGAGGATAATGTTTCTTCCATGAAAACTTGGACGACGATCGGAACATTATCGCTGATCGCAGCAACGGCTTTTACTAGCTTTGCTATTGCGTCATTTATTC
>JABDDS010000087.1 GCA_013287465.1 Chlamydiota bacterium | reverse complement strand
CTGTTAGAATGCATTTACCCTCTATGCTGCTTTGTGTCAGGGGCAAGCAGCGAATAGAAACTTTAAGTTCATCGAGCATTTTTTCTGTCTCGATATCACCACACCATTTTGCTAGGACAAAACCTCTTTCAGTTTCAGAGGTGAAAAAAGCCTTGAGTTCCTCAAAAGAGGTGATGTCCCGTCGGATATAAAGATCTCTAAAGCTTTTGGCTTGGTCGTAATAGTTTTTCTGAATCGCATCGAGAATGGACACGACCTGACTGCCAATTTGATCGAGTTCGATTTTTATCTTCTCTTTATGAGGAAAATCGCGCCGACTAACCATCATCGTTCCACTTTCAATGTCGCGAGGGCCCACTTCAATTCTTATAGGGACCCCTTTTTTGATCCATTCCCACGTTTTATCTCCTCCCCGCTTATCTCTTTTATCGATAAAGACAGAGATGGGATACCCATAAAAAGACTCTTTCTTCAATCTGTCAACGATGGCATTGGCATAGGCAAGGACCTCTTCCTCACATTCCGGTTTTGGAATCACTGGGATGATCACTACCTGTTTCGATGCAATGCGCGGAGGCAACCGCAATCCATCATCATCGCCATGGGCCATAATCAAAGCGCCGATCATGCGTGTGGTGACTCCCCATGAGGTCGTATAGGCATATTCAACTTGTCCATCTTTATTGCTAAAGCGAATGTTAGAACCCTTAGCGAAGTTTTGTCCCAAATAATGGGAAGTACCGGCTTGAAGGGACTTACAATCTTGCATCATCGCTTCTAATGTATAGGTTTCCACAGCTCCTGGAAAACGTTCTCCAGGAGATTTTCTCCCAATGATCACAGGCAGTGCCAGCACGTTTTCCATAAATTCGCGATAGACCTCAAGCATGCGCAGAGTCTCTTCTATTGCTTCTTGTTCAGTTGCGTGGACTGTATGCCCCTCCTGCCATAAAAATTCGCTTGTCCTAAGAAATACACGTGGGCGCAATTCCCAACGAACGACGTTAGCCCATTGATTGATTAGAAGAGGGAGGTCGCGATAGGATTCTACCCATCTGGAAAATGATTCACCGATGATTGTTTCAGATGTGGGACGTACGATAAGAGGTTCTTCTAATTCCCCTGAAGGGACGAGACGTCCATTTTTTTCTTCGAGACGGTGATGGGTGACGACAGCACACTCTTTCGCGAATCCTTCTACATGGGCGGCCTCTTTTTCAAGGAAGCTTAGGGGGATAAAAAGTGGGAAGTAGGCATTTTGATGTCCAGTTTCCTTAATACGAGCATCTAGCTGCCGTTGTATATTCTCCCAGATAGCATATCCCCAAGGTTTTATGACCATACAGCCTCTCACAGGAGAATTTTCGGCCATATCAGCTTGTTTGACAACCTGTTGGAACCATTCTGGATAGTCTTGTTGACGTGTTGGGGTAATTGCAGTTTTTTCGTTTTCCTTAGCCATATCGTCCTATGTGTTAACAGTTTCGACCATCATCATGTTGGTTGTTCCGGAGACCCCAAAAGGAGCTCCTGCAGTGACCACAACCCGATCTCCATGACTGACAATCCGTTGTTGCAATGCAAATTCATTAATAGCCTTCAAAGCCTCAGTAATCGATTGACAGTATTCTGTCAACATCGGAATTACCCCCCAATTGACAGCCATCTGGTAATAACAATTTGGATTAGAAGTCATTGCAATGATGGGTACAGCAGGGCGTAAGCGGGAGACCAAACGAGCTGTCGATCCATTATTAGTAAAAACGAAAATCGCCTTCGCATTTGCACTATATCCCGTTTGTACAGCAGCAACAGTGAGTGCAGAAGGGGTATCGAGGTAGACCAAGCTGGAATGTAAAGAGAAGAAATCTCGATAGTTAATATCTTGTTCAGCCTCTTGGACAATCGCTTTCATCATGTAGACAGTATCCAATGGATACTTTCCAACAGCCGTTTCGCCAGACAGCATCACGGCTGAAGTGCCATCATAAATCGCATTTGCAACGTCGGAAGCCTCAGCGCGCGTTGGACGTGGGTTATTGATCATCGATTCCAACATTTGCGTTGCTGTAACGGAGGGTTTTCCAGCTAAGCAACATTTGCGGATCATCATTTTTTGGAGTCTTGGAACGTGACTTAAAGGCACTTCAACACCGAGGTCGCCACGGGCGATCATAATTCCATCAGCCACTTGAATGATGCTATCGAAATTTTGAACTCCCTCATGGTTTTCAATTTTGGCCATCACCAAGATATTTCCCCGGTTTTCTTCGGCGAGAAGGCGTTTAATTTCGAGCACATGATCGGCAGAACGGACAAAAGATACCGCAATGATATCAATATCATTTGCGCAGCCAAAACGGATGTCGGCGACATCTTTTTCTGTGACGACAGGAAGATCAAACGAACTGTTAGGGATATTAACCCCTTTTCCCGAACGAATTGTCCCCCCGTTTGTCACCTCAATCAGGGCGCCTTTTTCTGACACTTCAATCACTTTGGAAGAGATGTAACCATCGTCAAAAAGGATGTTCATCCCCTGTTTTAGTTTATCAACGATAAATTCAGGGTGGATGCTAATTCTATTTTCATCGCCAATCACCTCTTCTTTAACAAGAAGAAGGCGGTGTCCTGGTTGTAGAGTGACTCCGTTGTCTTTGACTTTGCGCAGTCTAATTTCGGGTCCCTTGGTGTCGAGCATGATTGCAATGGGTTTATTTAGATCTTTACGCACCTGCTTGATCATTTCGATGACGCTAAGATGTTCCTCATGAGAACCATGACTAAAATTCAAGCGGGCAACATTCATTCCAGCCTGAACTAAGGCAGTAATCATCGCGACAGAGCTTACAGAAGGACCTATCGTGCAAATAATTTTTGTGTGAATCATAAAGGTTTTTCTTTTATAGTAAAATTTAGAGCCAGCATAACGAATTAGTCTAGAAACAGCAACGGAAAAAAATCTTATTTAGGAGATATAATATGGTTTTAAACGCAGAAGAGAAAATGAATAAGGTTTTAAACGCAGAGACGCAGAGACGCAGAGACGCAGGGAGAAAAAAAATGATTGCTTCGCAAGCTCAGCAATCAAATTATCCTTCTCAATGGGGCCCCGGGGGCCCCATTGAGAATGGTTTTTTTTTAAGATCCGAGCTTGCGAGGAACTTAAAAACTTCCTTCCTCTCCCCTGCGTCTCTGCGTCTCTGCGTCTCTGCGTTTAAATCTTATACACACATCACTTCACTCCATTCATCCCCTACGTCTGCATTTAGACTTTCTACACTCATCTTCAGTTTCATAGTCTTTCTACTGTTTAATATATCTCCTCTTAAAGCTGAAATAGAACTCGTCACCGTCTTTTGGACCCCAGCTCTTTGTCCCTCATGTGGACCATTGATATCAAAAGCGTTTAGCAAGATGCCAGGAGTCGACCATTTCACTGTAGACGCTGGGGTTGGAGTAGCGAAGTTATATTGGAAACCGAAACATCGTTTCACATATGAAGAAGTCGATTATGGATTAAGGATGATAGGCATTGCCATCCGCGATATCTATGTAAAAGCGAGTGGCAAGTTGGGGACATCTAAACTCGATTTCTTTCTTATTTCCGATGGAGATAAAACCCGCTTTGACCTGGTGAATCCCATCACACCAGACATCACAAGGCAGACACCTTTATACAATTTAGCTGCTAGAACAATTTCTCCTTATCTGCAAAAAAAACTTCTGAAAGGAGATGAAGAAGGCAGAACGATTACGATTGAAGGTCCCCTTTTTATGCCTTGGCGCCACTACACCCATCCTCAACTTGTCGTCGATCAATTAGACTTTAGCGACGTTAAAAGGGATTAAAAGTTCCCTGTAAGTTGATCTAACACAACCCTTTCATCAGGAAGAAAATCTGCTATTTTGACAGAATCTAATTCAATGGGTTTTGATTCTTTTTTTATAGAACCAAATAGAATTGTTCCACCCGTAGCCATTGTATAATAATGGGCAAGCTGATCTATAAACGCGTTTTTATCGGAGCGTTCCTTTAAATACACAAAAAATTTACACATTAAAATAAACCCAAAAAAGGCAAACACTGCAAAAAGAGGAACTCCTACCGGAGAGAAGAGTAAACACAAGGAAACCAATAACTCGACAGTCAAAATTAACATTTTGAGTTTCTGTGATTTTATATCTTGAGAAATTCTTTTATCCAATAGCTTGACAGTCTCTGTTTTTGCCTCTTGGGATACCCCTTCATTAATTCTAATCAAGATCGCAGCCATATCCTCATAAGGGATCCCAAAGTTCCTTTCTATTTTATCTTGCTGAATTTCTGATGCGTTGATTTCTCGTTTAGAATCGACTTGAAAGACATTTTCAATCACTTGACCAAGCGTTGTTTGCTCTCTCAATGTCTCCTGAAAATTTAGCGTTTTTCGTAAATAATTGATTTTTAAACCAAGGGACACAGCGCTCGTCACAGCCGCAGCTGTCGATAAAGAAAATATGGCTTGAGCTGCTTTTGGAGTCAATTCGGTCAAAATTTCCGAAGAGTAAATGAACTCCCCAGCGGCAACTGCACTATAGTCAAAGTAACTAGCTAAACTATCTAAGAGTCCAGCACCTCCATAGAGGCGAGTTGCACCTGAGCGATTTTTCCCAAGTAACAGCCTTAAATAATCTTTAATGCCTTCAAATTCAGCAGATGTTGAAGGAACAAAAGAAGGTCTCTTAAAGCTAACAGGTAAATCCGATGTAGAAAAATCTATCTCTATTTTTTCTTTTGCAATAGCAGAAATGGAGTCGTGATTAGATTGACATGGGTCAACCGAAAGGCTACCTAATTCAGCCCCAAAGCCCCTTGTCTCTATATCAATTCTGTTATCAATGACATCACAGTTCATCATTTCCTCAAATTGAAGACTAATTAACGCGTGCTCTGGATAAGCAACTCAAATTTTGCTCTTTACCACGAATTAGTTAAACAAAGCTAGCCTGGGGTAGCGACCACTTCGTGGTACTCGAGTTTGGCCCTTTTAAAGCGCACTAGGATCTATGCATTCCAAATTTTTTACTACCACAGAGCCCACAGAGCTCACAGAGAGAAATTTATAGTTTCAATTGTCTAAGACGCAATTCATAAATCAAACAGGCTTCGTATGTAGATTCAAGTAGCCCTGGACCCAATCCGCGGTGTACTTCGATTGCGGCACCGATGATGTTATGAGTAAGAGGATCCACTTCTTCCCTCTCTGTAATCTCTGTGTGCTCTGTGGTAGTAAAAAATTTGGAATGCATATATCCTAAAAGTCCTAAACTCGAACTAATTATATCTTCCCGTTATAATCATTTGGGAGTTCTGTCATTTCTATTTCTGGTGGAGAATATTCAGTTGTTCTAAGACCCCGATCTTCTGTTTCTACTGGCACTGGCAAATGTTTTTTTATAGCTTCAATGTACAGTTTGCAGATCTCATTGACAAATTCTTTTTTACTTTGGTGTTCGTCAATAAGGGAGATCACAGTATAGGTGCAAAGGGCCCCATAAAGGAGATATCCCAATGTCAAAACAGCTGCACTTGGAGGAAAGAGCAAGCATGCCAATGCGACCAACCCGATCACGCCAGCAAGGATGGCTAATCTTTTAGATTCAATTGTCTTGCTCAATCTTCCCTGCAACACATTGACAGTCTCATTTTTTACAGCCTCATCCCCATACTTATTAATAGCTCCCAGTATTGGGTTTAAAAGTTCTCCTTCGACTCCAAAATTATCTGAAATCTTATCCTCATTTTTGGAGAGAAATGTTACCATACCATCTAATCCGCCCTCGTTTGCAGCTCTATCTAACCAGTCTTGAAATTTAATTGACTCTTCTAATTGATCCAGCTGCAAAGCGAGATAAGGGATCGTTACCATCCCCTTTACCATAAATAATGGACCGATCGCGTTGACTACGGCTCCAGTAATATTAAATGCGGTCACAGCCCAAGCAATCGAGGTTCCTGTAGTGTCGCAAAGTCCACCTGCACTATTTAAGAATTCAACTCCACCTGTAACCACGTCTTCAGCTGTTCCATGATTTTTCACAAGACCAGCTGCTGAATTATAAAAGCTTCGAACAGCTGCTGGAGCAGAAAAAATGAGTCCAAGGCGTAGGGCATTAAAAGGAAAATCTATTCCACAGAATGCTCCAGCAAGACCTTTTGCAGTAAAACGGAGTGCAGCGCCAAGCGCATCTGCGTGTGCTAAAACGACCAGAGGGTCTAATGCGACTGGTGATGTCAACGGGTCTGCCAGTTGGTTGTAGGCAGTAGAACCTGGTCTTTCTGTTATTGCAGCCATCCTTCCCTCCTTCCCTTTATTTAATACATAATTACAGTTTATATGACTAATTTTATCAAACGTTTATAAAGATTTTATAAAGACTGTTTACAAATATAATTAAGTCTACTAATAAATATAACCTCTGATTCTTTTTTAATAATAAACGTAGTTATTTTAATTCCAACTGCCGTTATCTTTAAAATAAAACCTATAGCAACAAATCCACCTAAAGGAGGAAAAACAATAAAAAGGACCCCAACCAGATTGACGATACCAGCAATGATAATCCACTTTCTCAGCTTTGTTGTACTCGATATTTGTTCGACTAGCAGACCAACAGCTTTTGACTGTTCTGCTGAATCTACAAGGGACAGTTTATCTATCAATACCTGTCCATTTCCTATCCCGAAGCTTCTTTCAATATCTTTTAAACTTTTTTTTCCTAGAGTATCTCGGACATTGTTGAAACTATCCGCGTTACCTATTTCTTGATATCTTCGAATTTCGTTTTCGAGGTCATTAGT
>JABDDS010000086.1 GCA_013287465.1 Chlamydiota bacterium | reverse complement strand
TCCCGTGCCTCTGCCTGTGCCTCTGCCCGCCCTTCCCCGATTATTTTTTTCGTTGAGCCATTTTGACCAGAAAGGAGTCTAGCTTAATTTCTTTTAAAGTTTAATCGGGAAAGAGCGGGCAGAGGCAGAGGCACGGGATTGCAGTTTCGAAAGAAGTCTATTACGCCAAGGTCCAAACAAAGGGGATAACTCCGGCAATATCGCTATTATGCCGCAGCATCATCAAACGATCAAAACCTACTGCGACTCCACAACAGTCGGGAAGTCCCTTTTTTAAAGCTTCAAGAAAATATTCATCTATTGGAAGTGGCTCTTTACCTAGTTGAAAACGATGTTCATTTGCTTCGATCAACCGTTTCCTTTGTTCCTTATCATCGGCAAGCTCATGATAGCCGTTGGCGAGCTCTACCCCTTTATAATAGATCTCAAACCTCTCTGCAGCCATCTCATCGCCACGTCGACATGTTTCAGCCAAGGCAGCCTGGCTGGCAGGATAGTAAGCCAATACACATAATGCATCATTTCCCAATAAAGGCTCAATAAAAGCCCCTAAAATAAGATTAAGCAAAGCATCTTTTCCTTCCTTTTCAATACCGGGGTAAGGAACTATTCCATGATCGATGAGATAACGATAGAGCTCCTCTTCAGAAGCTTTTAGATAGTCCATCGAAGTATGTTGATAAAACAAATCCCGGTAGCTAATTGTATAAGAAGGAATTTCTCCAAGGAAAAGACGGACAAAATCAACGGTTTCCGCAATCATCGCCTCGAACGTAACTCCTAAGCGATACCACTCAGCCATCATAAACTCTGGATTATGCTTCTTGCTTTGTTCTCCATCGCGAAACACATGAGCTAACTGGTATACATCGCCAATTCCATCAGCAATAAGACGTTTCATCCCATACTCAGGCGATGAGTGGAGATAGCGCCATCCGTTCTCTTGTCTGACCGCTATGAGATCGATGTGAGCATCGACAGAGGCTGCTTGAGTGATGAGAGGGCAGTCTACTTCCAAAACGTTACGCTGACGAAAAAATTCGCGCGCTCGAGCCAACATATGGCCACGGTCGCGCAGGACTTGAAGTTTCATAAGACTGACCTCTTTCGAAAGAGGTCTACTTAGATTCGCTAACGCGAGAGACATACTCACCAGTGCGAGTGTCGACTCGAATCATTTCATCCTGATTGACAAATATTGGCACCTGAATTTTAGCCCCGCTCTGGGTCACTGCTGGCTTTAAAACGCGACCAGAAGCCGTATTACCACGGTCACCAGGAGCCGTCTCCGTAATGCGCATCTCCATAAATGTTGGAGGCTCCACAGTGACTGGAACTCCTTTATAAAAGACAATTCCATAGAGGATATCTTCCATTAACCATTGCTGAGTGTCACCAAGATTTGCAAGAGGGATTGTAATCTGTTCAAAGGTGTTATCATCCATAAACACGACGCCATCAGCCTCTTTGTAAAGCATGCGCATATTGCTTTCCGCCACATCGGCAAGATCGGCCTTATCGCCAGATTTAAATGTACGCTCAATCACTCGTCCCGTAGTCAAATGTTTAATCCGAACGCGGTTAAATGACTGCCCCTTGCCTGGTTTGACAAATTCGTTCGTGACAATTGTATAAGGCTGTCCTTCCACTTCAATTTTCATTCCTGATTTGAATTCATTTGTGCTTACTTGTGCCATAAAAAAACCTTGTATTTATCGTTTTCTAGTTATTAACTAGTTGGGCAGAAATAAATGATACTTTCAGATCGCGCCAAAGCACCGGTGCTTTGGCGCGATCTGAAAGTATCATTTATTTCTGCCCAACTCCTAAAGCTTGAATATATCATAAAGAAGCTTTTTTCGTAAATTCCTATACTTCGGCGGTCTCTTCAACGGCTTGAGCAAGGACTTTTAACACTTTATCTTTGCTATGTTGCATGACGAGAAGTTCAATCTCATCCAACATTTTAGAATTCCTTTTCAACTCCTCTCTAACAGATTCTCTTCCCTGTCCAAGACGCTGTCCTTTGTAACTAAACCAAGCGCCCTTTTTATCGACGATATTCAGTTCAGTTGCCAAATCGATGACGGTGCCTGTACGTGAGATCCCTTCATTAAAGAGAATATCAAATTCAGCGACTTGGAATGGAGGTGCCATCTTATTTTTAACGACTTTCACTTTAACGCGGTTACCCACATCGCTAGCTTCTCCCGCCCCTTTAATCCCACCAATGCGGCGGATGTCAAGTCGAATTGATGAATAGAATTTCAACGCACGCCCCCCAGTTGTTGTCTCTGGGCTCCCATACATCACCCCTATTTTTTCTCGAATTTGGTTGATAAACACTGCACAAGTATTGCTTTTAGCAAGGGTAGCAGTGAGCTTTCGCAGCGCTTGAGACATTAGACGCGCTTGTAAACCAACGAAAGAATCGCCGATTTCCCCTTCGAGTTCCGATTTAGGTACAAGAGCCGCAACAGAATCGACGACAATGATATCAACTGCATTTGAGCGTGCAAGCATTTCAGCGATGTTGAGAGCCTCTTCACCGTTATCTGGCTGAGAAATAATCAAATCATCGATGTTAACACCGATTTTAGCGGCATAACTTGGATCTAAAGCATGCTCAGCATCGATATAAACAGCGACACCACCATTTCGTTGTGCATTAGCAACAGCATGAAGTGCTAACGTCGATTTCCCTGACGATTCAGGTCCAAAAATTTCGACGATACGCCCACGTGGAAGTCCTCCAATTCCCAATGCAATATCGAGAGTTAGAGCGCCAGTTTTAATGACACTGATTTCCCGTTCTGACGAATGTTTCCCAAGCGTCATCACAGCGCCATCGCCAAATTGTTTTTTAATTTGACCAAGAGCCTGTTCTAATGCTTTTTTCTTTTCTGTATCTGATGCCTGAGCCATAATCATTTTCTCCTTATTTTTTAAGACCTCTTTCGAAACTAAGGTTCAGTCGATTTTTGGGTTCTTTTGAGCCGATTTTCGACTTCAAATTATAGGGGTAATATCACACTCGTATATGACCCCTATAATTTGAATCGAAAAGCGGCCAAAATAATCCCAAAAATCGACGAACCCTTAATTTCGAAAGAGGTCTAGTTTTTATTCATCAACCTCGGGGTGACCATGCCGGTATTCAACCCTTTTTTTTAGGTTGCCATCGGCGTCAAAAAGTGTTGCCACCCCTTTTCCATCTTCGATGGTGCTTACTGGCCATTTTTCCCCTCTATTGTAATACTTGCCCCGGACGACTCTATCTTGTTCATACTCTTCAATCATCATCAAAGTTCCGTCCCGATACCATGCCGAGTGATGTCCATTCTTTTTATTATTACTCATCTCTTTCTGGCTTTCTTGAATTCCATTTGGATACCATGTCTTGGTTACCCCTTGTATTTTTCCTTCAAACCAATTAATGGAGAGTTTTGGAGTAAGTTCTTTTTGTAAGGGAGGGGCGTCATAAAAAGTCATTTCTTCCCCATGCTTACGCCCATTTTTTACGTGATATAAAGAGATTATCCTACCATAGATATCGAATACTTGTATTTCTCCCTCGAGTAATCCATACCGATATTCCTGCATTTCACAAACTCTATCCCTACCAAATACCGCTCTAAAGCCATTCCCTTCATCAATCGAACAAATGAGATTTCCTACATGATCGTAATAACGACCAGAAGAGAGGTAACCCTCACAATAAACTTCTTCATAAGCAATCGTATCACAGGACCACCAACGACACGAATTTCCTTCTTTCACACCATTGCGATAATTGCTCCGCTGCAACAACATTCCATCATCACAATAAATTTCTACAATCCCATTGATAGCGCCTTGGTAGTAGGGAATCGATTTCCATATGGTACCATTAGGATGATAATAGAGGGACACTCCTTCCAATTTCCCTTTGACATAGGGAATAGTCGCTTCTACATTACCTTGATCATCCCATACCCTACTGCATTCATCGAATATCCAACTCTTTTCAGCCCCCTCCGTCAGGTCAGCCTCTCCTTCAATCACATTTGCCACAATCCTTATTTGCCCACTCGGATACCACTCTTGATAGAGTCCAAACGCTCTGCTATTAACGACCTCAAGATACTGCCTAGGATACCCATTGCTGTGGTAGTTCGTGATGTAAGCGCGAATATTTCCCTGATCATCTCTCGTATAGATACGGAGTATTTTCTGATAGGGCTGCGGCTCAAGGAAATTGACATTTGTGTATTGCTCTAACCGTTCGGGGTTATTGATCGTTTCCGACATTCCATTGCGATCGATAAAACTAACGCTCGACAGCTGCGGTACATCTGAATTCCTATTAAAATCCCTTTGACAGCAGGTCAACAAACAAACTAATAACAAAAGAAATGGAATTTTTTTCATTCTTACAAGAATTCTCGCTTTAATAATTTTAGGTTGAGTAAAAAGACTTCATTTTTTTCCGACACGTTTTTTTTCTCGATCTTAAAATCCAAAATAATAAGCTGTGGTCGATTTGGAGGCGGGGTGCAATCCCCAAATGAAACCCCTTCAACCAGACAAAGAATATGCTGAAGATTAGCTATATCGATTTCCACTGGATGAGCAAGAGTCTCTGTCACTTCTTGAAATAGCGGAGTGGACTGAACGATACCTTCGGTAAAAACCATGTTATTACCCGGTCCACTGAGAAAATCAATTCGTTTTTTCATTGGTTCATCAGGGGGGAAATCGGACTGATTTAATATTTTCCTTAAACTTTCGAGTTCGGGCTCAAGGAGAACTAGGGTCTCCAGATTTTTATCGATATAAAAATGGTCAGCATCGCGAAAATGATGGAGGACAGCCATGTTGGCAGTCTGTTTTTTTTCCCGATTATATGCCTGCTCTTGCAAGCTCCACACCTGATGTTGAAGCATATTAACGGAATCTAGCTTATTTGAGAACATACACCAGGAAATAATGATAGGAATCAACCCCACAAGCATGAGGTAAAGCCACAAACGCTGTTTCGGGATTTTATTAAATACGCTTTCTTTCATTTTCCCTGCCCAAGTATCGGATAAATCGTTTTATCTTTTAAATAAAATGAAGTGTGGTACCCATCTCGATTGGAATTCCATTTGATTTCAGCTTTTGGATCGACGATCTCATTTGGGGTGATCAACGCATCGTGAAATTCACGAGCCATTTTTGGAGAAGGACTAGTAAAATCAAGATCTATTTTAACTTGATATTTTTCCTGCTTTTTATTTGGTTCGGGTCTCTTGACCAGTACATAATGAAAGGTTTCGATTTGCAACGATTGTGGAGCATCCTCACCCTCTTTAGCTTCTCCATCCCCCTTATTTAATCCAGCAAAAGCGGGATGAGTGCCAAGCCAAGCAAGAACATCGCTGACAAGTGGAATATGAGGTTGTAATGGGAATATCTGTGGTGTCGCTTGAATTTCCTTTTCCAAATGCTTTAAACGACTTTGAATTTCTTCTTTGGTAAGAACCTTAATGGCAATCGTTTCACCAAATGGCAAATCTCGATCTGAGGGATTCTTCGCGGTAAACTCTTTTTCAAATTCAATGTAAGGTTTATTCATAGTGTCGAGAAGTTTTAAGTAAGACTCCTTAACTTGCACCTCTTGGTGGTCGACATAAGCATCACCAAATAAATGGATGGCAATCGCAAGAGCAAAACATAAGATAAAATAGATTGCCAGCGGCTTTTTAAGTCGCTTCCAGGGGGAGGGATCGCTAAATTCTTTCTGACGGAAGTTTATTTGATCGCACTTTAATGGGAGGGCGCTCAGTGCTGCCCCTATCGGCAAGGCAAATTCCTTCAATTTTTCTTTAGAAAACCCAGAAAACCCCTCTTGAGGTAATTCGATCAACGATTTAGAGATGGGAGTTGTGAGAGCCTCCGGAAGTCCATTTACTGAAGAACCAACACCAACGAGTAATAGTTTATCTATCTTCTTCCCTCTGAGTTGTTTTGCTAAAGCATAGATGGTACGGGTGACAATTTGTCTCAGAGGTTCAATGGAGGATGAATCGATCTCTTTTCCTAAAAGAGCTGCAACACCCATGGGAATCGACTGAGCATTAATCAACTTCCCTTGATCGATGAGAACACATAATGAGCGATGGACTCCTAAATGCAATGCATAAAAAGGCTCAGTCTGCGCCGCAAAATAATTGGCAAATAATGCTAGAGCTTGCGGCTCTGCCGAGACCACTTCAGGTTCAACATGTAATTCATTCCACTCTTTGATATGCTGATTCAAATGGTCTTTACGTACCGCAAGAACTGTCAGTCGGGTACTTTCTTTATCTTGAAAGGCAATGAATTTATCTAAAACCCCATTTTCAATTGGATAAGGAATGATCGGTTCAGCCTGAGAAATAAAAACAGCATCGATATCTTTCTGTTTTTTGAGCTTAAGTTCAAGCGTACGCACCAAAACATTTTCCATTTCCATCGAGCTAACAACCATGTAACGACGAGCCAAAGCCCCTAGCTGGTTTTTCTGCTCCGCTGTATAAGGGTCAGAGAAATTACCTTCGTTATCTGTTTCTTTTTGAGGAGAAAAATCAAAGAAAGAATCCACATGCAACTTACCACGTGTCAATGACAACGCAACTGCTCGAATAGTGGAACCATCGTTCTCTGTTCCAACGACATGTGTAGCTTGTGGCTTGTCAAACATATTTTTATTTAATAGGCTTAGTTATATACCGCAGACGGCTTGAAACTTGGATTTATAGCTGCGCGAAAGTTCTCGCGGTTGAACGATCGAAAACAACCCCATATTATAAATATTGGATTGTTTTCGATCGATTCAACCCCGAGACTTTGGCGCGCTCTAAATCCAAGTTTCAAGCCGTCTGCGGCATAAATCAATGATGCCTATTTATTCGAGTAAACACAACAAAAAAAACA
>JABDDS010000085.1 GCA_013287465.1 Chlamydiota bacterium | reverse complement strand
AAGGTAACCGTAGTATGCACTTGTAATTTTTAAACGCTTTAAAGAGGGATACGATGCAAGATGGGTAAAAAATCTATCGATAAATTCTTGAGTTATATGTGAGCATGGTCCACTATAAAAACTTTTTGGTAGTACGTTATTAAATTCAATCGATGTAAGAGCGGGTAAAAATGGCAATGTTTCAATAATCCGAAATGTTTTTTGTACTTCAGGACTGTTTCCTTGTAACACTAAAGTCGTTAAATCAGAATTTTGTTCTAAAGGAGTCAAATCAAAATCAAAGGCGTAAATAGTAGGATGATCAAATTTTAAAGTTAATGTTTGTGTGTTTCTACTTTGTTCTATAGCTCGAAACAGATCTTCTTCAGAATGAATTGAGTATTCAACCTGATTTGCAAAAGAAAATGTAAATATAAGCAAATAAATAATTGTGTAAATTATTGTGTTAAACATAGTTAAACCCTAAATGTTAAATAACGGAGTTTGATTCTATGTTAAATTAAGTAAAAAAACAATAAAAATATATGATTTCACTAACGGCGGGATTTGTACATGTGCACGGGGTCTATTCACTATAACTCAGGCCTTCAGCCTGAAATACATATGTTTATCACCTAGGGCGTTGCCCTGAGAACAGTGCTTAGGCTGAAGGCCTGAGTTATAGTGAATAGACCCCGTGAACATGTACCGGGACTTCATTAGATGATTTGTACTTCAGGGGAGGAGGTTTAAGGGGGTTTTTAATAATGGACAGAAATCGCAAGAAATCTTTTTAAGTAAAGGCATATTAGGGAGCTCTTCCAGTTGTTCACAGAACCTGCAATACAATTCCGTAAGTTGAGGAAGATCGGGTAGAGTTTTTAGTAAGCGGCAGGTGCCGCAATTAAGCCTTTTTAGCAGAGGCGTATTAGGGAGCTTTTCCAGTTGTTCACAGCAGTAGCAATACAATTCCGTAAGTTGAGGAAGATCGGGTAGAGTTTTTAGCAAGGAGGAGTACCCGCAATCAAGCGATTCTAGCAGAGGCATCTCGGGTAGAGTTTTTAGCAAGAAGGAGTGCCCGCAATCAAGCGATTTTAGTAGAGGCATATTAGGGAGCTTTTCCAGTTGTTTACAGTTGGTGCAATCCAAATCCGTAAGTAGAGGAAGATCGGGTAGAGTTTTTAGTAAGGGGTTCGCGCTGCAAATAAGCGATTTTAGCAGAGGCATCTCGGGCAGCGTGGTGAGTTGAGGTATACCCTGAACAAGCAACTCGGTCAAATTTGGAAAACGATTAATAAATTGATATATGTGTTCTCCAGTGATTTTTTCAGATTTAAACAAACCACAGCAATTCAAGTAGTGAAGATAAGGGGCAATGCCGGTGATTTCTCTGTCATTTAGGTTAAGTTCGGCTAGAGGAATTTTTCTCTCGTTAATAAACTTTGCAAGTGACCTGTAAAAATTTCCTGGTAACTTATTTTTAATTAAGTCTACTGAAACTAGTATTCCTCTTGGAGTTTTCGATGGAAGTAAAAAGAAAAGTATATTGAGATCAAGACCATTTGTGCTTAACTTTCCTTCCGCGTTGTATCGGGGTAAAAAACGCAATAAACACCCGGCTGAGGGGCTAAATTTCTCTAAAAGAGTAAAGGCATTGCAAGCATATTTGGAATTAGATGTTACTACTGTATTTTTTAGATTGCGTAAACTGGCTGCTGCTAGTTGCCTAACATCATCATCCAGGCGTTTAGGGTCGGTCATGAAAATGCGCATGCCAAGTCTCTTATTTAACCATCGTCCAACTTCTTGAATTAAGCGATTTACTCGGTTTTCGTCGTTGTCGGCTGCGGCAATTTCATAGGGAAGAATTATTTCTAAGCCCTGACATTCTGTAAGGAATTGTTGGGGAGAAACTTCTAGTTGCGAGACTCGAGGAACGGTTTGTTGTTCCATTTCTACACGGGCTCTTTTGGCTACACTCGCTACTATTGCTTCAGAATCCCGTGATGTAACCTGTGTTGGTTTAATTTCTTTTGTTTCTGAAAGTTCTCTAAGATCTAAAAGAGTATAGCTAGCTGTCGCTAATGATGATGCGTAACTTGGTTCCAAAGAGTCCCTTGGTCTTTTTGAACCTATTTCAAAATTTGGGGAAGAGAGAGAGCTAGCTGATGATGCGTAACTTGGTTCCAAAGAGTCCCTTGGTCTTTTTGAACCTATTTCAAAATTTGGGGAAGAGAGAGAGCTAGCTGATGATGCGTAACTTGGTTCCAAAGAGTCCCTTGGTCTTTTTGAACCTATTTCAAAATTTGGGGAAGAGAGAGAGCTAGCTGATGATGCGTAACTTGGTTCCAAATTAAATCTCCTTTTTTAACGCCAGTTTTGGATAAGCAATCGCATTGGGGTCTGGCTTGGTATTCTGATATTCTGGGGGGCATAGGGGTCAGGCTTGGTATTCTGGTATTTTGGTGTCCATCGTTATAGACTGGGCAACGAACACCAAAATATCAGAATATCAAGCCAGACCCCCATGCTTCCCCCCAGAATACCAAAATACCAAGCCTGACCTCAGTGCCGGTTATCCAAAACTCGCGTTTTTTAATTGTCTCAGTTGATTATAATATGATTTTAATTAAATGTAAAATAAAATTTCGCTAATTTCGCTAATTGCTTGTTTATAGTGGTCCACAATGTCCATGATGTCCACAAAGTCCATAATGTCCTTAAGCTCTTTTGTGTCTGTTAAGAAGCGCTGCGAATCCGCCATCCCAACCATTTTCGTTTGGAAGGATTGTTTTTGTGTAGACGATTTCGAGGCCAAAACCCGAACAAAGCTCTTGCAATAATCGTTCGTTTTCGTCTTTTAGAATACTGCATGTGAGGTACCAGATGATTCCTTCTGAACCAATCAGCTTTACGCTATTCTGAAGGAGTTTTTGCTGAGTGACTTTCAGCTCTTTTAATGCATCTTCAGTGAGACGCCAGCGTGCTTCATGTCGTTTGTTTAGGACTCCGCTATTGCTGCAAGGAACGTCTAAGATGACGACATCAAAAGATCTGTCATTCGGGTATAGAGAGCCATCGCCGCATGTCAGGGTGGCTTTCACTCCGTATTTAGTGAGGTTTTCTGACAATCGTTTGATTTTTTCTTCCGAGACATCATTGGCAAATAGTTGTGCTTCAGGAAAAATATCGTGTGCTGCTAGTAGTTTTCCTCCGGGAGAGGAGCAAAGATCCAAGATGCTTGCTGGCGATTTTGTGCGCGAGGCCAATTCGTTGATCAGGTCGATCGGAGTCGCATTTTGGATGTAATAATCGGTTGATTCCGCAATCTGTTGAATTTGAGAGGGATCGTCAATCCAGATTGTTTTGGCCTCACTGCGCATTCTTGCTGTTGTGATGGGAGAGGTATTTCCCGCTTTTAGGACGTTGATGGCTGTTTCTTGTCCGTAATCTGAAATGAGTTTTGCAATGAAATAAGAAGGATACGAATAACGAATGCTGAGTGATGGTACGGACAGATCCTCTGGGAGCTGCAGCGTTGTATTTTCCAATCGACGTAAAAGGGCGTTGAGGTAGCCGACGAAGGAGCGGTGGCAGTATTTTTTTGCTAACTCTACAGTCTCATTGACAATAGCATACAAGGGGACTTTTGTCATGAAATAATATTGGTAAAGAGCAGCGCGTAGGAGCGCTTTCTCTTTTACTTTAAGGGAGAGTTTTTTGTTGTCTGAGAGTTGTGTGGCGATGTAATCAAGGCTAAGAGCCATCCGAGCAGCTCCAGAAGCAATTTCATAAGCAAAAGCGAAATCGCGAGGGGAGGGATGGTCTTTATTTTGCCATCGTTTCAGTGAAGAGACAATAAAATCTTCATGACGTAAGGAAGCCAGAAGCGCTTCGTACGCAGCTTCTCGTGCGTTCAAACTAACCAGCCGCGCGCCGTCCATTCTTGAAACCACTTTTGAAGATTCTCTTCGGCATCTTGAATGAGAGAAGCTTCTTGTTGTTCTAACCATTCACATGCTTGATCAATCGTCGTTCCATTTTGGAACAAACTCAGTAAATGATATTCCAACATTGATATTTCCTTCCAGGAAATATCATCATGGTGATTGCGATAAAGGACAAAAAAATACGTTTTTTGTTCAGAATATAGATCTGGCAACGGATGTTCCGTCCAATATTCGTTGGGGTGTTTTTGGCATTCTTGACGGAATTTAAACAGGTCGCAATCTAATTTAAAAAGAGCCAGGTGGGGTTGCGTATGCAAGACCCTGCTTGATATTGTCTCTGTTTCCATATCGGCAGTTGTGAGCGGGGGAACCTCTTCTACGATAAAACTGTAGTTAAAAGCCCAATCGACTGTAGCCATGTTGATGAGGAGTTCTCTGTCGTTTCCATGATACTCTTCTTTCATCCACTGGACCAAACGATCGCCGATAAGGACAACAGACCAATGAATGGATGGGTACTTGAGAAGGTAGGGGATGGCAATCTCTCTATTGAATCGACGGTATCCTATCAACGGAATCATTAGGGGAAAAGTTTCCTGCAGGGCATTGAGCAGTCTCCACCAATACTGCTGATTGTAAATTTCGATCCGCTGCATCGGACGTAGCGTGGCGCTCGCAGCAATATGCCTTGCAGCCTCCACTTCAAGAGGCTCTCCCGAAGGAGCGATAGGATCGATCCGATTTTCCTCATCGATGGGCCGTTCGATGATGCGGCCAAACCAGTATTGTGTTTCTTTTAATTCTTCGGGAATTTTAACATCGAGCATGGCTTTCTCCTCGTTGGGATAAGGCCGTGTGAGTATGCAAGTCTTTCCAATATTTTTTAGCTTTGAGTGCTTCGTCCCAAGTCTCTTGAAATGTCAGGTAGTTGTCATCCCATTCGAGTAGTGTCGATACCCCTTTTGTCAGGGGATAAACCTCTCCGTAAATCTTCCACACCTCATCGCAAACATAATTGTCGTGGGTGTCGAGGAGGTGAGTGTTGTAATTGCTATGACCGGCAAGGTGAATCTGAATGACTTTATCCATCGGGACATTTTCATAATAGGTGCGTGGATCAAAACCATGATTTCGGCTCGACACATAGATATTGTTGACATCGAGCATCATGTAAATATCGGCTTTTTCTACGATGGCGCTATAAAATTCCCATTCAGGCATTTCATCTTTATGGAAAGCGACATAAGAAGATAGGTTTTCTAGGGCAAAAGGAAGTTCTAGGTAGTCCTGAACAATGCGTGCCCGTTCGGCAACATAGGAAATCACTTCTTTGGTGTAGGGGAGCGGTAAGAGATCGTGATAATGAGCCCCTGGAAGATGTCCCCAACAAAGATGGTCGGAGACCCATGGGGTCTTTGTAATTTTAGTCAGCGCTTTGAGTTTTTTTAAATACTCGAAATCGAGCGGCGCAGGAGCTCCTATTGAGAGAGAGACTCCATGCTGAACCACAGGATACCGCTCTAAAATGCGATGGAGATTTTTTAATGGCTTACCCCCGTCGACCATGAAATTCTCGCTGATAATCTCAAACCAGTCGATATTTGGTTCGTCGCGGAAAATCGCTTCGTAGTGAGGGACGCGAAGTCCAATGCCAATACCTAAATTAGGAATAGAATCGGGATGCTTCATTCTACAACACCTCTTTAAGGGCTCTGACGATGTGATTGACATCATTTTCATGCAAATCGGTGTAAAATGGCAGCGAGAGAGTTTCTGCGTAGTAAGCTTCCATTTCAGGGAAATATTCTGATAAATCACCAGCTCGATTTCTGAAAATAGGGTGGCGGTAAAGAGGGATGAAGTGCACTCGAGTGCCAATGTCGCGCTCTTTAAGTTGCTCCACAACAGCAGTGCGCGAAGTGCGATGTGCCTTAAAATCAACTTGTATCACACAAAGATTTGGGCATACGTGGGGATCAGATGTGGAAGAAAGTAACTGTAAATGAGGGAAATTGGCGAGTTTTTCCCGATAAAGTTGTAGGAGTTGTTGCCTTTTATTGATAAAATAGTCAATTCGCATCAGTTGGCTTAAGCCAAGCGCTGCCTGCATTTCTGTAAGATGATAGTTACCCGTTAAGGAAACCACTTCATAATACCAAGGAGCATTGTCATATTGCAGGAAGTTTGGATCGCATTCAATTCCATTGTTGCGGAATAATCGAAGGCGATGGTAGAGCTCTGGATTATTTGTCGTGACCATTCCTCCTTCTCCAGTCGTGATCGTATCGCTTGATTGGAAGGTCAAAACAGTAAGGTCGCTTGACGCACAGCAACCGATTCGTTGCCCATCTTTATAGCAGGAACCAAGAGCATGCCCAGCATCTTCTATGACCACTGTTCGCGGATCTGCAATCTGTTCATCAATTGCTGCCATATCTACAGGAGTACCAGCAAAGTGAGGGACGACAATCACAGTTTTTCCTCTAATAGAGGGATCATTCATGCTAATAGCTAATTGCTCGATATTGAGATTTCCCGTTGAACGGTCGATATCGCAGAAGACAGCCGTAGCTCCTCGTTGAACTCCTGAGCCAACTGTAGAAATAAAAGAATTGGGCGAGGTGAGAATTCGATCTGCAGGACCCACTTCAGCAGCGTAGTAGGCAGCCATTAGGGCCGCTGAGCCACTAGAGAAAGCCACAGCGTAATCGACTCTGCAATAGTCGGCGATCGCCTTTTCAAATTCTCCGACGAGGGGTCCTCGCGATATCAATGGTTGAGAAAGGGCCCAGTTGACAGCGTCGGCATCTTCTCGGGAAATACTTTGTTGGGAGCAAGGAAGGTAGTTCATGATTTTATTCGTTGTGAAAGCGTGTAAAAATCGTAGGATATCTAAAATTGATTTTTATCGGCAACGGAATATTTTGGACTTTGGACAAAATATTGCAATAGATCATTCCCCAGGCTGGCGGGTGCGAAGCACCGCCGATGGGGAATGATCTATTGCAATATTTTGCCAAAGTCTGAATCTCTAATCTAAGAGCCTATGCAGGAGACCATTTATACTAGAGAATCAAGCTAAAATTCATGTATTTTTAAAGCACAACCACGAGTGATTTGCTGAACACAAGTTTATCAAGAGATGATTTATCCAGAGGTTTGCACTAAAATTTGTAGTATGTAAATCCCTAGATAAATCACCTTTTATCAAGGAAGCTTGGTTTTGA
>JABDDS010000084.1 GCA_013287465.1 Chlamydiota bacterium | reverse complement strand
CTACCCCAAGTATTCATACATACATGGATACTACAAAACAACTTTCTCTGCTTCCCCAGTTAATACAACAGGGAGGAAATCCTAATGAAGTCAACGAAAAGGGAGAGTGTCCTCTTCACCGCACTGATGTCATACTCCAGTGCCCTTTTCCATCAATCCCCTTAGCGCTTCTTATTGGCGCAAAAGCCAATGTCAATGCACAAACTCCTCATGGTCATACCCCCCTTAACTGTATGGTCGCTCCTTTAGGACACCATTTTAGCGATGAAAAAAAATTAGGAACTATCTCCAATACACACCCAGAACTCGTCCAATTGCTGCTTAATGCTAAAGCAGATCCAAATATAGCAGATAACGTAAATCCAGATATACCAGAATGCAGCAAATGGACTCCGTTGCATCACGTCTGCGTAAGTGGTTTTACAAACCTTCTTACCCATACCCAGTTATTACAAAGGGCTAATGTCAATGCACAAACAGATGCCGGTGACACACCTCTAAATCTTACGATTAAAGATTTTCATAAAGGAAAGATACCAACACAAGTCGTTGATTTACTGATTCAAAGTAGGGCTGATGTCAATAAACCAGACAACACTGGACACACGCCCTTTACCAATGCTGCACTTAGTCACTACCCTAAAGTTCGACAATTACTTCCACGGCTATTTGAGGCTGGTGCAAGAATTCCACAAGGTCTATCTGAAGCTAATTTGGCTAAAATACGTCCAATATACGAGGCCCGTGGAAATTCTAGCCTACATCAGTGTATTAATACTTTAGAGTTAGATCAAGCAAATGCTTCAGATTGGGCTCCAGTGTTTACGTCGTTATTGCGGCAGGGAGCAGATCCCAATGAAATAAATGATAAAGGACAAATACCTCTTCATCGCACAGATATCCTATTAAAATGCGCTGATTCATTAGAAATATTCAAACTACTCATCGCTGCTAAAGCTGATGTAAATAAAGAAGATTCGAACGGTTCTACTCCAATTAAAAATGCTATTGTCCCCGAAGGAACCCCATTTGATCACCTTAATGAAGGTTACAAGCGTGTTTGCCTCGCTAATGCTCATCCGGAGTTACTGCAACTGTTACTTGACGCCAAAGCAGATCCTAATGCATTAAGCGACAGAAAACATAAATGGACTGTTTTGCACAATGCTTGTGCTTATGGCTCAACAAATCTTGTTGCTGTTTTACTGGACAAAAAAGCCAATATCGATCCATTAACCAAAGGTCGTGAGACCCCCCTACATACTGCGGTTAAACATGACGGCCTTTTGAATCAATTATCGATAGAAGTTGTTCAATTGCTTATTGCAAGAAAAGCGGGTGTTAATGTTCGAGATAATGATAATCATACGCCTCTCTCCAGAGCTGCATCTAACAAGGTTCTAAATGTTCAACTTCTCTCCATACTGATTAAAGCTGGGGCAAAAATGCCACGAACTCTTCCAAGAGGTCTACATGAATTAGATTTGACTGTCTTACGTCAAAGGTGTGAACAGGCGTGTGCTGCAAATGGTCTTGATGAAAGCGATGATAGTGGAAAGGCCAAAGCCTCCGCAAATGAGTGATCCATAACTCTCTGTTCCTGAAATTAGATGTTACCCCGAAGAGGTATTATAACAATGTGTTTGTAGTACCCCTTCGGGGTACATTTTTTATTCTGTGTGTCCAGGGGTAGCAACCACTTCGCGGTGGCAACCCCTGGCTATCTATGTTTAACCACTTCGTGGTAAAAGGTTAAGCTCAAATGCCAACTTTTGAGTGTGTTTCGGTATAAAATAGAATTACTTCACTGAAATCCACTTATTGCGAGTTCCACGGGTGGTGTCTTTTCTGGATTTTTCTTTGCTTTTATTCGATACTTTGGGTAGGGGAGCAGTTTCCTTGGTACTTTGTTCAAACTCTTCCTTGAGCTCGAAAAAACGGGTTGTCTCTGTCGGAGTGAGGAAATCGACGGTCTCTAAAAGAGCATCGATGGTAGTGCCATTTGCCTTTGCAAGGGCTTCTACACTCTCCAACTTTTCTTGCAACATCTTACTTTGCTCACGAGCTTTCTGAACGAGAGCGCGCCCTTCAGCTTGCGCTTCTAAGCATTTGTCTAGAGCACTACTCACTGATTTTTCTTTAAGACTTTCAGAAGCTGATGGCTTTTTCATCTTCGTACTCATAATCCCCCCTTTTTTGACTCATGTCTGCATATGCTCATTATACTATTTTTTTATAAAAAACCAATAGATAAAAAAAATCAAGGAAAAAGAGGATTCGAGTTTGAAAATAATGATACTAAAGGATATACTCCCTTCTACAACAAAATATATCATGGGGTCTATGCAATGGGTTATTTAAATGATTTTCTAACGCAAATCAATACTCGTGACTTCTCTAAGTTCTTGCAATTATGGGAAGAGTACTGCACAAGCGACCGTGTAGAGACAGAAGAACTAGTACAACTACTAAAGGCTATTAAAGAGTCCGATTTTGCTAAAATGTTTGGCCAAATGGTCGAAACTGCATTGCCTCTCTGGGGGACTATTCAGGATGAGAATGAATCTTATGAGGTGCTTAAATATCTGATTGATCTTCAACTGACTAATACTCCGCTACTTGCGGACCTCGCTACTAAGGCGGTCCATAAAAAATACGGCCATCAACTTGAATACAACGATAGACTGCGTTTGGTGGGCCTGCGTACTAAAGATAAATTCCAGGGAGCTCTATTCAACTACGATCTTCTCGATCATATCGGGGTGGGAAAATTCGTTTTCCACGGCGGTGGTTGGGGAACGGGGGAGATCATGGAGGTCTCACCCGTAAGAGAGCAGCTGGCTATCGAATTTGAAAATGTAGCTGGCCGCAAGCATGTGACTTATGTCAATGCGTTTAAAACTCTGATCCCTCTAGATAACTCTCACTTTTTAGTCCGTCGTTTCGCCGATGCCGACCTCTTAGAAAAAGAGGCAAAGGAAGATCCCGTAGCGGTCATTAAACTGCTCTTGCAAGGGTTGGGCCCTAAATCAGCCCTCGAGATAAAAGATGAATTATGCGGGTCCATTATCCCTGAAGAGGAATGGACCAAATGGTGGCAAGCAGCACGTTCTAAAATTAAAAAAGATACAATGATAGAGAGTCCAGAGGGTTCTAAGGGAGCATTCAAGCTTAGAACAAAAGAGGTCTCTCACGAGGAACAGCTTAACCGCGCGATCGAAGGCAAAACTGATGCAGACGAAATCATCCAAACGACATATAACTTCGTGCGTGATCAACACGCTCTTCTTAAAAAAGAAGAGGTGAGAGCTCCCTTATTGGAAAAACTAGTTTCTCTGCTAAAGAGTAAAAAAACAACTCCAAGCCAGGAACTGCAGGCATTAATTATTTTAGATACTTATTTTTCCCACTCCATCGAAGGACAACTTCTTGCCAATTATATCATTGAACTGCAAAATGTTGAAACAGTCGTCAACACAATCGAAATATTGGCAATCAAGAAAAGAGCGATGGGGTTAATTCGCGAATGCCGTAGCGATTGGGTGGAACTTTTTATCGCCTTCTTTTTCAGCGTTTCCCAAGGTGCATTGCGCGATTATGTGGTCAAGGAACTCAATCAAGACGAAACAAAAGCTGTCCTGATAAGTGCATTAGAAAAGTTGCTCGTCCATCCCGAAAGGCATCCAGAACTATTTGTATGGTTCTTCCAAAAAATCGTTTCAAAAGGAAATGAAGATTTTCCTTTCTCCGATAAAGAGGGACAACACCGTTTCTTCGAGGCATTTTTCATCCTCTATAGTAAAATTGAACAAAAATCTGAATACCGCGATCTCATTAAAAAAATGTATCTGCTGATGTCAGGTAAACGCTATGCAGTTGTCAGAGCTCTTCTTGAAGGGACCTCTCTTGAGTTTGTCAAGGAGCTTTTGTTGCTAACGGCAAAGTGCCGAACTCTTTCAGACCATGATATTAAAATATTGCGTTCTTTAGTCGAAGTCGTACACCCCTCCTTAGCGGCAGCAAAGCCTCGTAGAGGACTTCAAGATACTGATGTCATCTGGACGACAGAGGCTGGTTATTTGCGTACACAAGAGCGGGCACGTCAAGTGGGAACGGTCGAAATCGTCGAAAATGCCCGTGAAATCGAAGCTGCAAGAGCCCTGGGAGACCTGCGTGAAAATTCTGAATATAAATTTGCCCTAGAGAAACGCTCACGCCTCCAAAGTGAATTAAAAACCCTCTCAGACCAATTGGCAAAAGCTCGTTTGATTTCTCCTGATCAGATTTCAACTTTTGAGGTAGGCGTGGGTAGCGTCGTCGAGCTTCTCGACCTGAAAAATAACAAGAGTGTTGTCTATACAATTTTGGGGCAATGGGATGCTGATGTCGATGCGGGGATACTCTCCTCACAGTCTAAATTTGCAGAGGCAATGTTCGGCCTTAAAAAGGGGGACACACTAAAGTTTCGAGATGAAGAATTTAAAGTGGTAGGACTCAAAAGCTATCTAGATAAGTAATGCATTACTATATAGACGGCTATAATCTTCTCTTTCGCACTTCACGTTCAAATGACAATTTACGCAAAGAACGAGAAGCGTTTATTATAGACCTAGAAGCCAAGGTGAGATTTCTTCGGCTAGATGTCACCTTGGTTTTCGATTCTCATCATCACCCCGAAGAAGGATCTCGCTCCCGTTTTAATGCGCTGAAAATTTGTTTTACGGATGAAGGGGAAACAGCAGATGATTTTATTGTCGATGAAATTAAGCACGCCTCTAAACCTTCTCTGCACACCGTAGTCACTTCCGACAGACTTTTAGCAGACCGTTGCCGCAGCCTCTCCGCTCGAACGGAAAAAATAGAAGAATTTATCGCTTGGCTCAATAAACGCTATAAAAATAAATTGCGTCAGCTTAAACTCAAAAATCGGACAATTAGAGCATTACCCCATCCGAATGAGCCCGGAGTGAAGCCTATTCAACCTTTAGCCGAACCGGTCACTCAAAACCCATTAAAAAATCCTCAAGCTTCATTGGAGGAATGTTTCAGTGCCTACCTCGAAGAATTTAATAGTAGGGTTGTTGAAACAGAAAAAAAACCGAAAGCCCCAGTAAAGAAAAAGGCAAAGAAAAAAGATAAAGTACATCCTCAACGCATTTTAGAATCCGATACCGATCGCTGGATGCGCCTTTTCCAACAAAAGGATAGTTCGAATGAAACAGAATAAATGTGAAACGATATTCACAAAAACATTAGGAATCTCCTGCCCAATTATTTGCGGTCCCATGTACCCATGCAGCAACCCAGAATTAATCGCCGCTGTCTCCGAAGCCGGCGGCATCGGAGTCGTGCAACCACTTTCTATGGTCTATGTCCATGGATATTACCTTCATGAAGGGTTCCAAATGATTAAAAAACTGACTCAAAAACCCTTCGGCATGAATGTCATTGTCGAAAGTTCCTCCCGCATCTACGAAAATAGAATGAAACAAAGTGTTGAAATTGCATTAGAAGAAGGATGTCGTTTTTTCATCACCTCCCTAGGTTCACCCAAATGGGTCGTCGAGATGGTCAAGCCCCTCGGAGGCATTGTTTATCACGACGTAACGAGTAAACGATGGGCTGAAAAAGCCCTAAAATACAATATTGATGGATTCATTTGCGTTAATAATCGCGCTGGTGGCCATGCAGGAACTCTATCCCGACAGGAACTTTTCGATCAGTTACGTCCTTTAGGGCTACCTCTCATCTGTGCGGGTGGAATAGGAAATGAAGATGATTTTGTCAACGCCCTAAAAATTGGCTATGCAGGAGTGCAAATGGGAACTCGATTCATCGCCACTACTGAATGCCGTGAAAAATCGGCATATAAAGAAGCAATCGTCCACTCATCTGAAAAGGACATCGTCCTGACAGAACGGGTGACAGGAATTCCACTATCCGTGATTCGCACCCCATACGTCGATAAGATCGGAACAAAAATAGGACCTATCGCACGTTGGCTTTTTAAGTATCGTTTGACAAAGAAATGGATGCGCATGTGGTATGGTTTCTGGGCTGTACGCCAATTTAAAAAGGCTTCCCTCTATGGCGACTCCTCTAAAGAATACTGGCAAGCAGGTAAAAGCGCTGATCATGTCAATGCGATAGAATCGGTTGCCTCTATCATCTCCCGCTTTGCCGCGGCTGCTAATAGGATATTATAATGGACGTAGAAGAAATTAAAGACGCAAAGCACATTTTGAACGGACGTCGTTTCAAAAGTGTTTTATTTACAATTTTTTTAAGTATCATCGGATACTTTCTCTTTACCCTATGGGGAGGATGGAATAATGTCGTTGAAGCGGTCACAAGCGTTGGCGTCTTCGGAATCGGCCTAGCATTAGTCCTTTCTTTGATCAACTTTGGATTGCGTTTCCTCCGGTGGCTCTTCTTCCTCGCCACCCTGGGATATCGCATCCCCTTTCTTTCGGGATGGCGCATCTATATGTCTGGGTTTTCATTGACAACAACGCCAGGAAAGACAGGAGAAGCTATTCGAGGGGTCTTTGTCAAAGATTATGGAGTCCCTTTCCGCAAAAGCCTCGGAGTCTTTTTTTCTGAACGCCTTTCCGATTTGATTTCAGTCTCATTATTGGCTTCCACAGGTCTATGGATCTATCCTCAAGCCCGTCCTGTCTTACTCGTTGTCGCGCTGGTCTATGGCTTCCTGCTTCTTGCCGTGCAAAAAGACTCTTGGATTCGATTTTTTGAAGCCTTTGCCAGAAGGCGCTTACCAGAACGTTTTGCTCATGGAATAGAATTTTGTTTGGAAATGATCTTTGCTTTTAGAGCCTGCTTCAGAGGAAAAGCCCTTTTAGTTTCTCTTACCCTCGGTGTCATCGCCTGGATATCAGAAGCCCTTGCTCTATACTATTTTCTCTATGTGCTTGGATATCACGTGAGCTTACTGACAGCGATATTCATCTATGGATTTTCTTTAGTGATAGGAGGCATTACACTCCTCCCTGGAGGATTGGGCGGGGCAGAATTCACAATGCTGCAACTATTAATGCTTAATGATGTTCCAGCTTCTGCCGCCGTCGCCGTAACCCTCGTCGTACGGTTGACAACATTATGGTTTTCTGTGTTCCTTGGCTTTTTATCCCTACCAAAAAACCTATTTATAAAAGAGTAGCCGGGTATA
>JABDDS010000083.1 GCA_013287465.1 Chlamydiota bacterium | reverse complement strand
TCGCCGATAGATGCTGTTTAGTGCCATACCCTTTGTGCTGCTTAAAGCCATATTGAGGCCAGCGTTGGTCGTATTCAAACATAAGGCGGTCACGAGTGACTTTAGCCAACACAGAAGCTGCTGCTATCGACTGAGATAGAGAATCTCCTTTAATGATTTTTTCTGAAGGAATCAGATGAGGGAGAAGCAGTCCGTCAACAAGCAAATAGTCAGGCTTGGTAGGCATTCCATCAACGGCCCGCTGCATGGCGAGAATCGTTGCTTGATAAATATTGATCTGATCAATTTCCTCAGGAGAACTCAGCCCAACACTATAAACAACGTCGGGATGAAGACTAATTTCAGCAAAAAACTTCTCGCGTTGAAGCACCGTAAGCTTCTTACTGTCATTAATACCTGGAAAGAAAAGACCTTTTGGGATAATGCAGACGGCAGCGACGACTGGTCCCGCTAAGGGACCACGCCCTGCCTCATCAACTCCTGCAATTAGTTGAGCTCCACGAGAACGAGCTTTTTCTTCATAAATCACATGTTCTTGTGGATGCACAAAGAAGCTCTATTCTGTGGTAGAAGTTGTATCGACATCTGTGTTTTCGGGCGCCGGTGCTTCATCGACAACAACAGTGGCTTCAGCCTCTTTTTTCTTAGAGCGACGACCGATAAGCGCTTTAACTTTAGAGGCTTTACCTGAGCTACCACGTAGATAGTAAAGTTTACTTCTGCGGACATCCCCTTCTTTGATCAATTCAATTTTTGCGATACGTGGACTATGAAGCAAAAAGACTCGCTCCATCCCTTCTCCGTAGGCAACACGGTGCATTGAAAACGTCTCGGACAATCCACTTCCTTTGCGGGCGATGACTGTGCCTGTGAACACCTGGATACGCTCTTTCTCACCTTCAATAATACGTGTATGGACACGGATAGTATCTCCGATATTGAAAGATGTGATTTCTTTTTTAAGCTGTCTTTTCTCCAGCTTCTGAATGATTGCTAATTTGCTCATCTCACTATTCTCCTCGTTTTTTTTCTAATAAATCCGGACGTACGTCGCCTGTTCTCAACTGCGATTCTGTCGCGCGCCATTCGGCAATTTTCTCGTGATCGCCACTCAACAGTACTTCCGGCACTGGTTTACCTTCAAAGATTCTCGGGCGGGTATATTGAGGCCACTCAAACAGTCCATTCAATCCCTCTTCAAACGAATCTTCATCTGCTGCTGATTCATGGCCTAACAACCCAGGGATAAAGCGAATGACCGCATCGACGAGGACTATTGCCGGCAAACATCCATTTGTAAGGACATAATCGCCAATGCTAATGCTTTCGTCGACGTCGCGCTCTAAAGCTCGCTCATCAACCCCTTCATAATGACCACACAACAAAACCAAATGCTCACAGCTTGCTAACTCACGGCATTTGGCTGGTGTAAGAAGGGGGCCTTGTGGCGACAGGTAAATAACGCGAGAACCCGTTTTTCTTACACTCCGTATTGCCTTTGTCACCGGTTCGGGCATCATGACCATTCCTGGTCCACCCCCAAAAGGGCGGTCATCGACCCGCCGATGGCGATTATCAGCAAAATCCCTTATATCAATCAACTGGATATCAAGAATCCCTTTTTTCCTAGCCTGGCCAATGATGCTTTCATCAAAAGGGCCTTTAAAATAGCCTGGAAACAGAGATAAAATATCCAGTTTCATCGAACTGCCACTTCTTAGGATGATGCAACAGTTTTACTGCGAGCTTTTCTCTTCACTGCGGCTTTTGCTTTATGAGCAAGTATTTTAGCCGTTTGTGTACGAAGGATGCTTGGATTGACTTTCGCCACCAAGCTCTCAACGCTTTCAGAAAGCTCTGCACCCAAACCTAACCAATGTTGAATTCGCTCTGAATTGATCGAAAGCAACTTATCAATTTCTTTCTCGAACGGATTATACCAGCCGAGAGCTTCTAGGTACTTTCCATCGCGAGGGGCACGTGCATCAGTGAGCACGACGCGGTAGAAAGGCCTGTTGTTGCGACCTTGTTGTCGCAATCTAATTTTTAACGCCATAGGGATCCTCCCATCATCTTTTCGAGTTGTTTCATGTTCGGCATATTTTTAAAAAATTGCTTAGCCTGTTTAAACGATTTAACCAGCTTATTAATATCATCCATTGACGTCCCGCTACCACTAGCGATCCGTCGACGTCGAGGCACGATGAGTTCGCATTTCTCCGAACGTTCATCAGGGGTCATAGACTGGATGATTGCCTCGACTTTAAAAAAATCTTTCTCATCAACGTCTGCTGCTTTTAGAGAATTCATCCCCGGCAACATGCCCAGCAGACCTTTTAATGATCCCATTTTCTTAACCATTTGAATCTGGGACAAATAATCTTCATAGGTGAAGGTCGCAGACCGAATTTTTTTCTCCAGCCGTTCTGCCTCATCCTCATCGATATGTTCTTGCGCCTTCCTTACCAGGTTAATTGTATCCCCCATACCGAGGATACGATCGGCCATCGAAGCTGGACTAAAAGGTTGGAGATCGTCAATTTTTTCTCCAACGCCCTCGAACTTCAACGGTTGACCAGTGACTTCGCGAATCGAAATTGCAGCACCCCCTCTCACATTGCCATCAAGCATTGTGAGGATCGATCCTGTAATTGCCACTCGTTTATGGAACTCTGCCGCTGTATTCACAGCATCTTGTCCTGTCGTTGCATTAGCAACAAACAGCACTTCTGCCGGTTTTAAAACAGCTTTAACCCTCTCTAGTTGCTCCATCAGCTCTTCATCGATATGGAGACGTCCTGCAGTATCGACGATGAGAACATCATGACCATTTTTAACCGCTAAAGCAAGAGCTTCTTTCGCAACCTTTACAGGGTCATTTTCTCCTGGTAAAACAAAGACAGGAACGTTGATCTGATTTCCTAAAGCCTTTAACTGTTCTACCGCCGCAGGGCGCTGAAGATCACAAGCTGCTAAAAGAGGGTTGCGGCACTCCCCTTTTTTCTTTAAGTATTTCGCCAATTTTGCACATTGGGTTGTTTTTCCAGCTCCTTGAAGGCCACACATCATCACTACAGCCGGCTTAGAACCTGAAAGATTCAATCCTGCCTCAGCTCCTCCCATCAACGCAACAAGCTCGTCATGAACAATTTTAATAAACTGTTGACCAGGAGTGACCGATTTAATGACAGCATCGCCGATCGCCAATGCTTGAACCCGTTTAATAAACGTCTTAGCAACGCTATAATTCACATCAGCTTCAAGCAGAGCCAGGCGCACTTCGCTGACAGCTTCGGAAATATTCGCATCCGAAAGCGTTCTCTTCCCCGATAATTTGGAGAACAGTCCCTGCATTTTTTCTGATAAGGCCCCGAGCATAAACACCCATAGTCAATTTATTGAGGGTATGATAATTTAAAAATCATTCCATTTCAAGAGAAAAGAATCGATCGTGTCCTGCCCAGTCCGATTCCACCTGCGAAGAGCTCCATTTTGGATCACAAAAAAGTTTCTGAACCGCCGTTTTTTGTCCGGTGCCGATCTCTAACCACACTCTACCTTTCGGATTGAGCATTGCAGGTAATTCCGTTGCCAAACGGGCATAAAACTCCAGACCCGATTCCCTCGCTAGCAGTGCAAGTTTTGGTTCATGAAGACGCACTTCATCATCGAGACTAGCCAGCTCTTCCTCTGTGACATAAGGTGGATTGCAAACGACGAAATCTGCTTTTTTTCCTGCAAACGGCTTTAGTAAGTCGCCATTCAAACACTCGATTTCGACCCCATTCATTTTAGCATTTGCTATAGAAATCTCAATCGCAGCTGGGGAAATATCAGATAAAATGACCTTCAATTCAGGAAATCGTTTTTTTAATGAAATTCCTATACAACCTGATCCGCAGCAAACGTCCCACAAAATTTTTTCTTTTAATTCCATTTTTGCTAATGCTTTAGCAATTTTATCGACTAAAATTTCTGTCTCTTGACGAGGGATTAAAACGTCTGGGGTGACTTTAATATCGCAATCAAAGAATTTCACCTTCCCGAAGATATACTGTAGAGGCTCTCTTTTAGAACGTCTCATCACCCATGAGCGGCATAATTCCAATTCAGATTCAACTAAAGGGCGTTCAAAATCTAAATATACCCCCATCCTTCCAATGCCCAGAGCCTCTCCTATAATCTCTTCTGCCTCTTTTCTGGGGCGTGGCACCTTCATTTTTTCTAAATATTCTTTAGTCAAATTGAGGATTTCAAGTACGGTATACATATTACGAGGGACTCTGCAGCTTTTCCTGATGGAAGTGAGACACAAGAGCCAGGGAAAAATCCTCGAGGTCGCCATCCATAACGCGATCTAAGTTGTATTTCGTCAGATTGATTCTGTGGTCTGTCAGGCGATTTTGCGGAAAATTATATGTCCGAATACGCTCGGAACGATCGCCACTCCCCACCTGCTGAGCCCTTGTGCTAGCAATAGCAGCATTCTTCTTTTCTAGCTCGGTTTCCACAATTTTAGCCTTAAGAAGGCGCATTGCTTTTTCTTTATTTTTATGCTGGCTGCGCTCCTGTTGACAGTACACGACAACACCCGTAGGAATGTGTGTTAAACGGACTGCACTGTCAGTTGTGTTAACGTGCTGTCCACCAGCACCAGAGGAACGGTAGGTATCGACGCGTAGGTCTTTTTCATCGATTTCAAAATCGGCATCTTCATCGGGTTCTAGAAGCACAGCAACAGTGATTGCAGAAGTGTGCACCCTCCCCTGCGCTTCGGTCTCAGGTACTCGCTGAACGCGATGAGTTCCCGCTTCATACTGCAAAAAACGGTGGACATTAGGTCCTGAAAGGACCATCACATATTCCTTAAATCCACCAATTTCAGAAGGAGTACAGGAAAGCAAATCATAATTCCATTTCATCTGATCTGCGTAGAGTTTATACATTCTGACGCAATCGCCAACAAAAAGAGCAGCCTCATCACCGCCGGTTCCTGCGCGAAGTTCTATAATTGTATTACGGTTGTCATTCGGGTCTGGAGGGACGAGTAGACGTTCCAAATTTGTCTGAAGTTCTACAATAGAACTTTCCAACTGCTGATTATCTTCACGCAACGCTTCAGCAAATTCAGGGTCTTTTTCAGTCGATAACATTTCTTTGTTATCTTGAAGTTGCTTTTTGGCTAGTTCTAATTGATTCCAGACAGAACAGACCTCAGAAAGATAAGCATGCTCTTGTGTGAATGCCCGATATTTTTTTTGATCACTAAAGACTTCTGGATGACCAAGAACAGACTCTAACTCGGATAGACGAGAAAGGAAAGACTGGATTTTTTGTTCCATAATTTACCAATTTACATTAAGTCTGACTCGATACCCCCTATATTTCATTTCTCTTTTCTCTGTGTTCTCTGTGCCTCTGTGTTTCATAAGGATAGAAACACAGAGGCACAGAGAACACAGAGAAAAACAAAGAATATAAGTTTTTTCCCTCAGTTTATTTCTCTGTCCCTCCCTGCCTCCTGCGCCTCTGCGTTAATTTAAAAAGCAGTGGAACCTAGAAAGACGTATGGACCATGCCTGCGAACGCAGGCTCGGGCCCGAAAAGGATGAATCAGTCCCAAACAAGACAATGATTATTTCTTAGCGTTTTTTTTGGCTGCTTTAGCTTTAGGATCTTCTTTAGGTTCTTGCTTAGAATCTCCTTTCTCCTCATCAGCACTACCTTGTGCAGGTTTTTGTGCATAACGTTTTTTGAATTTATCAACACGTCCTTCAGCATCGACGAGCTGCTTACTTCCTGTAAAAAACGGGTGAGAAGCAGAAGATGTAGAAACGCGGTAAACTGGGTATTCAACGCCATTAAAAGTTTCTGTTGCTTGAGGTTGCAATGTTGAACCACAAACAAATTTATGACCTGTTGCAGAATCGACAAATAGCACTTGTTGATATTTTGGATGAATGTTTTTTTTCATTGGTTTGCTCCGACAAAGTATTAATCAAAAAGCCAAGGATACTGTTCTCTCACTTAAAAAACAAGAGAATTTTACTTAGCACTACATTTGCATCAAACACTATATTTAAATTTTGCATTTTAATACGTCGTCAACTTATAAAGAACGAAAGGACATAACACCAAAAGGAACCACTTAGATGAATATACTCTCAGAATTCTCCTTAGGGCCAAAAACAACTCCGAAAATAGTCTGGTACTTAATGGTTATTACATGCGTCGTGGCATTGCTTTCCGCAACGATTCAAATACTATTTGATTTCTTTGAATTACATCCCGGACCTCAAGATCTTTTCTGTCTTTATTGGAGTGGCATGAAAAAAGGATATCTTTGGCAACCAATCACTTATCTTTTTGTAGAAAACCATTCAGATCCCCTATCACTCCCCTATCTAACTTCTCTTTTTTTTAGCATTTACATCCTCTGGGTCCTCGGTGCTGCCGTCTTAGAAGTTATTGAAGAACGATTTTTCCTCCCCCTTTACTTGATTAGCGGGGCCCTATCCGGCATAATAGCGCTGTTAACGATGCCTTTGTCTTATGATCATTATATCGTTCTTACAGGACTCACAGCCCCATTACTCACATTTTTTATCATTTGGGGAATGGCGCTTCCGGAAATCGATATTTTACTCTTTTTCCTTATTCCCGTTAAAATCAAGTGGTTCGTCGTTACCAGCGTCTCTTTAATCTTACTATTCAAACTATTTCAACAAAACCTCCCCAGCTTTACTCTCTCCCTCTCAGCCATCGCTACAGGTTATCTATACGCAGCATGTTTCATGGGATGGCATAGTCCCTTTCCATACACGCAGCGTTTTGATCGTTGGATAACAGCCAAGAGTTTGCATTTAAGCAACTATCTACCCAACTGGCTGCGAATACAGCCTATCAAACAAAAAAACATAAACGGAAATACCGAGCAAATGAGCGATGATGCTTTCGTTGACGCGATGCTAGAAAAAATCTCCAAAGAGGGAGAAAATTCCCTTAGCTGGGCAGAAAAACAACGCTTCCAAAAGATTTCTGACAAAAAACTCTTTTAACTATAAAAAGGAAAATATTCATGATTTCTTCCCCTGAGCATCCTTATGAGAAAATAAATATATTCACTACTCCCTTAACAGAAGGGAGAAACTCGATCATGTACAAAACAGGGGATAAGCGCAGCGTCTTGGTCGTCCCAAATATCGT
>JABDDS010000082.1 GCA_013287465.1 Chlamydiota bacterium | reverse complement strand
CCAAGTTGCTTTGAAAGAATTGCCAATGTACAACTTTCAATCACACCCTATTTTTTTCGAACCCGAGCCCGAGCCCGGGCCCGAAAGTGGAGATTAGGAGTTGATGTCTCTGAATAGCTGTATCAATTCTGGATCTGCCCCTTGTAAATAGTCTTGCAAAGCTCTTCCCGCTTTATTAACTGTAATAGTAGGAGGATTTTTTACCATCTGAGCGATGACTTCTCTGACTTCTGATGGCAGTTCTTTACCTGCAGATTTAAACATCTCTTGGAAAACGAGCCCTAAATCATGGATGTCTTTTGAGACTCCTTTGTCGAAGTTAGCACCTGCTGGTAGTTCTTTTCCAGGAATTGTCCTTGAAAAATCGGTGGCTCCACCAAAATTGTCCAAGTATATGAAGTCGACTCGATCGTTACTAGATTTCTCATGTTTGATATCATCTATTTTAATATTACCATGAACAATATCGCTTCTGTGGGTGTTATGTAGTCCTCTTAATAGCTGTAAGGCTTCAAATACCCTAACGTTAACATCAATCTTTCCTGGTTTTTGCAGGGCCAGAGAGTATGGCTGGAGGACGACTCTTTCTACATTTCTCTCTACTTTCTTTAATTTTGGAGCAACGCCTAGACCAGACGCTCCTTCGGCGCCTCTTTCGTGAATGCGTTTTAGCGCACCATATTCAAACCTATTAGTATCATATGGTTCAAGCACTTTAGGTTGCTTTACATGCTTCATTGTTTGTGGCTCAACTTGCACTTCAGGAGTTTGTGCTGGAGCAGCTGTCGCAAGAACTTCTACTTCAGTGGGTTCAAAAAGTTCTGTGTCTTCTGAATCTGAAGATGTCAAGGCTGGCGAAGAAGATGCGGATGAAGGCATAGATGCGGATGAGGATGGAGGTGTTGGGGTAGAAGTCCGTGGTGGAGGTGGTGGTGGTACAGGTTTTGCTGCCTCGCGTTTAGACTGAACAACAGCCGCGGCAGATGCAGCCTCTTTTGCTTTATGCGCAGTTTTTAATTTAGGCGATTTGACACTCTTTAATGTTTGTTCTGTTGTTACTGTATCTGTTTTGGAGTCGTAGAAAATGTCTATCGCTTCCATTTTCTCCAGTTTTTCCTCGAATGATTTATCTACTGATAGACCACCGGACATGATTAAATTTAGAGTTTCCCACACTTTTTTTTTAATAATGTCTCCTTGTAAAGCTTTCCCTTTGCTGTCAAAACCATTGTGAAAATAAACTTTAATATTTACGTTTTTCTCACAACCTTCTGTTTTGTTATAAACGGTGAGCTTGAGCGTACCCTTGGCTTCACAAATAGCCTTCTTTTCATCAATATGTAGATTATTGTATTTTAAATTATTTCTTATGCCAATGTCTAATTCATTATATTTTGGCGCATCAAATTGTCTATCATAATTACTTTTTACTGACATAAATCACCTCATAATAAAAATATACAGACTCAATTAAAATTAACTTATATTTATATTATATTATAATATTTTATTATCGATCAATGAAAAGTAAGTTTAATTTTATTTGGTTGTTTGTATTTGATTTTATAATGTTGGTTTTTAGTTATTTGTATAATTATATTTTAAAAATATTAATTCTGTCCTCATTTGAGCGCATAGGTTTTAAACGCAAAGACGCAAAGGCACAAAGGGGGCAACCTTCGGCTTAGCTGTTACCGAGTTGGCCGAAGGTGTTTTCCTTTGTGCCTTTGCGTCTTTGCGTTTAAAACCTATATTGCGTTTTCTAAGCTATATCAATCATTTGAATCAGATCAATAATTAGACATAGAGACACAAGAAGAGTTAAAAAATTCCTTGTGCAATTTTGCTGAGCATGTTAGAATTAAATTAAAGAGGAATAGGACGTCTGATCCTATGGATGGAGAAAAATAAAAATTAGCAAAAACTTGCAATAATAATTATATAAGAGTTAAAATAAAGGAAAGGGTAGATGTCGAGAGAACAAGGGCAGATGAGCGAGGTGGGCGATGTTTGGGTTGGAGAGTCCGAGTAAGAAAAAAGCGAAAGCACCAGAATTTGTGTTCGAGCTCGAAAAAGAACTTAAAGTGGCACAGAACCACAAGAATATTAAAAAAAAAATAGAGTTGCGCGTACAAAGAATCAAGGAAAGATTGAGGGGGGGCAGCAACTCCGACAATTTTGGAAAGTACGAGGCAATTTTACATGGGTATGCCTCGTTGTTAAAAGTGATGGCGCGCTTTCCGGTGAAGTGATATAGTGTGAAAGAGCATTTTACTGGACTGCTGAGAGTAGATTCTTGTTATTGTTCCTTAACTTTGCCTAGCGTCGCTGCAGGCAAGAGAGGAGCGTTTCTGATAACTAGGTTTTTCAGCAGTCCAGCAATTGGCTTTTTTTTAATGTAAGCATCATGAGATTCAGAAACGGTCCACATTTTGAATGTGGATTCAGGAAATGAAATTTCCAGTATGAATCCCCTCCTAAGCTTATAGGGTGTTTTTTTAATCATTATTGGAGGATAATACAATGAATAACAACGCAAATGCAGGGATACCATCACAGGATAAGCTCCCTTTGAAAGATTTACTTACGTTCATTAATTCTGCGACAACTAATGTTGCTGAACTGCTTGGGCAAATGCGAAACGATCCGGACAACGTGGATATCAGCAAGATGTTTGGGATGCAGATGGCGATGAACAAATTGACTCAGATCTCTGAGATGGCGACTTCTGTGGCTTCTGCTTCTAACCAATCGCTTGGGTCAATGGCTCGTAACATTAAGTAAGCGTTTTATGAATTCATCGGCTGCTTTGTTTGTAGCCGGTGGATTTTTCTTCGATCAATTGAGGGAAAATTGCACAGTTTTCTCGCCACGTAGAGGTTCCCTATGATGAGTGATGACGCCGTTTCGAATAAAGAAGATATAGCTCTATCCGATAAGAAAGAAGAAGTTGCCTTAGACGATAGTAGTGATGAGATGCAGGAATTCAGACAAGATCTCTCCCTGTTGCTTGAGGCTGGCTTTGTCGCTGTCAAACAACTCGATGAGATCAGTGCAAGCCGACTTTTTCTAGCTGCTCAGGCAATAGCACCAGACAGTACGGCTCCAAAGATTGGACTTGGCTATATCGCGCTCAATAAGTTGGAATTGAAGGAGTCAACGAAGATTTTTCGAGAAGTTGTGGATCAAGATCCCAGTAACTATCTAGCCCAAGTTTTCTTGGGAATTAGTTTATCATTGGCAAACCCAGATAAAAAAGAGGGGGAGACCATGATCAACCAGGCTCTAGCTAAGACGGAAGATCCGGAGATAAAAAAATTGGGTGAGGTATCCCTACAGTGGATAAAGAAGGATATTAGAAAAAAAGATCGCCCATTTGCAGTTCCTGCCTCTGAGTGATTGATACGAGGCAATATATAATTAATAATAAGTAATCTATTTTTGTGAGGGCAATATTATGGCTAATCCAAATCCCGAAGACAAAATCGAGAAAATTTCAAGCACAGAAGGTGCCAAAGGCGTTTCCAAAACAGAGCAAACAGAACCTGTAGAACGCGTGGCGCCAAATAAAGAGAAATTTGATTCTTTAGTTAAGCCTGTGGATAAAAGTACCCAGGCGATCGAAACTCAAAAAGTTGCAAAGACAGAAGGGGCTTCGCTAATGGATGAGATGCGCAATCTCAATTCTAAAGTGAATAACGCGGCGGCATCCCCGGAAACGCTTGCTCAGCAGTCGAAAGAGATCATGAGCCAGATGAATGACCTTAAGCAGAAGTTGTCGACTCCTCATTTGGAACTTTCAGGTGGAACTCAGAAGATTCTCGAGAATAAACTACACCACTTAGATGAAAGCCTTCAGGCTGCGATGTCTAAGGCCGGCGTCGAATACTCCTCTCCTTCTCAATTGAATGTTCAAACCGATAACCCAATTGAACGTTTCCTTGGTTACTTAACAAACGCTCAAGGGCAAATGAGTGGATTATCTGAGAAAGTTGCGGGCTTAGGGGATTCTATCTCTGCTGCAGATATGTTCCGCATACAAATGAGTATGTCAACGGTGAGCGTACAGCTGGAGTTTTTCTCTTCAGCTTTAAATAAGGCTCTCGAATCAATAAAAACAGTGATGCAAGTTCAAGTTTAACCTATTTAAGGTTAAAAGGACTAGGAGTAGTCTCCTATGGACGACAATATAGACAATCCACTTGATAGTTTGATTGGCAAGTTAGATGAGCTGGAACTTACCGTCGTCAATGGACGAATCACAGAAATCGTGGGGATGTTGATCAAAGCGATTGTTCCCAATGTCAAAATTGGGGAAATTTGCCTTGTCAAACGAAGCGGAACACCGCTACTCACCGAAGTTGTAGGTTTCACGCGCGATGAAGTCTTTCTCTCCCCTTTGGGAGAGATGACTGGCATTGGGCCTTCATCTGAAGTGATCCCCACCCATCTTCCTTTGCATATTAAGGTCGGTCCGCAGCTCTTGGGTCGCATCCTCGATGGATTGGGCAATCCGCTTGACGAAGCGACAAAAGGGCCTTTAGAGTGCACAGAAACATATCCAGTCCTTCAATCTCCTCCTGATCCGTTAAAAAGAAAACGCGTTCAAACTCCTATATCAGTCGGAATTCGCGCTATCGATGGGGTGTTGACAACAGGACTTGGTCAACGTATTGGTATCTTTGCGGCTGCTGGGGGTGGTAAATCAACCTTGATGGGAATGATTGCTCGTAATGCCGTCGCTGATGTCAATGTGATTTGCTTAGTTGGGGAACGGGGACGAGAACTGCGCGATTTTATTGAGGCCGATTTAGGTGTTGAAGGGCTTAAACGTTCTGTCCTTATCGTATCGACATCAGACCAGTCTTCCCAATTGCGACTTAACGCAGCTTACGTGGGAACTGCTATTGCAGAGTATTTCCGTGATCAAGGGAAATCAGTGATTTTGATGATGGATTCAGTCACCCGTTTTGCTCGTGCCCTTAGGGAAGTGGGACTTGCTGCAGGGGAGCCCCCTGCGCGTGCTGGATATACTCCTTCAGTTTTTTCGACTTTGCCAAAACTATTAGAGCGTTCAGGAAATTCAGACAAGGGTTCGATCACTGCTTTTTACACAATCTTAGTCGCTGGCGATGATATGAATGAACCCGTGGCTGATGAGGTGCGTTCCATTTTGGACGGTCACATCATCCTTTCTAATGAATTAGCACGCCAGTTTCATTACCCCGCTATTGATGTTTTAGGCTCTGTTAGCCGCGTGATGCCATCGATTGTGTCTAAAGAACAGCTCCTGCTGATCAGTAAGCTGCGAGAGGTGCTGGCTGTTTATAAGAAAAACGAACTCTTAGTTAAAATTGGCGAATATAAACGGGGTACGGATAAAGCGGCTGACTTTGCTATCGATAATATCGATAAAGTGAATAAGTTCCTGAAACAGGCTGTTGATGAAAAATGTTCGATGCAGGAATGCCTATTGCAATTAAAGGCACTCTTTAAATAATGGACCTCTATGACTAACCCTAAATATCCACTTAAGCAGGTGTTAGAAGTTAAAGAACGGAGAGTTTCTGAGGCTGAAAAAGTCGTTAAAGAAAAATTAGAAGCTCTAGAAAAAGAAAATAAAATATTAAAGCAAAAAGAGGATGAACGGGATAAAGTTAAGCAGCATTATGAAGATAAGCTGACACAGATACGAGAGACCTTAGACTCTGGCATGAGTAGCCCCAAAATGCAGCAGATGAAAGCTTATTTAAAAGTTGTTAAAGAACAGCTTGCCGCAGAAGAAAAAAAGGTCGTCGAGCAGAAGAAAAAGGTCGAAGCAGCGGAAAAAAATCTTGAAGTTGCTAAAGAAGACCTAAGACAAAAAAGACAGGATGTAGATAAATTTGTCGCTCATGAAAAAGATTGGACCCGTGAGGCCCGTAAAGAGATTGAGCGTTTAGAAGGTATTGAACAGGATGAGTTGGGAGCAACAACGTTTACTGCCAACCAAACAAAAAGAAAGAGAGGTATGTGATGAGCTTAACACCAAGTAATATGTCGTCACCAAGTTTTAAACCAGCTGGAGTAGGTGGAAGCCAAGGGGCTTCTTCAACAGGCAGCAGCGGACCACGTTCAACCCAGAGGCCCAGCGGAGATAAAAGCTTTTCTAAGATAATGGAGAAAGGTAAGAGCAAAAGCACCGATGGAGGTAAATCTTCTGAAACAAAGAGAAAGGGCAACGAAGACGATGATGTCGAGCTTTTTACCACGACAGAAGAGGGAGACAGCGGAGCAGGAGAGGTTTTGGAACAAAACACACCTGAAGAAACAACAGAATTCTCTGCCGAAGACGCAAATAAAGTACAGAAACAACCTGGTGAAAAAATCTCTAAACAGGGACCACAGGCTCCTGTAAAGGGCGAAAAAAAACTAGGGGAATTATCGGGAGAAAAAATAACTAAGAAAGCCCCCGAAACCTCCCTATCGAAAGAAATGACCGGAGCAAAACCTGTTAAACCAGGATCGACCAATCCCGCTGCCCCAATCTTAGCTAAAAAAGAGGTTAATGAATCAGAAGAGTCAGTGCCTTCGGAAGATGAACTCGCCACAGCAAGAGGTGTTAAAGATGAAGGACCAAAGCGTGCAGCAATTGAAGGACGCGATGATAATAAGATGAAAATCAAAGGTGACGGAGAAAAAATTGGTGGGGTTCTTGGTAGTAAAAAAGAGGACAAAACAAAAGGGACTCGCGAGTCGGAAGAGGCTCGATCGACAACTGGATATGTAACTCCAATGAATGTACAAGGAGTTTCTAATACTAGCATGCGTGCTGATTCTACAGTCGTTCGAACAACAGATATTCAAGAAATCATCAACGCATTGGTCACTAAAGTTGAGCAGGTTGCTACAGATACCGGAACAGAGACTAAAATTACTTTAGGTAACCCATCGGGATTCCAAGGGGCTGAACTTACGGTTAAAACAGCGGCTGATGGAGGACTGAGCATCTCTTTCCAGAATTTGACAGAAAATGCAAAACGAATGATAGATCTCAATCAAGGAACACTGAAAAGGGCTTTGGAAGAGAAAGGGTATGCTGTAGAAACGCTTATCACGACAACAAAGGCTCAGGTGTCTGTTGCAGCAGAAAGCCAACAAAGCGGTTCCGATAAAGAACGTCAGCGTGGTGATGAAGGTGGACAAAACCAAGGGGGACGTCAGCAGCAGCAACAAAGGCGTGGTGGTCAGCCTTCTGATAACGCTTAACCAGTTCCTAAGATAAAAAATAACAGGATAAGCAGGATCGGCTTCGCCGGCAGGATAGAAAATTTTTATC
>JABDDS010000081.1 GCA_013287465.1 Chlamydiota bacterium | reverse complement strand
TGTTCAGATTGATTGCTGAGCAATGTCAACATCGGACTCACTTTTACCCATTAACTCTTGATTCCTACCACCTTTTTCCACCTCCTAATAGCATTGAAAAAGATCTTGGGGAAAAAAGACATGCTCATTCGACGCCTGTTCACCTCTCGTTTGGAAAAGAAATCGATATGGAAAATTGTATCAGCAGTGCAATCGTCGACAAAAAAGATCGCCGAAAGGCACGCGCCGAATATATTTGGAATCTTGTAAATGAAGCTTACTTATCGATGAGGCGTTTGTTATGTGCTACCATCTTACTTCTATGCATTTCTTGCTCTCGTTCATGCTATAATTATGATGTCATGGGCGCCGATGAATTTGTCACAGACTCTTATACGATACGTCAAGGGAAATTCTCTATCCTTGAAATGGAAGGAATAGAGGTTCAAGAAGTTCCCTCCGATGCCATGGATGAATATCAAGATTCCATTACGGAAGATGACATCCTCAATATTTTCGTCTACCACCCCAAAAGAAAAGATATGATGGATTCCTTCCAATTCATCAATAACGCTGTTGGAGGATTTAGAGTTTTAAATGGACAAATAGACATTCCAGACATCGAATCTATTGAAGTTGCGGGCCTGACTTTGGAAGAGGCTCGCACGAAAGTGCAAAATCGATTTAGAGAACAAATTCAAGATATCGAAATTTTTATCACCTACAAAGATCGCCTCCGACGTCGAGTAGAATTGACCGGGATGGTAGCGCAAGCCTCTGTGCCCGTTAATGGAAAAATTCGCCTTTATGAGGTGATGGCCAATGCCCATATCCCCTTCGATGCCAATCTTTTTATGAGCTACGTCATTCGCGATGGCTGCCCATTAGCTGTCGATCTTTACAAACTCATCAACGAAGGCGATATGTGTCAAAATATCGTCATGCGTGGAGGAGATAAAATATTCATCGCAAGCAAATTCGACAGCAGTGTGATGATTATGGGCGAGGTGAATGCCCCAAAACCTGTTCATCTTCCCTATGGCTTCATGTCATTACGAGAAGCTATTGTCCACGCAGGGGGGATCCCCTTCACTGGGGATAAACGACACATCCAAGTCATTCGCGGCAACTTGCAATCTCCGAAAATTTATGTCTTGGCATGGGAACATATCATTCACCTCCCCAACGACAGCCTGTTACTAATGCCAGGAGATACCGTTTACGTCTCTGCAACCCCAATTACCGAATGGAACCGATTCATTAGCCAGCTGTTACCAAGCGCCCAAGCATTTCAAGCTGGTTGGGGTGCTTATTCAATAACAGGAGATTAACAATGGATGATACTTATGGTTGAAAAAGAGGATTTCTTACTTAGCCTTAACGATCTGTGGCGCATTTTAAAAAAGAATCGCCTTAGAATTGGAGTTTTTTCCCTTATCGTCGGACTATGTGGATTTTTCTATAGCGCAACCAGACCGATCAAGTATCAAGCTGAAGGGAGTTTTAGGGAGAGGGGAAAAAACAATTCCGGGATCAATAACCCATTATCAGCTTTACTTACTAGTGTAGGGGCCGACTCGAATAGCAGCGGACTCACTGTGATGAAATCGAAAGTGCTTGCAGAAGCCCTTGTCAAAAAAAATGGACTTCAAGTAAACATCGCTGAGAATACAATTAGATTTCCCTTTCCTCTTTTGGGTACTATTGTAGACAACCTACGTGTAGAATACGCTCTGTTTACAGATAAAAAAACCCCTATTTTTTCTGATCCTCCTCAGAAGCTAACAGCTCAAGATGTGCACTATAACGGAGAATCCCCCATTTCGTTGCGATTAAAAGTCGATTCAAAAGATACATATTCTCTATTTGATCACAATAATCATCCCATTGGCCAAGGGACTTTTAACACTCCATTTAAGTGTGACGCCCTTTCGATGACGTTGACGAATCCACAGCCCAACTATCATTCGAGAAAAAATTACACCATGACCATTATCCCGACCCAGGAAGCTATAAAAAGGGTCCAGAATGATTTTACTATAAAGACAAATGCTACAGACAAACACATTATCAATGTTTTTTATAAAGACCCTGATCGTCGTCAAGCAGCGAGTCTTGTCATGAGTTTAATGAACCTGTACACCAACTACATTAAAAATGAGCATAAACTAATCAACGATGAACAAATTGCCTATCTAGGAAAAAGAAGGAGCGAAATTGAAAATGAACTGAAAAATGATATGTATCAATGTGCTAAAACATTTTCTTCAGACCTTTTTCTCACAGGCTTTCCCTCCTCAAACAATGCGATGGAATTCCTTAGCAATACCCAGGCCAAGTTAGAATCAAAAATTAATTCGAATAATCTGGATATCAAACGCCTAGAACACATCGATGCCGACGATATAAACGACTACGGCAAACTCATACTCATTTCTAATACTCCGTCGATAGAGAACCTTCTCAAGGAACTGAGAGAACTAAAACAATATACCGAATTTTTACAGTTAGCTTTACAGAATAAAATTACCCCTCCAATTGATTTCCAATGGATGAGTCTCGAAGCAGCGAAAGAGATCCTTGTCGAATATAACAAACAACTTCATGCTACAGAGCTACAGATCATCCAACAGCAATTCATCATTAAACAATTCGATGATCCCAATTTTGAAATCAGTTCTTCAAGCAAATTTCTCACAGATCCCGTCAGCGCCCAAATGATTCACAAAGCTAGCCTCCTAGCTCTATCCCTTAAAGACACTGAAAACCTAAACACTAAAGAACAGGCAAGATTAAAATCTGAATTGGCAATTCAAAAAGGATTCTTGATCACCCACCTTGAACAAAATGTCACCCTTCTTGAATTGCATTTAGACTTCCTCAAAAACAAAATCATTGAACTTCAAAATACAGCTTTAGCGCTCACTCAAAACCAGATTTCTGTGTTGGAACAGCAAGTTAGAAACTATATTGTTAGCACCATCTACAGCTTAAAGGAAGAAAACAATCTCCTAAATCACAATATCATCGAAAATAGAATCGATATGAGCTCATTTCCTGAAAAATGGGCCGCAGAACGTTTCCTGCAACAAAAAATCCTCGTCAGTAAAAACATGACGACAGAAATCACCCGTCTAGTAGAAACAAAAAATATTAGTACCAACCTAGAAAAAAGCATGGCAGCTCCCTTTGAACTACCAGCACTCCCCTTTCACCCCAATTCACCACGCCTATTGCTATTTACGTTTCTAGGGATAATCGCAGGAGCTTTCCTCAGCACAGCATGGTTCATCATCCGATCGGTCTCTCAAGGAATTGAAGCATCTTCTGATAATTTAAAACTTGCTGGACAACACATCTCTGGTCCCCTTTCTCGCTGCTGCAACATCTCTGAAAATCAACAGATGATTTTAGATAGCGACCTAAATACACTGCGCCATTTAATCTCTTTTATGACTCGTTCATCAGACTTGAAAGCAGATAATACTCTGCTCCTTTTGGAAAATCATGGCCCTCAATATGCGGATATGCTTGCCAATTTATTATCAAAAAAAGGGATTGGGACTTTAATCATAGACATTTCACTTGATCGTTCGCAGCAGAATGAGGGGACTGGTTTGTTTCAATATCTGCAAAAGGAGACAACAGAGCTCAATATTATTCATTTGATAACTCACGACTATATTTCTTCTGGAGGGATCTCCCGCTATGCTAACGAGCTATTAGATTCTCATCAATTTCGAGAATTGTTGTCGATCTTATCAAAAAAATATGATCTGGTCATTGCATGCAGCAATGCGACTCTTGAAAGTGCTGAAGCAGTCAACCTGCTCAATCTTTTTCCCAATGTTGCCATCAGCGTATCCGGGGAATCGCTGCAAACACTTCACCCTTACATCCTACACAACAGCCAACCAGGTAAGAAGTGCACATTCATCATGATGACTTAACCTCTTTGGCAAAGTTAAAGACTTGGTTTCTCTCGCAACAACGGGATCTCCCCTGGAGGAATCATCCTATCCCCTACGCTGTCTGGATATCGGAAGTCATGCTTCAACAAACCCAAGTTGCTGTCGTCATCCCCTACTTCGAGCGATGGATGCGCCGTTTTCCCTCCATTCTTGATCTTGCTGGAGCATCTATAGAAGAAGTGCTGAAAGAATGGGAGGGACTAGGTTACTACGCACGCGCTAGAAACCTCCATGCTGGAGCTCGCTACGTTGTCGATCATTATCAGGGTGAGCTCCCCTCTTCCGCGGAAAAACTCAAAAAAATTAAAGGGTTAGGTCCATATACCATTGGAGCTATCTTAAATTTTGCTTTCCACCAACGCATTCCTGCCGTCGATGGGAATGTATTAAGGGTTCTTGCGCGCTATTATGGGATTGCTGATGATATCTGTAAGCCAAAAGCCATCAAGCAGATCTATAGCCTTACAGAAACCCTTCTCCCAGAAAAAGAACCTTGGGTCATCAGCGAAGCTTTAATAGAGCTAGGCGCCACGATTTGTGGACGCCAACCTAAGTGTGTGCAATGTCCATTAAATAAGCAATGTCAAGCGCATCTTAAAGGCTTAACTGATGTATTGCCATTTAAGGCTCCTCGGATGCCAACGACAGTGTTACACCGCTCTGTTGCCATTATCCATAACGGCAAAGAAATCCTGATTAGCCGTGGCGTCAAAGGCAAGGTGATGCAAGATCTCTATGAGTTCCCTTATTTTGAGAAAACAACCACCGCTTCATTACACGAACAAATTAAAGAACGATTTGAAATTGATGTGCAGCAACAGCAGGTGCTCCCAGAGGTAAAACATTCATTCACAAGATACCGAGCACATTTATTCCCTTGCTTGTTCAAAACCGATACGAGAAAAAATATTGAAGGACATGAATGGGCTTCTTTTCAATTATTAGAACAATACCCCTTCTCATCCGGCCATCGGCGTATTGTCAATTCGCTCAAATTTAACCTCTACGGCGCCCTGAAGGAACCTCACTAACAGCAACACTAGGTTCCGGCAAAGTTGGGCTAAATTCAGGATAACCTTCCAATTTCATGCCTTTGAGATCTTGTTCGCGGTATTTCATGATAGCCATAAGCACTCCATCAGGAGCTCTCTCACCATTTAAGAAACGTGTTTCGACGTCCCAGGCAGTGTTTGAAGTTGAACCGAACTTGCTTTCATATGCATCCGTTTTGGATGTGTCAGATACTGTCGCTAATGGATCTTCAAGGACTCCTGAAAGAGTATGCCATGTACGACAGAGGAGACTTATGTCTTCTGAGAGTTCCTTATTGGGAAGCTGTTGATCTTCTATGTTACCGGTATAAGTGACCGTGCCATCTCCATTATAGGTACTCACAGGATGGTCGATTTTTGTAGTAGAATCCCGAAATTGAACCCTAACATTTCCACCATCAAAAGAAAGTATATATTTGTTCTCTTTCCGAACACGATCTGTGAATCGGCTCGCCTCCCCTCTCTCAATATTGACCTCCATTTGTCCTGTCGACGCATTCCAACGGAGCTCGCATTTTCTAGATGAAGTACTACCTCCTAAACGTCCCCACCCCTCAGCATTTGTTTTGGTCGAATTAAAAGTCACACTACCATCGCTGTCTGTTTTTATTGTCCACTTGAGCATAGAATCAGCTGCAACCATCGTTGACCGAATATTTGAAAGACTGACCGTTTGCGATGCATTGTTGCTACCTGCTGCTGAAGGAGCTACTGCGGATGACGCAACAGGCTCTGCATTAACGCCAGGGATTTCTTTAATGCGGGTTGCCATTTGAGCTAAGCTAAAGGTTTGCTGGAGCGTTGTAGTCGCGTAACGAACAGGATTAGTCATATACTGCGCTATGGATTCTTTTTCAAGATAGAGCAGAGTCATCATGCCAGTGACAAGACCAGACCTCTCTCCTCCATCTAAGATACTGCCATCCGGTGCCATCGTTAATTCCCAGAATTTATTATCATCCTTTACATCAATACCTCGGATCTTCAAATTTCCATTGCTATCTAAACGCAATGTCAATTTTTCTCCCTTGTAAGAAACCAATACGGCAGAAAGATCAATCGGCGTTTCTCCCCACCCTTTAAGAATCGGGGAAAACGTCTCATAGAGCTCTTTTTGAGCTTGCTGTCTGCCTAATTCCGAACGTAAGTAATAAACGTGATCAAGCGGACGCGCGACTGAGCTCATAGGTTGTAAGGGTACTGCAGATGCTGCGTCCAAAGTGCGCTGCGGGGACATGACCCCAGAAGAAGAACGAACATTAGCGGCGAGCTCCCCTAAAAGCCCCTCATTAGGTACTGAATTAGGAGATGCAAACCATGGATGCTTTTCCAATAGATCTTGTTTGCACTGCTCTGCGTCTTTCATAACTCTCAATACGGGAAGAGGTTGCATGGAAGCTTTAAATGCCTGCCTCATTAACTCTAGTATGAGCATTTCATCCTTTCCCTTAAGCTCTCTATTTTCGAAATGGTCTAATTTCCAATCATTAGGCCGAATACCTACTGATAATTGTGGATTACGATCGGGAGAGTATCTATAAGAAGTATGGGGGCGTTCTGGTAAAAACTCTAAATAACGTCCACTGCCGTTCTGACCTTGAGTGAAAGCGTAGACGACTCCGTCATAGGTAACTCTGTGCCTCCCCAGCTCTTCCGGACGCGTTTTGTAGAATGCAGAAATTTTTTGAAGAGCATTACCATATTCTTCAATCGTCTTAGGCTCTGGTCCTTCATAAGGCAATAACATAGGAGCAGCATTGTCGGAAGGAGCTACCCCATCTTCTGGTCCAGCAGGCGCAACGACAACAGTTGAGGCAGTTGCAGAAGAGGAAGGGGATGCCGAAGAAGTTGGAGCGGCAGGTAATGCAGGAGAGGCCGATACAGGAGCCTGATCAAGATCTTCTTCATCAACATCTTGAGAGACAAGTAAAGCCGCAGACGGATTTATCGCATTTTCAAATAACTTCCGAATCTCAGGGCGACTATCAAAAGAATGTTGTGCCACCAAACTTTTCCAAATTCCTCCACCTATACTGATATTTTGGCTTATAAATCCAACAACCTCCTCATCGCTAAATTTTTTTGTAGATAGAAGATGTTTTAAGATCATATAATTAGCTTCTAGGCTGTCCGCACTCTTAACAACAACATTTTGATTCCAGATTGCCTGTGCCTGTGCTACCGAATTAACATTTCTCAGATTTTGCGGTGAATCAACTTTTCTTCCCTTTATGGAAGATTGTGCTGAAGATTGTGCTTTTGGCTCATTAGATACAGGTTCAGGACTAGGAGCAGAAGAACCTGCGACCCGAGAAGCAATACCTCTAAAGAAACTCATACATCCCCCTTGTCATGACAACTAAAAAAACAAGGACACAAAACACTTAAACTCACAATAATCCACCTTCATTCACCTATTTAAATTAGTAAAAGTCAGTAACGAAAGAAATCTAACTATTTCTTATTATATTAACATATAAA
>JABDDS010000080.1 GCA_013287465.1 Chlamydiota bacterium | reverse complement strand
AACTCAAAGAGTTATTTAACATCGAAGGATTTTTATAATCTCCAAATGATAAAGATCTTCCTGCTTCTGATCCCCTATAAAAATCATTAAAGCTTGATTTTAAACTGCTGTAACTATCCATGACAAAAGCAGAAGTTGTCTGGAAGGCCTGACAGGCACAACGTCCATCAGGATCATTGAAGTTAATGGGATCGCCATTAGCATAGGCGTAGAGGTCAAGACAGTTGGGGTAGGCAAGAGGATCGGGGCTTAAAAAGCGTCCACTCACCGGATCGTAATAACGAACACCAAAATACCAGAATACCAAGCCAGACCCCAATACCAAGTTGCTTTGAGAAAATTGCCAATGTACAACTTTTAATCACACCCGTCTAAGATAGATTCACAAATGCCATTACCATAGAGTTTCTAGAAGGGATGAGGGATGATAATTATAGTCGACTGTAGTAAATGGAGTTGTTTTGGATGATAGTCTTCCGTTTGTCGCAAAAACAGGGTCAAGCCTGACCTCGTTTTATAAATGCCTGTCAGGGCATTTATACAACGAGGTTTCTTTTTATTGTTGTAGCCGATAGGTTTTGTCTGGACTTGGAAGCTTTGATTTGATAACGTCTCCTTTCTAATCTATTTTTGTGAGGCTACTAAATGAAATCTGCACGCTACCTACTCTGTTTCTTTTTTGTTATATTCTCTATATGCACTAACCTAACCTACGCAGGTAAGTTAGATTCTAATGAATTATTCAATGAGCACTTAACTACTGCTAAAGAGCGGCTTGAGCAATCCGAAGAGGACTTCTGGCACAGAGAAGAACTCAGAAGGGAAAATTTCTTCCGATATCTTCCTCTTAATGATGCCCTAGTAGAAAATGATTATGCTAAGTTTATTTCTCATTTAAGGAAAAGAATTTATCCAGCTGTCACCTCTTTAGATGGATTGTCTGAGAATATTTCTGGTCCATTAATGTCTGGAGAGAGGGAATTCTCTCTTTATAATTGGCAATCGCATCGGTTTTTAATTCAACACAATTTACTGCCATCACACCTATCTGTACAGGTTTATAAAGACAATCAACTGTTGCATGAAGAACAGATTTCAATTCCTCAACAGGGGACTGAGGAGTGGAGTCGTTACTTGACCGATGGAATGGTAATTAGCCCTAATACATTGTTAAGAAAGCAATATGGATTGAATTTACGATTGATCATGGCTCCAGATCCGCGTGAGCAATTTTCTATGATGATCATCCAAAAGGGTTCCATTCTTGGATATCGGTATGTAATGTCCCTTGAAAGGGCTCCTCTTTATCAATTTCATTACACTGAATCTCCTCCATGGCAGCTTGAAAATCTTGTCAAACCTTATTTACATGGCATTGAGAAACCAATAGATAAATCTCCTTCGGTATTTCCTTTCTTTGAAAGGGATATTTCAAGTGATGGGAGCTCTACTCACCAAGTTCTAAAGAGCTTTGTCGAGGAGTTAAACAATGATCCTATAGCGATTGCACAGTATGTCTATAATGAAATTGAGCTGGTCGATCCTTTTTTATTTAACAGAAATGCAATCTTTTACCCTCCTAAGATTCATAGAAGTCCCTATGGGACATTTTTAGAGAAGCAGGGATCTCCATGGGAGCAATGTAGCCTTTTAGTAGAACTCTTGCGTTTGGCGGGATATCAAGCCTGTTTTGCAACAAACGGCATTTGTTTGCTCCCCCACTCTTTTGCGGAGAAGATGTTGTTTACACAGGTTCCTGAAAAGAAACATGTTGGTCTTTATTATCCTTGGGTACTTTTTTTAAATGGTGAGGAATGGATTTCTCTTTTTCCTTGGATGAAAGAAATGCAAGTGAACGAAGGACTCGATCTTTATAGTTTAATGCCGGAAGAGTATGCAACGGCGGATCGTTGGATTTTGAAGTATCTCACTGATGATGAGAAGATCACTCAACATATCAAAGCAGATGGAAATGATACGGCTGGTGTGCTATTTGTTCGCTTTGTAGAAGAGGAATTGCGCAAACAGGGGCTCTCTTTAGATGATGTAGGTATTCACCGTACTATACGCAAACGACAACATGCTTCTTGGAATGACTTCCTTCGTCCTCAAATACAAGGAAAGAGTTCGATTGTTAATGATTTATCGAAACATCCCATCCTTTTTGCCAAGATGAAATTCGAAGTGACTTCTAAAGAGAATCCAGACAAGAAAGTAGAGACTCATTGGTTAACGGCACAAGAGTGCAATTGTCACACGGTTCCTATTTATTTTTCCTCTCTTGATAAAGACAAGCATCTGATGCACTTTGAGATTGGAGACAACAACGAATTACAACTGCAACTCGACCAAACGGACCTTACCCTCGATGTCAAAGTCTCTTATGAAGATGATACTAAAACATTCTCTATTGTTAAAGGGACGAGCGCTGCTCTTTGTTTTTATTTTGGTGGCTCAAATTCCAGAATCCCCTCACTTTTTGCCGAGGAGTTTCAGAAAAATACCGGAAAAGGAAAAATTCATTATCTTCTCTCATTCATTGGGATGAATTATTTTGAAAAATGTTCACGTGCGGAAAAAGATCTAGCTAGGCTCCATAAAGTGTCTCCTAAGACACATTTTGGCTGTGGGTTAGCAAAACTTTCTCCTGATCTTTCTCAGGGGCCTCTTAAGAGGGATCCCGATTTGGTGTTTCCTCAAGTTGATATGCAATGTTTTTATTCCAATAACTTCACGGCTAAATATCCATTTTCCTGGCATCAAGAAAAGCATTTTAATGACAGGCAATACGCAGCGTTGGTCAATGTCGACTTTTCTTCAAATGAACACCAAGTATTACGAGAAATTTTTCAGGATCCTCATGCTATTTCTACCGTAAAACTTCTTCAAATCGCCCATCAAGAGCATCAAGAGAAAGGCTTAAAAGGGGTGGGTTTTCTCGTTTTTACCAAGCAAAGTTTTTCTGGAGCTGAAGATACTCCTGAAATTGCGCAATGGATTTATTTCTCTCATTTGAAAGATCTCAATTTAAGAAAAACCAAGGCATTCGCAGGCAGTCAATGGATGACTACCAAAGAACTATTGGGATATAAAAAAAGAAAGAGTACACGCATCAATCAGGGTGAGAGCTTTTCTTATGCCTATATGACTCCTGGTCCTGTATGTAGTCGGGATGGAAATCCCCTAACTAAATCTTCCTATAAGGGAATGGGAACTCTTCTTTTAGCACCCAAAGAACAATTGGCGATGATTTCGGATAATTCTCGGATACTTAACGGAGGATTTGGATCGAGACTTCCCGATGGTCGTGTCAATTCTATCACAACGGAAAGCTGGGAATTGATTCCTCATAAAAATCACTTAACATTGGTGCACACATCATCCTCCCTTGATAAAAATAAAACGACTTCATCTTTACCAGGCAGGGAATTCACGAAGCCGAATACCTGTTTTTATTCAGATGTCGATTTAGGGGTGAATGTGGTCCCCACGAAATGGACAGCTGATGTTAGATTGGAACATAAAGGTCTAGGAGATTCTTTTGCTGATCCTGTTGATATTGTCACCGGAGCTTTTTATGTCGATGAAGTCGACCTTAGTTTGCCAGGTGCTTTTCCTCTAGAGATACGTCGTAATTACAATAGTCAGAATCCAATTTATTCATCTCTTGGTTTTGGATGGAAGTTAGGATTGAATCCTGAACTTATTGAAGAGGGAGACACATTGCTTGCAGCTGAAGAAGATGGGACAGTTATCGTTTATAGACTTAATTCTAACACTTCCAGATGGGAAGTTTTACCTGAAGATAATCCGGAACTTCGTAACTATAGCAGAAGAGGGATTGGAGGCATTACAAATCCCTTTCATGCCTATATTGAGCATCAAGATTTTTATACCCTTTATGGTTCGGATGGCTCTCAACGTATCTTTAAGAATTATCACTTGCAAAAATGGATCGATCATGCGGGTAATGTCTTAACGTTTTCCTACAAAAATGAACAACTATCTCGAATTGAAAATTCAAATGGAGCTTATCTTGGCTTTTGTTACAACCATGAAGGATTGCTTTCCGAAGCGTATGCAAAAGATGGAAGGCGCATCTATTATGACTACGATTCTAAAGGTGATCTTACCAAAGTGACATTGCCGAATAATGCAACAATCACTTATGAGTATGATGATGCTCACCGTATCATTAAAGAGACAAGGCCGCATGGACGTGTATTGGAAAATCATTATGATGATCAAGGACGAGTAAAAAAACAGTGCTCTCCTATTGGCCCACAACAAGAAATATTGACTAGCGCTACGTTTGATTATCTCGATGGCTTGACGATAGCCAAAGATGGTGTAGGATCCGCTGTTGAATACTATATTTTTCAGAAACAAATTTATAAAACAGTAGATCCGGAAGGATACGAAACCCTTCAATCATGGTTCATTGATGATCACACGTGGTTTGATGCTGAAACAGCTTCTATACAACTTTGGAATCAATCTGGCGGATGGATGAGAAGCCTAAAGGAGACTAAAGATAAACGAGGGTTGATTATTCAATACCGATATGATTCCCAGGGTAATCCAGAAATAATTTCACTTGTTGGAGAGGACCTCACAGGAAATGAGGACAAGCAAATTACAAAGCAGCTTACTTATAACGCACTCAATCTGTGTCTATCTGAAAATACTTTAAATAAAACGACAACAATCACTTATGATAATAATTTCTCTTATCTTCCAAAACGAATTGAAAAACAATGTGATGAGGTTATTATTGCGTTTACAGATTTTGAATACACAAACACAGGATTGATTAGCACAGAGAATCAATCGGGTGCAATTACGCATTGGAAATATGATCTGCGGGGCTTCCCCACTCAAAAAATCCAAGAGACAGGGACGCAAGATCCCGATGTCGTGACGGATTATCGATATAACGATCAAGGCCAATGTATTGAAGTCAAAACATCAGATGCCCTTCAACAGACCGACTACGATATTATGGGAAATCCATTCCGTTCTTATGTCTATAGTCCAACAGGCAAACTGCTTTCGGCAAATTTCTGCGAATACAATCTCAATAACCAGCTGATTTGGAATCAAGAAACCAATCCATTAAACACCTGCCATTTTGATTATCACGCTTCCGGTGTTGTCAAGGCTATTAGAAAGGGATTAAGCAAAGCGGCTACCGGCTCTGAGATCAAAAGCGAAAGCGCAGGCATTGCCTATACCCTTTTCGACAATGATCCTAGAGGACTTCCCATTCAAGAAACTGATCCGCTTGGAAACACCGCTATACGTACTTTTGATCGCCTTGGTAGATTAATCCAGACGACAAAGCAAGGTTTGACGAGTTCGATTACTTATGAGGCTGGAGGATTAGTCTTCGAATCTATTTCCCCAAAAGGAGGAAAGACATCTCGTTTTTACACGACAAATGGTCTATTGAAAAAAGAAATCTATCCAGATAGCACTGAAAGTGCATTTGTTTACGACTTTTCAGGACGTCCCGTCTCAGAGACGCAAGCATCAATTTCTTGGAACATCACCTATAACGATCCTGCGCACCAGCATATACGTACTCATGTGGCAACAGGAATTGTTCAGGTGCAAACCTTTGATCAGAGAGGAAATCTTATCAGCTTCGTTGATGGAGAAGGGTATGTGTGGCTTAAGAGTTATGATGGACTCAATCGTATCATTAGCGAAACAGCTCCTGATGGACGACAAACCACTTGGAGTTATTTGGGTGATACGGTTATTTGTCATCTTCCAAATGGAGAAAAACAAATACAACGCTTTGAGGCAGGTGAGGTTGTTGAAAGCCAAACACTTTCTGCAGAAGGTACCACTCTTAACCATATAATCATAAAGAACCATCCAGAATCGGGCATACGTGAAGAGATACATGGAAATACTACCGCTTACACATGTTACAATACGATGGGCCTACCCATTATCGTTCAAGAAGGCACCATTACAAAAAACTATCAGTATGATGCCTGTGGCAATTGTGTGGCGATGACTGATGGAGAAGGGAGAACAACAACTCAACAATTTGATGCGTTGGGATGCCTTATCCAGAAAACGCTTTCTGATGGAGCACGCATCACTTATGATTATGATGCAGATTCTAATTTAATAGCCTCTCATATGCCGGGAGGTATCATATGGAGTGCCTCGTATGACCTCATGGGGAGAAAATGTGCAGAAGAAGTTCAAGCGAACGAACAATCCACTCAACAGAAACAATACAGCTATGTGAATGGACAATTAGTCTCTGTTACGGACGCATTAAATCGCATACACACTTATGTTTATGATTCATTTTCTAGACCAATTGAGGAACATGTTAATGGACAATCGCGCCTATTTAGCTATGATAAACGAGGTTTGCTCATCAGTGCGGAAGAAATTGGCGACGATCATTCTATTGTCAACCGTACTTATGATTCATGCGGTAGAATAATTGTAGAAACCATTTCCCTTAATTCACATTGCTTACAAGAGACACATCAATCTTGGGATGTCAATCAACGCACCCTTCAGGTTGAGGATCATATATGTCATTTTAAATATCAGGCAGGAAGGCTTGAAAGCCTTTCAGCAGGTGGACTGACATTCGCTTATCAGTATGCAACAAACGGAAGACTATCATCCAAAACAACTCCATTTACTACAGTCGACTATAATTATCACCCCTCATCCCTTCTAGAAACAATTCATACCCAAGTACTGGGCAGTAACTACAAAGAATCGTTGTGTTGGGATAAATCGGGAAAGCTCTCTTCGTATGAATCCGATTGGGGCAAATTCTCCAGTAAGAATACTTACTCATATAATCCTCGAGGCTTTTTAAAATCGACTCAAGATCATGTGTATGAATTTGATTTTGGAGCAGCTGGAAGAGGAGTGCGTACTTCGGCAACCGACTGGAAAATTCCAACAAATGGCCTCGATCCATTTGGCAATGTTATAGCAGAAATCATTGGAGATTCCCTTGTCAAAACAACTTATGATACCGCCGGACAAGTTGTTGCACAACATTCAGAAACAGATAATAAACGATTCAAATGGGATCCATGGGGACATCTCATTGAAATTATAACAGATGAATCAGTTTGGAAGGCCTCTTATGATATTTTGGGACGACGTCTTCAAACAACCTATACACAAAATGCAACATTGCCAGTAGTCACCACATCGTTTTACGATCCTGAGTCTGAATTTCTAGAAATCGGAGTCAAATCTGGTGATAATACCTTCTGGAAACTCTATGGTAATGGCATTTGTGAAGCTATCTTAGACCAGAATCAAAATGTCGTTGGGTTGATCCGGGACCCTATGAATAATCTCGTGGGGGTAGCTTCCTTAAATTCAGTAATTTGGTCTTCGTCTCTACCTTGTCCTTATGGAGAAAGTGCACCTATCATTGAAAGTAATGATAATGCGCTTCTTGCTTATGCACAATCCCTTGCTTGGCAAGGGAAAGCTGCTGATCCTACGAGCTTGATCTGGATGGGTGTTCGTTATTACGATCCGGTGAGTGGACGCTTTTTAAGCCCTGATCCTCTTGCCTACCCTAACTGTCTTAATCTCTACGCCTATGCTAATGGCGATCCCGTTAACTTCAATGATCCTGATGGACGTTGTGCCTGTCAGGCCTTCCAGACAACTTCTGCTTTTGTCATGGATAGTTACAGCAGTTTAAAATCAAGCTTTAAT
>JABDDS010000079.1 GCA_013287465.1 Chlamydiota bacterium | reverse complement strand
TGTCGAGCTAATTATAACCATTATAAAATAAAAAAGGAATAAAACATGAATGCGCTTCCACCAAGTATCACAAGTAGTATCCAAGACACCTACAGTCAACAGGATTTGTTTTTAGCTATACAATTTGCAGTTACATTTGGTACTGGTATTGGCGCCGCTGCAGCAGCACTCACTTCATACTTACAACAGAAATATGGACATGCTGCTATATGTGCTGCAATCGCAGCTCCAGCGCTATATCTTTGCCCTGTAAAATCTTTTTACTCCCTAGCACAAAAAGAATGGACTCGAATGAACCAAGTAGCAACAGAATATGCATCTATGGTAGAAAATGCCCCCCCAAAAGACAAAAATAATATACGGGTAGGGCACGTAATGTGCGGGATCATTGGTCTCTACCTTGGAGGTCAAGCATATAAATTCTATCAACAGAGCCACTACAAAACAGCTGCTGCATGTGCACTTGCCTCAGCTATTTATTTTGCTGCTCCTGTAACCATACGTCTTTATTCGTAGTTTTTGAGTGCTAAGGCTCGAGTATCAACTAGCAATTTATCTTGCTGATCTTCCAGCAGCGGTGTATTTTTTTGTTCCGAATATCAAGCGGTATTGTCTTGTGCGTGATCTCTTCAATGCGACACGATTCGAATTCTGATTCATCAAATGAAAATTTTCTCGAGTTTGTGCTAAAAATAATGATCCCATTTTCAGCTAACAATTTTAATGCATAAGAAATCAAAAATATATAATCCAATTGCACATCAAATTTCCCTTCCATTTTTTTCGATCTGGAAATTGTGGGAGGATCTATGATGATGAGATCGTACCTATTTTGCGTTCTGGTTTCAAATTCAAGAAATTTCAAACAGTCAGCTCGTATAATCTCATGATTTCTAAAAGGTAATGAATTGATAAGAAAATTGTCCCTTCCCCAAGCTGTATAAGTATTGGACATATCGATACTTTTCGTGAATAAAGCTCCTCCAGCTCCGGCATGAATGCTAAAAGAGCAGGTATACGCAAACAAATTGAGAACCCGCTTCCCCTGACTCATCGTCCCGACTAAACGCCGAGCCTCTCGGTGGTCGAGAAAAAGTCCTGTGTCTAGATAGTCCTGTAGGTTGACTTTAAATTTAAGTCCATATTCGAAGACTGTAAAAAATTGTTTTTTGGAATCAATTTTTTCATACTGTGCATAATCTTTTTGTCGCTTCCGAGTCTTCCAATAAATATTGCTTGAATCTATTTTAAACAGATCTTGAATGGTATTAATGACTTCCTCTTGCAGTCGCTCTGAAGGCTCTTGAATCGCTGGATTAGAGGAAAAAAATTGGACGCAAAAACGGCCGTTATAAAAATCAATGGCAAAAGGATACCCTTTAACATCGCGATCATAAATTCTAAAAGCATTGGTCACTGTTCTTTTAGCCCATTTGCGGATATGTTTATAGTTTTTTCTTAAGCGATTTTTAAATGGAGAGAGTTTATCTTCCCCATCTGCTATTTCTGGTAACCCCAAATCATCCTTCATAGTTTAATTTTTATCCATATGAACGATCCACTTCATCTGTCTGTCTTCAATGATCAAGCTACCGCCATTAAAAACAGCAAACATACCCACACAATTTTGATTCTCATTTACTAAACTCATACAAACCTGTAAAACTAAAATTTAACTTTACACAAAACAAGTTATATCATATAATATAAGTTACTTTCGATACATAGTCTATCATTTTTATAAAAAAATAAAACTAAAAAAAGAGGTTCAAATGTCTAATTACATTCAAATAAACAATTATAACAACTCTCTTGACTGCCCTATTTGCATGGAACCTCTTTTCCTTAAAAATGCTACAGTGGTAGCCCACGAGGGAGAGGATGGGCATAAGCATCCTTATCACAAACATTGTATTAGCGAATGGTTTCGAAACCCTCTTAATAAACCCAAGTGTCCTACTTGCAGAGCCGAGATCAATACTCATTCTATACTCAGTTTCAAAGATCGATGTATTGTTCAATTAACAATAGCAGGAAATAATCTTCTGATTGGATCGATATTAGGATCTATGGCAACAGCGACAACGTTGATGTGGTATGACACACCTTTAGCAAAAGGACTCAAAGTCGCTGCAACTGTTACAGCCATGGGTCTATCCGTCATCACACCATATGCGTTGGAAATAGACACAGGGAATAATTATTCAGCAACGGCACACTTATGCAGAAATATAGGACATTTCATAGGGGCAACTGGAGCATTATTAGCGTATGGAACATATATGGTATTTTTAAGTAACGATCCCCGTTTTAGAGCTTGATGGAGCCATCACTTTTAAGCTTTCACGCAGCGGAAAACGCAAAAATTCACCGCCCCGCAGTATAAGCTTACAAGTTATCTCGGCTATTACCCGTCTTGGTACCAATCTTTTGTATTCGGATTATTTGCTTGGATAGCTCTTTTGATTGTCTCCTGTATTGATTTTGATGTTTTTTCCAATTGAGACATAGCTACTTCTAACACGTTTTCTCCTGCTCGGAGTTGTTCCTTGCATATTGGCCCTAGTTGAGCTAGTGCTTTCTGTTGTGTCGCTGTGAATATGTCTATTGATAGTCTCACCAGTTCTACTAAATCTCTTATCTTGAATTCTTGCTTCAGTTTCTCCTTTAAGGCTACATAATCATCCGCTAAGTCATCAAGACCTCGCACTAGCCTTGGTTCAGCCTTATTTTGTTGTGCCCTTGTAAACGCATCTATTATTAGCGCCGCTGCTTCTTCCGTATCTGAACATCCTTCTAGCGCTTTTACTACGATTTGACCCGACCAATTTCTAAATGTTTTTAGTATGTTTGATGATGTCTGCATGGTGTTCTGAACTTTTTTTGCTCGATCTATCATGAACATTGTTATCTGCCGTTCTCTTGTTGCCAGTTCCTCCTTCTTTAAAGACTCGTTGAATGGAATCCGACTTGAAAAATTCTTGAAAACGAGTGCTAAAGCACCGACGCATATTAATGAAACCACTATATTTGACATAGTGACGTTTTCATAATATTTATAATAACTCTCAGTGTTATTAACATACGATGCAGCAAGATTTACAGTTGAATTAAACATATTTATTACCAACCTTTTTTCTCTTTAACAACAAAAATATACCAAAACACAATAAATACCAAATAAATTCAATCTTTAACATTGAAAATGATCGAACCAGTAGGTCTGCCCTGCGACAACATCCAAACTAGATCCGGGAACATAAAGAGAACCCGGATCTTTATCAGAAAGGCGCAGACGACAAGATTTTTCATGATTAGAAAATCTCAACACTAAACATCCAGTTATCTCTGCTGTAAACACGACACGACGAATCGCCTTTTTTGTCCACTCGAGATCTATTTTTCCGTTTTGAACAGCTACATTAACAAGACGACCGCAATGAAATTCAGGTGGAACGGCGGGTAACAAATCAATTGCCCCCTCCTTTTCTTGAATAAAGAGAGACTGTATTAATTCCCCACCCCGTTGGAGTAAAACAAGGGGTGAAAGCTCTTGTGGTTTTTCTACTTCTGGAAGCGCGATTCCATGAAAATGAGTATCCCAAAGGCGTGGAGAAAGAGCTCCTTCAAATCCAACAAGAAAAAGGGCATAAAAAGCCCTTAAAGTATGTTCTGGGGTGTTAGCCTCGATTGCTTGACGACATTCATTCAAAAGAAAAGCAGTCCCTTCAAAATGGATTGGAAGTGCGGAGTAAAACTGCCCTAGGCGATGCCATATTGGAAATATAGCCGTTAAATCCCCCTTGCGCGACATTAACTCCCAATCTTGCGCTCGGTGGTTTCCCAAAGAGAGACGACTCATATGATCGGTAGGAATTCTCTCGGTTCCCTCCACAAACTCGAAATGGTCGTTAAAGGCGCAATCTGGAATTGGCTGTGGAAATTTCTCTACATTCAATGCGACTTTACCTCCTACACGAGCAGAAACTCCATAGCGAAAATAGCCATTAACACCCCTTCCATGAACGCGTACCAATCCCCTTTCCAAATCTTGCATCACTGTAAACTCGTCAACAATCCCTTTAATATCAAGGTCAATAGCAGCAATGGGTTTAGGTGTGGCACTAGAAAGATCATCGACCTCCAAACGAGCGGGGAAGACTCGCAATCGATAAGGACTGCCAGGTAAGATGACGTAAGTACCCGGACGATGGGAAAAGGGTTGTAACTTTTGAACGATTTTAATGTGCATGTTAACTCAGGTGATAGGACGACCAATAAGGCCCTCAGGTGTGTTGGCAATAAGTTCTACGTCGACAAGTTCATTCGTCTGGTAATTTCCCTCTGGGATCCATACCATGAGAAAATTGTCGGTATGTCCTCCTATTCTCCCCCCATGTGCGTGATCTTTACCCTCTGTAAGGATCGTCATTGTTCGTCCCACACATTGCTCTCTAAGTTCAAAAGCGACTTGCTCTGCAAGACGCATCACGCTATTTTTTCTTTCTTTGATGATGTCATGAGGGACTTTATTCGGCATTAGAGCCGCTCGTGTGCGCGGACGCTCACTATAGGGAAACATGTGGACCTTAGCGAATTTCACCTGACGGATAACGCTTAATGTCTCTTCAAAATCGATGTCAGTCTCTCCGGGAAACCCTACAATGACATCAGTCGTGAACGTGAAATCGGGATGAGCATTGCGTAAGCAGTCTACAGTATTTAAAAAGATCTGTCGGGTATATTTGCGATTCATCCGTTTTAAGATGACATTAGAACCAGACTGCAAAACGATATGCATAGAGGGGGATGTGTATTTTCCATTAATCACTGCGTCCAATAAGTTCTCATCGACTTCGTCGGGGTCTATAGATGAAATGCGCAGTCTCTTTAACCCAGGGACCTTATCGACAGCTCGAACGAGATCAGCCAAACAATGTGGCGATTCCCCTTCGGTGCGGTTTCCGTCAAAATCTCCGATATTAATCCCTGTCAACACCACCTCTTTAAACCCATTGGCAATAAGAGTCTCCACTTCTTTAACAATATCATCTATTGTTCGAGAGCGGGAACGTCCCCTCACATATGGAATAATGCAATAAGTGCAAAATGAATTACATCCATCTTGAACTTTAATGAATGCCCGGGTATGTGCCTCAAATCGCTTAACGGAAAATTCAGGTAGTTCAGTATCAGGTAAGACGATGGATAATAAATCCTCTTTTTTTCGATTAGGGACGACATGCGAAACGCCTTCAAGAGCTGCAACCGCCTCCGGTTGCCTCTCGGCAAAGCATCCAGTCACAACAAGTTTTGATTCTGGATGGTTGCGAGCTAGTTGGCGGATTTCATGTCGACTAGAACTGTCAGCGGATTCAGTGACCGTGCATGTATTCACAATGCAAACGTCAGCGTGTTCCCCTTCTTGAGCAGGAACATACCCAAGAGTCTCTAGCTGATCTTGATATGCCTGTGATTCATATTGGTTCGTGCGACACCCCAAGGTGACGATTTTAAATTTTTTATTGCTTTCATTCATAAAATATGATCATTCAATATAAAGAAGCATACTTTTTAAGTAATTGCTCTCAGGATGGCAGATATTAATCGGATGGTCGGAAGCTATGTGATGTCTCCCAATAATTTTGACAACGCGTCGAGCTTCAACAGAAGCTTGAAACACTACAGTTTGAAATAAAACTTCATCGACGTGATAAGAACATGAACTCGTAAGCAAAAGGGATCCAGGGGGCATCTTCTGAATAGCCAAGCGGTTAATGTCCTTGTAACCACGACATGCCTGTTCTACATCTTTTTGTTTTTTAGCAAAAGCAGGAGGATCTAAGATCACAAGGTCGTAATCAAGAGGTTCTTTTCTTAAAAACTCAAAGGCATCAGCGACAATAAATCGATGGGGGCGATCTGTAAACCCATTCATCGCCATATTCTGTTCAGCAAGCTTAATCGCGGAGGCTGAAATATCAACAGAATCGACACTCACAGCGCCACCGGCAGCAGCATAGACGCTAAATCCTCCGGTATAAGCAAAACAGTTCAAAACTTTTTTACCCGTTGCAATTTCTCTAGTCTGTTGACGCATCTCACGCTGATCTAAAAAAAATCCCGTTTTCTGACCATGCAGGATTGTCACGAAAAATTTAAGGCCATTTTCTTTAATTTCAATACCTTCAGCTGGGACAGGACCAAAAAGGGCCCCCTGCTCGTCGTGAAGTCCTTCGTCGCGACGGGAAGGAAGGAGCGATTTTTCATAAATAGAGCGTGGTTTCAACACATCGACTAGCCATTTAACGATCACAGAACGAAGCTGACTCATACCAAGTGTCCCAATTTGCATCACAACGACATCATCATAGCAATCGATAATTAAACCAGGCAGTAGATCACCCTCTCCATTGACTAATCGATAAGCATTTGTTTTCTTAGGGTCGATGAAACGAGATCTTAAGGCTAAAGCTTTCGCAAGATGATCTCGAATTACCTCCTGAGGGGTGCTGCTTCCAAATGAGAGCATCCTCCCAATGATCTGAGCCTTACGGTTAAAATAGCCAACCCCCAAAAGCTCATCTTGAAAACTGTAGACAGGAAGACACTCCCCATCGCTAAACTCAGGAAGGGAGTGGATTGCCCCAGAAAAAATCCAATGATGGCGATTGAGGATAGGTTTTTCTTTCCCCTGTTTAAGGACTATTTTTTTTGCCGACATCTTTTCTCAACGTTTAAAGGTGCCAACGAATTCTGCTTTAGCAATAATGTGAGAATTCATAGCTCTCTCAACTTCCTCCTTAGAAGACCCTTCTGGCAATTTTAACAATCCATCTAAGGCATAAAGTTTGAAGAAATAACGGTGAACTTTCCCTGGAGGAGGACATGGTCCACGATAACCGAGCTCCCCATAGCTATTTTTTCCTTGGTTGCCGATATGTGCAGCTTCCGACAGTTTTTCAGTAGTGCCAGGAATGTTCCAGAGGATCCAATGATCAAACGTGCCGTTTGGCGCATCGGGGTCATCGACGATAAGAGCAAACGATTCAGTTCCTTTAGGAGTCCCAGAGATCACAAGGGCAGGTGAAATATTTACCCCTTGACAGGTATATTTAGGAGGGATTGGCTGGTGATCATCAAAATCTAAAGCCCTAATTTCTAGTTTAGCTTGTTTTTTTAATACAGCCATAATTTGCTTAAAAACCTCATCAGGTTGCTGTGTGCCATCAAAGCGATGCAACACTTCTCTTCTATCATAATACTCAATAAGGGGCTTTGTTTGACTGTGGTAGGTGCGAAGTCTCTCTTGGACCACTTCGGCTTTGTCATCGGAACGTTGGATTAACTCACCGCTACACTTATCACAAACTCCTTCTTGTTTAGGTGGAGAAAAAGAACGGTGGTAAGTGCTTCCACAGGATTTACAAGTCAATCGTCCTTCGGCGCGTTTGGTAATCACATCATCGGGAACTTCTAAATCGAGGACAACAAGTTCTGTTCCTAATTTAAGTTGTTTTTCAAAGGCTTCCGCCTGAGGAAGGGTACGCGGGAAACCATCGAGAAGATAGCCATTAACGCAGTCGGAACGGGATACTCTATCAAATAGCATATCCAAAACTAATTCATCTGGAACGAGCTTACCCGCTTCGATAAAGCCTTTGGCTTTTTTCCCTAGATCGGTGTTTTTGCTCATATTCTCTCTAAAGAGATCTCCAGTGGAAATATGGGGAATTCCCAATTCTTTTGTCAGACGCACCGCCTGGGTTCCTTTTCCCGATCCCGGAGGACCCAATAAGATAATAATTCTTGGAACAGCCTTAGAGATAGATTCTTGCGCGACAGCAAAAGCACTCATAAAAAACACCACCATCGATAAAGTA
>JABDDS010000078.1:7316-7896 GCA_013287465.1 Chlamydiota bacterium | reverse complement strand
GAGACGTGGATGTCGGTGCCGATGAGGCGTCTGCATGCATTTTTTGCTACCGCATACGCCTCGGGAAGAATTTGATCTGTCGTTTCCCCTTTTTTGATTCTCTCTTTGAATTCCTTGGTTTTGGCGCGCAATTCGTCATCGGTAAGAGATTTGAATTTTTCGTCCCAGACATTGATTTCTTCGACAATTTTGCGATACTTATGCAAAATGCGGTCCTGTGCAGACCCAAAAATTTTTTTCAATATACCAAACATAGGAATCCATTGCGTAAAGAGTTAATCAGTAGACACAGTGTATTCCTATGGATGGTTTTCTTTCAACCAGAAAATTGAGGGAGTATTTTTGTTTTTATGCAATTTTTCAATGGGGAATTATCGGGCATTTTCTCGACCAAAATTTTAAATTGATGCAGCTGTTGTAGCGATGAGGAAGAAGCTTCATTTGATTCATCGAGCATTCTGTGAATTGTTTCGACATGTTTATTATAAATACTTCCAGTGAGGTCGCTTGTATTTTCTAAGAGATACCCATGAAAGAGGGTCAGAACTTTCACTTCAAAAGGATTTGCACTACCTCTGAT
>JABDDS010000078.1:5068-7306 GCA_013287465.1 Chlamydiota bacterium | reverse complement strand
AATTGGAACAAGGCAATGAAGAAGGCTCTAAAAAGAGGGATAAAAAACAGGAAGAGGAGGAACTTTCACTTCAAAAGGATTTGCACTACCTCTGATAAAAAGTTTGATTGGATGTGTTAAATGAGTTTTTGTTGGAACGAGATCTCCACCGTCTTCAGTTTCTGGAGTTTGAAAGAGATGTCCAATTCTATGTGATTGGTACCCCACAGGAGTGTTTAAAGCGACGATTGTGTGTAGTTCCGAATAGTCGGCGATCTCTTGTGCAAGCTGTTCTATTTTAGAGTCTTCTAATATTAACACACGTGCATGGCTCATTGCTGTTGGAGAGCACGATGAGTGTTCATCGCGCATATCGATAGTTTTATTATAATGATTTGAATGATTTAGTATTTGTTGTTCTATCATATAAAAACCTCATTGTTAGTTTTTTATTTAGACATGAACATAATATGCAAGTTTTATGCCAAGCACGCGTTCACTAGTTAACTAAATACTGATCAAAAGAAACTATGCATGAGCACGGAAACGCAAAGACGCAAAGACCCAAAGGCGCAAAGAGGGGGGCAGCCTTCGGCTACTTGTTATCAAGATAGCCCCGAAGGCTGCCCCCTCTTTGCGCCTTTGCGTCTTTGCGTCTTTGCGTTTCCGTGCTCATGCATAGCAGTATGGTTTTTATCCTTAAATGCACAGCTGTAAAGTAGCTGTACGCTTAATCTAAAGAACTTGTACTTATAGTATGTGCAGCCGATATAAGACTTCCCACATACAGAATGAAGCCTCCAAAGTAAGCCATTATTGCCTTACCGCCGACTTCTCCAACGGTTAAGCCTGCCGCTTTAGCAGCAAAGAATGTACCGAGGGTTAATCCAACTCCTAAGCCGCTGGCAAAAGACGAAATACTTATTTGTAGATTTGTTAAAAATTCTTTTTTGCCACCAAAATATAAAGAACCTGCCAATCCGATGATAAGCGTTGCGCCGGCAATTCCCCAACCTATGGGGGTTACAAGCGTGCCCATGATTGCTAGTCCAGTAAAGACGCCGAGAGCGGTTGCGCCTAGAAAGCTTAAAACTCGAGTAAGTCCTTTGGCGAATTTAATATAACAAGGTGAATTTATTTCACTGTCTGATGCTTGCGGTACAACTGTTAATGCTTTTTGTGCTACAGCTAAAGGCTGAGTAGTAGTATCATTTGTTGGCGTTAAAACATCCGTTGTATCTTTTGTAGGATGATTTGTGTTTGTTGGTGATAATTGTATAGATTGCATATATTATCCTTTTTATTAAAAAATTAAGTACACAACTATGGTGTATAATATTTTTTATTAAAAATCAAATAGAATATTTATTTTGTCCGAATATTTATTTTGTCGAAAATGGAATTGTATTGCGTAATACTACCCCATTTTCGACGTTCGAACCGCGAGAGCTTTCATGCTAGCCAAATATATCAGTTTTGACTCGACAGTCTACTAGAGAGTAAATCTTAATCTAAAGGGCTTTGTTCTATAGTGTATGCTGCTGAAAAAAGATTTACCACATAGGTTGCAAAGCCTCCCCAGTAAGCAGCTTGGATGCTAGGACCTGCTTCTGATATAGGAATGCCTATTGGGTAGACAAAAAGCGATGCACCAACAGCCAATCCAATTCCTAAGCCACCGGAAAAAGATAAGACACTCAATTGTAAGTTCATTGCAAGTTCTTTTTTGCCACCGCAACACAAAGAACCTACCAATCCGATGACAAGCGTTGCTCCAGCGATCCCCCAACCCATGGGCGTCATGAGTGTGCCCATAATTGTTAACCCGATAAAAAGGCCGAGAGCAGCCGCGCCGATAATGCTCAAAGTGCGAGTCACCCCCTTGGCAACTTTAATATAACATGTAGATTTTATTTCATTACTAGATGCTTGTTGTGCAACTGCTAATGTATCTTGTGCTACGGTTGAAGGTTGAGTAGTAGCATCATTTGTTGGGGCTGGCGCATCCAATACATGTTGTGTAGATTGAGGATTTATTTCTGATAATTGCATATATTCTCCTTTTTTGTTAAAAATTAAAACTAAATCGTAGTTATATATTATTTTTTGTTAAAAGTCAATTGAGATTTTAACGCTGAAATTTTAATTTCTGTTTTTGTAGAAAATGCTCAATGTATTGAGTAAAATTACTCAATACATTGAGCAAATTACAAATTACCGATGAAAAATTGGAAAAATAATTTCGGCATAGGGTAAGAT
>JABDDS010000078.1:0-5058 GCA_013287465.1 Chlamydiota bacterium | reverse complement strand
AGGAAAAAAGATTATTTCTAAAGTTAGTGGGGAATTTTGATGGTAAAGAAAAGAAAAATTTTCGAAGTGTTATTAAAAAGACTCCGAGTTGATTCTTGGGTCATCGCCCTGGTTGGTGCAAAAAGGATTATCTGAGAGTCTTACTGGAAGGTTTGAAATTATCCCAATTACTCATTGGTCTTTTTCTGAAATGCACGAGATTTTTGGTTGGTCTTTAGAACATTATCTCTATTTTGGGGGGTATCCTGGGGCAGCGCCTTTTTCGGACGAGAAAAACTCTTCTCGTTGGTTAAATTACATTAATGATGCAATCATTGAGACGACAATTTCTCGTGACATTTTATTAATGACTCAAGTAAACAAGCCAGCTCTTCTGAGAAGACTATTTCAGTTGGGATGTCATTATTCAGGTCAAATTTTATCCTATAATAAAATACTCGGTGAGCTTCAAGATGCAGGTAATTCTACAACATTAGCACATTATATGGATTTGCTTGCGGGAGCAGGTTTAATTGCTGGATTACAAAAATTTGCTAACCAAACTGTAAGAAGAAAGGGATCTAGCCCTAAATTCGCTGTATTTAACACAGCATTATTGAGTGCTCAATCGGAAAAAAGCTTTTCTGAGGCCATGAACAATCCCATTTTTATGGGTAGGTTGATTGAATCTGCTGTGGGCGCTCATTTACTTAATGGTATTCGAGGAACACAAATAGAACTTTTCTATTGGAGAGAAGGAAATTATGAAGTAGATTTTATTCTCCGACATGGAGATAAACTCGTTGCTTTGGAAGTAAAAAGTGGGAATGAACTTTTGCGGCATTCCGGGATGGATTTTTTTGTAAAACAATTTAATCCCAGTCGAATTCTATTAATAGGTCCTCAAGGATTGCCATTGGAAACGTTTTTATCTACGCCGCCAGAGCTTTTGCTATAAAAAAGCTTTCCTTGGCCGCAGAAAACCTGTATGCTTTCCCTAAAAAGGAGGGAAATATGGATATGCGTTCTTCGAATCCAACGTTAAGTGAAAATACATTTACCGAATTGCGTTACCGAGGAGATCGTGCCGATGCGATGACTTCTCAGGGGACAATTTTAAAAACGATGCTCCTATTGCTTTTGGTCATGATGTCTGCTGGATGGGTGTGGGTAAAATTCTCTCAATCAGGTGGTAATGCAGCCGCTGTTTCTGGATGGATGATACTCGGCGCTATTGGTGGTCTTATTGCCGCGCTGGTGACGGCATTTAAGAAAGAATGGGCTCCAGTAACAGCTCCGATTTATGCTTTGCTTGAAGGGCTTTTTATCGGAGGGGTTTCTGCCACGCTTGAAGCCTCTTTTCCTGGGATTGTGATCCAGGCTGCAGGGTTGACATTTGGGACATTATTTTCCATGTTAGCAGCCTATCAGTCGGGATTGATTAAGGCGACAGAGAATTTTAAGTTGGGTGTTGTCGCCGCAACCGGAGGCATTGCAATTGTTTATTTGGTCGTGTTCGTGTTGAGCTTTTTTGGAATAAACCCTTCGTTTATGTACAGCAGCTCTCCCTTGAGCATTGGCATTAGCTTATTCGTTGTTGTCATTGCAGCGTTGAACTTTATTATCGATTTTGACTTTATCGAGCAAGGGGTACGTCAAAACGTTCCAAAATACATGGAATGGTATGGTGCATTTGCTCTTATGGTCACTCTTGTTTGGCTCTATGTGGAGTTTTTGCGTTTGCTATCAAAGATGCGCAGCAGAGACTAACAGGATAAAAGATAAAAAGTTTTTTATTCCTATTTGAGAGCATAATAAAATAACAGGATAGGCAGGATCGGCTTCGCCGGCAGGATATAAGAAAGTTTATCCTGCCGGCGAAGCCGATCCTGTTTATCCTGGTATTTTTATTATGCCTTCAAGCAATAGTTGGAAATTCTTTTTGAATTATCCTAGAAACGGCAGTTGAAGGCAATAAATTGATACAATCTTTTGAGCTATAATCACTTCCGATGGGGGTTGCCTTCACCTTTTGGGAATGATCAACCCCCATCGGAGGTGATTCTAACTCAAAATCTTGCATCACTTTATTACCTTGAACTGCCGTTTCTAGGATTATTTAGCTTTGGGCTTTGGCACGACCACTTCATCGATGAGGCCATATTCTTTTGCTTCTGTGGCGCTCATATAGAAATCGCGTTCTGAATCACTTGCGATTTTGTTGACAGTTTGTCCTGTGTGCTCTGCCATGAGTTCATGGAGGCGAGTTTTTAGGATAAGGATCTCTTTTGCTTGGAGAGCGATATCTGCTGATGTTCCCCCGACACCACCATAAGGTTGGTGGATCATAATACGGCTATTTGGCAATGCAAATCGTTTTCCTTTGGACCCAGTAGTCAGGAGGAGTGCTGCCATTGACGATGCCTGGCCGATGCAGTACGTATTGACATCGCATCCCATCCAACGCAAAGTGTCGTAGATAGCCAGCCCAGCAGTGATGTCGCCACCGACTGAGTTAATGTAGATATGTACATCTTTTTTGGCGTCTTCCATGCGAAGAAACAGAAGTTGGGCGACAACGACGTTAGCGACGTGGTCGGTGATTTCCGTTCCGATGAAAATAATGCGATCTTTCAAAAGGCGAGAATAGATGTCCATTGAACGTTCGCCACGTCCTGTATCTTCGATGACATAAGGAGTTAAGGAAGCCGACGGCCTAGGATGTTTTGGATAGTTTGACATAGAAGCCCCTTTTGTTTAGTCGTCTTTGTATACTGGAACCCATTTACTCGTCAATATTAAGTTTAATCTTTGAGAGCAGTGTGTCTAGGACCTTAGTTGTAAAGATGTCATGGGCAATTTTGTTTTTATTGAACTCTTTCTCAGATTTTTGAGTTAGCATTGCCATTTGAGTTAAGTATGCCCACTCATCGTTCACCTCTTTTTCAGTGACATGGACATTGTAATTTTTAGCAACATGCTGAAGTAAGAACTCCATGCGGAGAATTGCCTTTGCCCAGGTTTCAGTTTGTTCTGCAGACGCATTGACTTGATTTTTGAGTTCAGCTTCCGAAATGTTGGGATTGTTATTGTATATCTGTTGTGCGAGGTTTTGAACACAGAGTTGAATCTGTTTTTTCAGAAGTGATTTTGGCACATCGAATACATACTTATCAGCTAGCAGTTCCTGAAGATTACTGCGATAATTATTGCGGAGTTCGTTAATCGATTGTTGACGTAGCGTTTTTGCGATTTTAACTTCCAAGTCAGCACGATTTGTCGCTCCATAATTAAGGGCAAATGCGTCGTCAAATTCAGGTAATTTTGCAGTGTAAATTGCATGGATGACGAAACGGTAGCATTGTGGAATGAACTCTGCCTCTTCTTCCTCTTCTGTTTTCGTTTTTTCTTTTTTACTTTGTTCGCTGGTAGCTTCAAAAGTTTCGCCTACGGCACGGCCGATCATTGGACGAAAAATCCACTCATCCATTTTATCTGTTACGACAGCATGCCGTTGATTTTTTGAGACAACTTGAGGCGGTTCCATCACCGCTTCGATGTCCATATCAACAAAATCGCCTTCCTGGACAGGTCGGTCCGTCACTTGTTCCCATTCAACTTTTTGGAATCGTAGCTGTTCGACGACTGTATCGATCTCTTTTTCTGTGACTTCAGCTAGTGGGATAGTAGGGAGTTGGAGCTCTTCAGGATTGACATCTGGGACAATAGGGAATATCTCGTATTCATATGAGAATGTCCCACCATCTTCTACGGAGAGCTTAACTTTATTCGTTTTGATCTGAGCATCTTTTAAAGGATGCAATCCAGAGAGGATTACAGCCTCTTTAAAGCCAGCATTGGCCGCGATGTCATTCCATTCTTTGTCGATCTGCTTAGCAAAAGATTGGATGATAAAATCTTTTGGGGCTTTTCCCTTTCGGAATCCTGGAACGGAGACTTCTTTATTGATGCTTTTGACAGCCTCGTCATAAGCTTGTTTTACAACAGCCGGAGTGATCTCCACAACGGCAACGACGTAGCATTCTGGCTTGTGGGTAACAGTGACGCTAGCGCGATCATTTTTGAATAAAGGTTGGTCGTCTGACAAGGGAGCCTCCAAATATTATATGAGTAAGCGGGTGATGAGGCTTGAACTCACGACACTCACGTTGGCAACGTGATGCTCTACCACTGAGCTACACCCGCATTATGGGAAAAAATTTCATTCTCAAGCGGGTGATGAGGTTCGAACTCACGACATTTACCTTGGGAAGGTAACGCTCTACCAACTGAGCTACACCCGCGTCTACGTAATGATTTCTGAAATAAGCGGGTGATGAGGCTTGAACTCACGACACTCACGTTGGCAACGTGATGCTCTACCACTGAGCTACACCCGCATAAGTACAATAGAAACCATAGCAGAGAAGCACGATCATAAAGAGGTCTTCTTTTTTTTCGCAAGAAAAATCTCAAGCTTAGATTTTATTTGGGTGATTCAGGTGTAAACAAAAGTGGTGGTTGGGACGGTTACCTTCTGATTAACGCGAGTTTTGGAAGGTTCATAGTTCGAGAACTGCTAATGCGCAAAGCAACTGGTTCAGATCGGTCATCTGCCTGATAAGCACTTCTCTAAATTGCTCGTATTGAGTTTTGTTATGATCTACGATTCCCTTGTACATCATCTCAAGAAACCATGCCATTACTTCCATTTTTCGAAATTTAACAATTTCACATAAATATTCTTTCTCGCAAAGCTCCAAGCGAATCCCGCCTAATTCATACTGTGATTCAATAAAAGCAGAATCGGTCCCGTTTAAAATTTTTTTTAAAAAATCATCAAAAAAGCTGAATGAAATACAAGAGGCTAAATCCCATAATTTTATGTCATAATTCATGTCATCAAAATCAATAAAATAAAATCGATCTCCTGATTTTATAACGTTACCAGCATGAGTATCTCCATGAATAACTTGCCTTGGAAGAGAGTTATATATTCTTTCAAATTCAGGCGATGCATAAAAATCACTCAAAACAATGATTTTTTTCCAAATATCCGTTTCAAAAAGACTAGAATCT
>JABDDS010000077.1 GCA_013287465.1 Chlamydiota bacterium | reverse complement strand
GCCCTGATGAAGGATTGCTTCATCTAAGTCCTATACTTGATAAATATGAACTTGTTTCTTGTATCAACCAGAATGGATTTGTATTAATTAATGAGATAAATAAATCAGCTAGAATAGAAAATGTTTTTGACGGAAGTACTTCACTTCCAATTGAATATCCGACAAAGGATCAAATACGAGTAGAAATAAAGGAACGTTTTAATGAAAAAAAAACTCGTCTAAAGATTTTTTGTATTAATGCAAAAAAAATAGACGATACCCTAAAGGTTTTTGGTGAAGCCCAGGTGCAGGTTAGTGATGGTTTCTCCTCTTCTTCCTACACTGTATATTTCGAAGGCTTTAAAAGAACAGAAATTATGAAAATAAAGAAAAATAAATGAAAATATTTTTAAATTTAAGGTTTTATGAAAAAATTTAGTGTGTTATTGTTTATTTTAATTCAATTTTATTTGTTTTCCTCTTTATATGGGCAGAGCGCATCTAATTTTGGAGACGAGAAAAAGTTTAGCAACGAAGTTGTTGAAATTATCTTAAAATACAATACAGAGCCGGATCTAGTAATATTTAACGCTGCATTTGTCGGGGATTATGATTCTGTTATAAAACTTCTTGATCATGGATTTGCGTACACAACTAGCAAAATTGAACAAAAAAATGGTGTTCGTAACTGGAATATAACAGATTCTGCGTGCAGAGGTGGGAATATTGATTTTATAGATTATTTGATTGAAGACAGAAAAATTTTACCGACTCGTGATCATTTTTCTGATCATATAAAACGACATAATCCAAATTATAAACTAATAGATTTTCTTTTGTCAAAAGGATATAAGCTTCCTCCAAAAATCATTTTTGATGCCTTTCATGAATCTCAATACTCTACGGAAGAAATCACAAAAAAAGCAGAGTACATTTATTATAGTAAAAAATTGATAAAGACACCAAAAATTGAGTTGGTTAAGTTTTTGATTGATCGTGGAGGAAGAGTTGGAAGTCCAAATCATCATCAAACATCTTCTAAAAGTGAAATAGTAGGAGCTATATGGTTTGCACTACTTCACAATATGTATTTATCTGAAGAGCCAATAAGAACCGAGTTTATGGATATGATACGTTTGCTTTTAGAGGCGGGGCTTAATCCGGATGCCAATAGTTGTCATTGGATACCATATACTGCATTTTATCGAGAAGCCTGTTCCGAGGGCTATTTAGCACCGGGTGGATATATATGCCATTGTAGATATAACTATAGCTATACAACACCGATGGGAGTCGCGGTATCATTTCGAGATCTTGAACTTGTTAAGTTACTTCTCTATTTTGGTGCTAACCCAAAAGGTACTACTGGATACTATAGGTGGTCAGGTAATGGGTATGGAGGTAATGATAGTCCTCGTTGGGTTCATGCCGGAAATATTAGTTTATTAGACTTATGTAAAAACGATAAAGAGATTAAAAAATTATTATTAGAATATTGGGATTAATAGATTCCAAAACCGAAAATCATATGCATTAAAAATTACTAATATTATGAAAATAAAAGAATTTGTGGAGTCTATGGATGGTGTAAACCAGTCATTCATTGAGCTAATTTTAAACACTGAAATTGAATTTATTGCTTGGACTTTAATAGCCTTTTTCTTTGTTATTTTGATTTGTCTGGCTGGAACAAAGATGAGGTGCACTGATAGCGGTTGTCAAAAACATGTACCTATAAACCCCGATAGAGAATGTGCGCAGTGTGTTCAAAATATGCAACTTTCGGGGAATTTAACCGATTTGGATAATTTATATAAAACAGCTCTTGAGAAATGGCCACACTGGGAAGAACAGTTGTCAAATATATATAAATTAAAGAAAAAAAGATTATTGTATAAATAATGAAACCTAGGTGTTCTACATCATATTTAGGTCATTGCGTAGCTTATACCCAGATGATTCATGATAATTTTCTGTAAGGGAGTAGCACAAAATGCAATTATCCCTGTATGATAAATAGAGAGGACTGCATCTTCTAGCAATTTATCTTCAGATAGATCTTTAACTGTTAGTCCCAATGCAGTGGCCGTATCCAAGTTAATTCCTTTATTATGATTGCTATGTTGATCATAGGCGTTTAAATGTAGAGAGACATCCTTGGCGATTTTTAAGTGCTTATCAGTATTACTGCCAGAAAACATATATTTTTGAATAATATCTTCCACGTATCTTGGGGCATGTTCATATGCGTTAAGAATGGATTGATACATGCCTATCGGAATATCTTTTAATCTTTCATTCCAAAGTGACGCGATAGCAGGATCTCTTTTTATATCTTCTTTTGCACATGTGAACTCCTTGATAATGCTGCCAACGGGGACGAATTTATCTCTAATTGGAACTTGGGGATCTGTAGGGCCTAAACTTGAATAAGGCCCCATCCAGATTTCGTTTGCTGCCAAAGCAATCATTGTTCCACCGCTCATCGCGAGGTGAGGAATGAAAACTCGGACGTGTCTATATAATTTACGAATGTAAAAAATTATTCTTTTGGTAGCTTCGATGTCACCTCCCGGAGAATGAATTATAAGATCAAGTTGAGCTTTATCTGAGTTTTTAGGTAGCCCTTTTGAGCAAGTCATAAATCCTTGCATGTCTGCATCGAGTATGGCTTGTTGATTCATGCTGCCGCCCTTATGGCAAAATGCTGACATATAACAAATTATTGGTCGTTTAGTCAACTCGTACATTTCTTGAACGTATTGTTGCATATGAGGAATGGGGGCAATTTTAGAATTGACTGATAGAATTTTATCCAAAGTAGGCATTTAAGATTGATGCTGTGTTTATAGTGTGAGTATTCGTAGCAGGTAGAATATAGAAGGGGGGCGTCTGGCTGAAATTTTCTGCTTTTGACTGGTGTTTAGAATGTTTTTTAATCTTTTTTTCTGGTTTTTGTTTTTTTTTGAGCGATTGATTTGCCACAGAAAGTTTCCTTAAAGGTGGATGATGTTGTTTACATTGTAGAAGATTTGAACTTCGATTACAACCATAAGTTTATGCATGTGTTTAATTACGCAAATTTTACGCACTCGGCCAAAAAAGACTGGCACAAATAGGTGTCAACTAGCATAATTGCGGCTTACGTAACTGGTTTAGTGAGTTGTTCCTATGTATTCTGGTTTGTGCTCGTCAATACATCTACAGAGACTTAAAATCTCTTGGGAGCAATCCCGTGCTGGTTCGAGTCCAGTCCCGAGCATCCTTTATCCTCAACCACTTACATTCTTTCTAAGCGCGTGCGCCTTCAGCAATGAAGGTGTGCGTATGCAATTTTTACGCACTCGACCACAACACACCAGCACAATTGATTCCTTTTTTGCTGATTTTCTGTCGACATTCTCGTTTTTCTGGCGTGCATGTCCTTGCTTGCAGAAGATGTAATTCATCCAAAGGTTCAAAAGGGATTATGAGTGGTATGGACTCAAAAGGAAAGATGAATTGTCGAGGGTTGTAGCGGGTAAATATCTAAAGCTGCTCTATGAAATTCATGAAGGAAATGGGACCTTAAATGAGACTGATTTAAATCTGGACTTGGAAGTGTTCTAAATGCTTCCCGAAGGGGGCATTGTCTATAATCAGAAGACTTCTTTTGCTTCGCTGAGAATTATTTCTTTCAAGGCAGGACGTAAGGATTTCTTAGTTCCTAGATCTACATCACAACGCAACAGATCTTCTAAATAAAATTTTAGGTCTATAAATTCAAATAAACCTTTTTCGCTATCAAAATCTACCAATATGTCGACGTCGCAGTCTTCTGTAGCTTCATCCCTTGCAATAGATCCAAAAATCGCTAGGTGTCGAGCGCCAAGACGGGATAGATCTTTTGGATGGTTGATTAAAAGTCTTTTTGACTTTATTAAATCGAGTTTCCATAAGTTTATTCTATCTTTCAGACCGGCTTGGATCAAGTTTTTTTTGCCAAGAACTTCAAAACACTCATTCGTCTGTTCATTATTCCAAACTGTTCATTATATACTGAATAGTTGATAGTAACTGACTTGATGGGGAAGATTTGACGTGTTTGCTAAAAGAAGGAAACCACGAGCCGGAACCCGTGGTTTTCGCATCAATAAACTATGTGGGATGACTTACCATACTATGTTATAAAAATACCCTATAATCGACGTTCAGAATTTCAGCTAGTCTATGAGCCATGTTTTTGCCAATAGAACGTTTTCCGTGTTCCATCTCTGAAATGTGGTGGGGTTTTACTCCAACCTGATCAGCCAGAGCTTTTTGAGTGAGACCCGCTTTATGACGTCCTCCTTTCAGAACAAGACCAATTTCAGAAAATTTTTCAATTCCCTCGCGGAAAGCTTCTCTCCAAGAGATGCTTTTTTCTTCATGAACCTGATTAGAAACAGCATAGGGAATTTCTTCAGTATGGTGCTTTCTCGTGTGTGCCGACATAATAAATCTCCACTACTTTAATCTTTTTATTTTCTATATACCAACAAGCCACGTAAGTTGGCTTTCCACTCTTAATATGACAATGGTAAGAGTCTTGAGGAATCCCTCTTCCTTTGCCGAGGGCGCCAAAATGAGGCCAGTTTTTTCGAAATGGACCGACTATTTCAATTTCTTTAGCCAACAAAGCAAACTGCGCATACACTTGAGGGTGTTCTTTGAACAGCATTTTCACTTGTTTTTTTGCAGCTGGAGAAAGTTCTACTGTCCAACTGTCTCCTTCGGAAACCATGCGTCATTCCCTTTCCTTTAATATACCAAAAAATGGTAACTTAAGCAAGAAGAGATGTCAACATTTAATTGATTGCCAAATTTTGTTGAGAAAGTCTATGGCATAAATGCGCATGTACAATGCCACGACAAAAAGCAAGATGTAAATAAGTTATAGCATTTACTGTTGACAACCCAGAAAAAACAATGTGATAATCTTCTGCATGAAGGGAAAATCTTTTAAAACTTCGATCACGGCTATTTCTGATCTTCATGGACACTATCCTAGCTTGCCAGGCGGGGATTTGCTTCTTATTGCTGGCGATCTAACTGCTCGTGACACTCTCCTTGAGTATATAAAATTTATGGATTGGCTTAATGGTCTTTCTTATCGATGCAAAGTTGTTGTTGCTGGAAATCATGATGGCCAAATCGAATCAGAGAAAATCACCATTAGTAACGAAGCCAACAATATTTACTACCTTTGTGATTCAGGCTTGGAGTTTGAAGGGTTGAAAATTTGGGGATCCCCATATACTCCAACATTTGAAAATTGGCATTTTATGCGAAATAGAGGGGTTGATATTAAGAAACATTGGGATATCATTCCCGCTGGAATTGATGTCTTGGTCACACATGGGCCTCCGTATGGAATATTTGATAATATAGAGGATGGTCTACGAGTTGGATGTGAAGATTTAATCCAAGCTGTATCAGAAAGAGTCAAACCTCGCATTCATTGTTTCGGCCACATCCACGAAGATGGTGGTAGTATGAAAAAAATTGACGAAACTATATATATCAACTGTAGTTATGTGGATGAGCGATATCGTCCGGTCAAATCCATAATGACGATCAATATCTGACCCTAAAATAGGCCCAAGACGCATAATCCAAATTGAGATCTTGGCGGGTTTTGCCATTGCAAAATTTAAAAATGGCCTGAGCACAATCTAACATATGACAAAAACGGGTTAAATCGCGATTAACCATAAATCATTCGAGCCTTTGCAAGGACATCATCACGAAAATAACGACTAATTCCTTTTGCTGTCTTTAGGTCAACATGGCGTCCGACGATATGGTTTAATTCTTCCTCCATATTGACGATATCAAACAGAGTGGGGATATGTTCTGAGTGAAATTCAACTAAAAAATCAACGTCACTATTTGGGTTAAATTCGTCTGTTAAGACAGATCCAAAAAGGGACATTGTCACAATGTGATTTTTTTTACAGAAACGGGCGATTTTATCTTGCGGAATAGGTATTTTTGGGTTAGTCATCTTTTCTCCATATGTCTGTCTTATGATCCCATTTTAATCCTGAAAAATTCGTCGGTCAAGTCATTTACGCAAATTTTACGCACTCATCAAAAAAAAGTGGCATAAATACACACTGATCAGCACAATTGAATTCCATATATGTTTAAGGGTAAAGTCAGCGATTCAATATCACCTGAAAATTGTGTCTACTACCTTTGAAGGTATTTGCAGTAGTCTGGGTCTATAAGACTACCATTAATATTTGGGAAGACTATTTTGAAGGGCTTGGAAGAGAAATAGAACAGGGAAATGTGAACTATTATTAAATTAAATATTCTGTGCGAAGACTGGAGGGGAGTGTGAGAAAGTATTTTTGGATTATGATTTTTTTGTTGGCAGTTTCTGTTTATTCGGAAGAAAGTGAGTGGCAGCAGTATTGGCTGAATGGTTTAGAATGTTTCCATAATTGCCAGTATTCTGAAGCAGAAAAAATGTTTTCAGCCGCGATTAAAGAGGTTCCAGAGGAGTGTATTGAAGAGAATCTGCATTTGTTAATGAGTTTGGCAGAAACACACTATATGCTTAAGGAGTTTGATGATGCTATACAGAATATAGAAGAGTTAATGGGCCATGAACAATTTCTTTCAGATCAGGAAAAACTTTTGGGTGGAAATATTCTTGTTGGTTCATTATGGGGAAAAGGATCAAACGATGAGGCTGTAGAGGCTTATCTTAAATATATTGCAGGTAGTCGCTTGGCTCCCAGATGTGAATTTGTTAAAAATAAAATAATTGTTAGAAATATCCCAACTTGTGGAATTTACAAGAAGAAAACAAAGAAATTTCTGATGGAACAGTTTTGTAATGACGAGAAAAATTTCTTGGATTATGGAGATATTTGGGTTATAAGCAAAACAAGAACCTGTGCTTGTGCTCATGATATTCCAATCCCGTTTTCCATGAGAAGAATTACAGAAACACGCGAAATTTCATCTTTTATCTACATTCTTATCCATTAAGATATTTGCAGTCAAGTTCTCTTGGTGAATCTTACTCAAATTTTACGCACTAAACAGACCAAAGCGCATAAATAATAGCATCGTTTTGAGAGTTAGGTAACATAAAAATGATTTTTAGTTTGTCATATGACAAATGTTGTGTTATACTAAAGTTAAACAGGTGAAGAATGTGACTGGATTTTGGAACGTTGATCTATCGAAAGACGCTAAGAAGCAATATATTAAATTGAATCGCAGTGGAGACCACAGAAAACCTTCAATTATAGATCTTATAGATGCTTTAGTGGTGGATTTGAAGCATCATGGACCTGTCATGAATGGATGGCCTAATTATGGCGTTATAGACAAAGGTAGAAATTCGTTTTATCACTGCCATTTAAGGAAGGGTAAACCTACGTATGTGGCCTGTTGGATTGTTATAAATGAAAATAAAATAGAGGTTTTTTATGTCGGCACACATGAAGGAGCGCCGTATTAATACACAAAAGCGTTTTTGTGTAGTTGTTAATTTTCGTAATTCAAAAAAATCTTACAATATTTCTTTGTCGCATCAAAAAGAATTAGAAAGATTGTTAGAAAAGTATTCAGAAGATGATGACTCACCAGTTGCATGGGAAATTTTAGCGAAAGAAAGAATCGAAAAGTATAAAAAATCTGGCTTAGTGCTACGCGGTATGCGTTATCGTGAGGGAATGTCTCAAAAACAATTAGAAGAGGCAACTGGTATAACTCAAAATGAAATATCGAATATCGAAAATGGTAAAAGAACTGTTGGAAAAAAAAACGCTGAGAAGTTAGCTAAAGCACTCAATTTTGACTATCGGATGCTTTTAGAATAATATTTGCCCTCAAATATTGATCTATGAATTTCAAGGCAATAGTAATATAATTCCTGCCACAAATCCTGTCATTAAAAATGCTGGAGCACAGCACAAAATAGCTATTGGATTCGAGAATGTGGTGCGAAAGCGAAAACAAATCAATATCAACCATGTCAACGCATAGCCATGGCAAAGGGACGTTGTCATTTGCATGGAGGCATGTCAACCGGTCCAAAAACTATTGAGGGAAAACAAAAAGCTATTACGGCACCACTAAAGCATGGTTTTTATTCAAAAAAAGTCGTTCAGGAAAGACGATTATTTAAGCAATTCATCCGTGATCATAGAAAACAGTTAAATTCTCTATTTTGAATTGCTAGTAAAATAAATAT
>JABDDS010000076.1 GCA_013287465.1 Chlamydiota bacterium | reverse complement strand
GAAAGATTTTGGGCGTTCGCAGAAGAAGATTTTATTCTTTTAGGTGGTTCTTCAAGCGATTCTTCCGATATAGGTTTCTTCGTTATTTTCCCTCCTCGATACTGCAATATTTTTGCTAGAACATCTTCAAATGTAGGGTCCTCTAAACCGCTTTCTTCCTTAAGAGATTCTGTTGCCCAGTTAAATAAAGTTTCTATTTGTTTATTTGTGTAAGGAATGTTTTGCTCACGCAAACGGTTGCAGGTTTCTACCGCAGAAAATTCGCGAGTAGGACATGCTTCTTTAATTGCTTTCTCGATTTCAGGCAAGTGCTCTCGTTTGATATACTTAGATACTTTCAGTATTTTTGACTTATACCAGTCATATATACTTGCTTTCACGCGTTTTTGAAGTTTTTCTGAGTCTGATTTATTATGCTCTATAATCTTCTCGTTATAAATTTCTGTGATTTCAACCCACTTAAAATTTGAAGTTTTATGGTTTTTCTTTTCTGGATACCTTGGTGGATTATTGTCAAAAATTTGTGTTATTATTTCAACTTCTTTTTTGTTCCACGGCTCTCTTTTTTTCCGAGGGGGGAATGGGGTGATATCAATGCTTAGGGGATTGTCCGTGGAGGTTGATCGTGGTGCAGACGTTGTAACGGTTGAAAGATTTTGGGCGTTCGCAGAAGAACGTTTTCTTCTTTTAGCCGGCGCTTCAAGCGATTCTTCAGATTCTGGTTTAAATTCTCCTTGTGGATTCGAAAGAAGTTGAAATCTCGATAGTGAAGATGAACTAGCCCGACTTGTTGAGGATATTTGGTCGTCGATCTCCCTCATCAATAAATACTCAGGACGATTAGGGACGCCAATATAAAATGGATTGATATCATCATCTGGGGGATTATCTAAGAAAATTGACTGTGGTGCAGATCCATCCTCTTCTGATTGATACAAACGGGACTGAGAAGCTAAAAACGAAGATGTATTAAAATCTCTTTCTTCTTGTGGTGGATCCAAAGGAAATTGAAACGCCGACGATGAAGGGCCGTTGATTGTCCTCGCAAACAAATTCGCAGCGTGCACAGGAGGGGGATCGATATCAAATCGTCCAGCATCAAATGTATCAATGCTTAGGGGATTGTCCGTGGGGGGTGATCGTGGTGCAGACGTTGTAACGGTTGAAGGATTTTGGGCGTTCGCAGAAGAACGTTTTCTTCTTTTAGCCGGTTCTTTAAGCGATTCTTCAGGTATGGGATTTTCTGTTATTTTCTTTTCTTTCTGTTTCTTTTCTTTCTGTTTGTCTGAATAATACCAGTCTTGTATATTTTTCATCTCGCGTTCGGAAAATTTCCTTGGGTCAGCTTTAATCTTCTCGTTATAAATTTTTGTGATTTCAGGCCAATCCCAACCTGAAAGTTTTGTTCTTGTTGTTGAACACATTGGTGGATGCTTAAGAGGTGGATGCTTAAGAATTCCTTGTAGTATTGTAGTTTCTTCTGGTAGCCACCGGCATTGTTTTATCCGAGGGGGTTTGTAAAGTGGATCTTTGTTTACTATTTCTGGTTGAAGCAAAGGAGGCTGAAATTCTGATTGAGGCAACGGGGGCTGAAAAAATGAAGGTACACGATCCATATGGCCACTCCACTAAAAAATGATTTTGCAAATTTTGAGCAACTGCTCATAAACTTGAGGTAAGTTGCATATAGCGGGCCAATCCCGCTCGTTTTGTTAGCGATTATAGCAAATGAATATTAAGATTTTATAAAGTTTAAATAAAAAAATCTATATGATCAATTTACCTCGGCAGGAAAAGAATGATCTGCGTGAGGAGGGCCATCTGAGAGGGAGGGAATTTGTTCGTCGGAGTCGGATAAAGATTCTAGTTCAAATTCTTCTTGTGGTGGATTCGCAGGAAGTTGAAATCCTGATAGTGAAGATGAACTAGCCCGACTTGTTGAGGATATTTGGTCGTCGATTTTTTTCGTCAACAAATGCTCAGGACGATCATGGAAGTCGATATTAACGCTTAGAGAATCATCAAAAAAAGGTTTCATTTTTTTAGATGCTTCTTCAAATTCAAAGAATTCTCTCGATATAGATCTCTTGCTTGCTTCTTTTTTTTGCCTCATTTCCTGATTCTGAGATATTTTTGCCAGAATATCTTCTACTGAGGGATCGGGATCTTTTTTTGTAAGAGATTTTCTTGCAGAGTGAAATAAATTGCTAATTTGGTCGCGTGTGTAAGAATCAGTTAAATCTTTCGAGTTTTTGAGGACTTCTGTCGCAGAGAATTTTCCATATTCGGCATATACTTGGCGAATTTTTTCTATGATTATAGGCAAATCCTTTTTTTTGATACTTTTATGTGTTTGCATTATTATTGAACGATAGTGGTCATATAGACTACTTTTAGTACGTTTTGGAAATTCTGGGTGATTTTGTTCAATCAGTTGATCGTAATCCTTTTTAATTGTATTCCAATCCCCACGTGTTAAATTTACTTTGCCAATTAATAGCTTGTCAGCAACTTGTTTTAGTAATGCAGTTTCTGTGTGGGACCATCTAGGTATTTTTTTTATCTGGCCAGGGTTCGGAGAAGCACCGGAAAAAGGTAAAGGAGGTGGTTCAATTTTAGTTTCTTCAGATTGGTGGTACAAAGGGGGCTGAAAAGCTAAAAGCGAAGATATACTAGAATCCATATAGTCAATTTACCTCGGTTGGAAAATAATGATCTGCGTGAGGAGAGCCACCTGGGAGGGAGAGGAATTGTTCGTCGGAGTCGGATAAAGCTAAAGATTCTGGTTCAAATTCTTCTTGTGGTGGATCCAAAGGAAATTGAAACGCTGATGATGAAGGGCTGTTGATTGCTCTCGCAAACAAATTCGTAGGAGAATTTATATAAAATGGTTCAGCATCAAATGGCTTGATATCAATGCTTAGGGGACTATCGATGGAGATCGATTGTGGCGCAGACGTTGCAACGGTTGAAAGATTTTGGGTGTTCGCAGAAGAAAGTTTTATTTTTTTAGCCGGCGCTTCAAGCAATTCTTCCGATATAGGTCTTTCCGTTGTTTCCTTTCCTCGATACTCTAATATTTTTTCTAGAGTACGCTCAAATGAATAGCTCCCACTAAGAGAACGTCTTGCGTAGTGAAATAAATTCTTGATTTGAGGTGGTGTGTAAGCAACTATTTTATTGTTAATGATTTGACCATTCACGAGGCCGCAGGTCGCTACTGCAGAAAATTTTTTAGTAGGACATGCTTTTCTAATTGCTTCCACGATTGCAGGCAAATGCTCTGGTTGAATATGATCATATACTTTCAGTATGTTTGACTGATACCGTTCAGTTACACTTTTTCTATTGCGTTCTTTAAATTTTCCTGAGTCAGGTGGTTTATTCTGATGTTCATTACGCCTTTCAATCGCTTCATTACGCTCTCTAATCTTCTCGTTATAAATTTCTGTGATGGCAACCCAATTCGGACTTGTCCGATCCACTTTTTTAGTTCTTCGACCCATTTTTTTAGTTGGTGGATTTTGAAAAATTTTTTTTAGTATGTCAGTTTCTGTGTCGGTCCATTGGTCTTTCTGAGGGGTATTCTTTTTGCTAAACTGGATATTCCTACTGGATTTTCTTTTCGTCTGACTGCGATCTAGAGGGGGGCTAGAAGGTTGATCTGTGTTTACTATTTTTCCCATATTCCGCTCTATGGCAGGGTTTACAGAAGCATGGGTGAGTATGTTATCTTTATCCTTTTCAGGTTGGTATAAAGAGGGCTGAGAAAATGAAGATATATGATCCATATCGTTGTTTTATTAAAAAATGAATTATTTTGCAAGTTTTGCAGGCAATTTGGGGTGTGATTAAAAGTTGTACAATTTCCTCGCGAAGCATTTGCTTTGTTATGTGAAAGCGAAAGAGGGCTTTCGCACTCCAAACGCTTCGCGTGGTAAGAAAGGATTCTGAGAACCATCTTCGTTCGTTATCCTAATGTACTCTTAAGCATGATTGTTGTCAGCAATTTCTCTCACTTTAAAAGCTCTTCCCACAACAGTTTTGCGCCATCTCTGGGGATGCCTAATAATTCAAACACGTCTTTACTAGAAGAAGGTTGCTTAGAATCTCTTGTTGAGAGAGTTTTTTGAATCACGTTGGCAAAGTCTTCTGTGTTGTTGATTTTCTGGAGCAGCTTTTGTGCACAAAGTCGATTGCTGACTTCGCTTGACACCGCGTTTATATAAAGGACTTTTTTCTTTAGGGCATTAGCTTGAGAAACAACTGTCGACGTGGCATCTGCAGTAACGACGGCATCAGCTATATAAAGAGCTTCAACTGTTTTGGCCTTTTTCGTTGGGTCTGTCTCAAATTCACCTACAATGCTGAATGTTGCAACGTGGTTGCTTAATTGCGCGCAGTTCTTTTTTTCAATGACCCCTTGATATCGTGGGTGAGGCACGATTAAAACTTGTATGGCTTCATCGGGGACTAGTTTTAAAAAAGAGTTGAAACACTCTTCATAATAATCCCCGTAGACACCTGCGTAGACGATGATTGGAAGCTGGGGATTTAAGTGTAGACGTTCGATAATTTCTTGTTTATTTAAATGCGTAGTCTGGTCGCACCACTCCTCTGTTGGTCCATGTCCGATCACGGCTACTTGTTGACTTAGAGGGTTGAGCTTTGCAGAAGCTATTAAAGAGGGGACGGCGACTTTATTGGCTATGCTTTGAATTTCATCGGCCACAAGAAAGTAGTCTGTATCTCCATCGGTATTTGGGTTATCTCTAAGAGCGACAACTTCCGCTGTTGTATGGTCTTGATAATATCTTAGAAGCTGTTCAAAGATAGAACAAGAAACACCCACCCAAACTTTTTTTTGGACATTAAGGCCCTGTACAAGTTTTTCGATACTTGCTTGAGAGAGCTTTTGATCTCGTTTCCAGTGGCGATCAATGGTCTCTTCTAGACCGAGTTCTTTATAGTGGATGAGTTTGTCGGGATAGTGACAAAAGGGCTCTTTGGACATGGCATCGACAGAGGCTCCCATAAAAATAATGCGGAAATTGAGATGGTCTAAAGCATTGGGATCATGTTGCCGAGCATAGTTAAGCATCGATGCGATCATATTTTTCTCGCCATTGTCAAACAAAAAAATGGCATAGTCGACGTTGATTGAGGTGCTAGAAGAAAACAATAGACCAATTGGGAGCACGACAGAAGATAGAATCAGAAGGGTAAAATTCATTTGTTTTCCTGTTTAATGTGGGGCAATCTCTTCAAGGGCGTTTTTCTTTGGTCTGAATTTTTTAATTCCATAAACAATTGCTATCAGTAGAGAGCCTTTATCCAAATAGATTGAGAATAACGGCATTTTCCCTGCGCAAATGCTTTTAAGAAAAACAAGGAAGAGATAATTGCGTAAAAAAGATAGCGCCCAAGAGCAACTTCAATTGAAGAAAATCCCGTCATAAACTGAGGAACAATAAATATTAATCCCCAGATTAAGCAAGCTCCTAAAGCAAATAAAATTCCTTGAACCATTGCGCCTCATCTCGATACAATAAATTAACAGGATGGGCAGGATCGGCTTCGCCGGCAGGATAAAAACTATCCTGCCGGCGAAGCCGATCCCGCCCATCCTGTTAATTTATTGTTTTTTTGCATTATCGAGAAGTGTAACATTTTCTGGATTTTTTTTCTTTCTTTCCTTACGATGTGCTCTTACACTATAAGGGAAACTAAAAATATGCAGGTTAGACTCTATTCTTTATTATTTGCTCTGTTTACGTTGTTAACGGTCTGTGCTTGTTCTAACACCAAAGAAGATGCAGAAAAGGAAAAGCAACGTCAAAATTCCGCTCCTCTTACGATTAACATTATTAGCAGTAGAAATGGAGTTGGATTGAATCGAGACATCGATATCTTAACTGGTGCGTTGACTGATTTGGGACATGAAGTCCATTTTGTTGACTCTCGAGTACAACGCCCAACACCCAAAGTTGATCTCAATATCTTTGTGCAGGATGTCGGAAACTATTTCATTCCTTTTGCGGAAAAAAACTACCTCCTTCCTAATCCTGAGTGGCTTTATCTTTCAGTGTCGGAAATTTCTAAATATGACCTTATTCTCTGTAAGACCAAAGAAACGGAACGTATTTTTAAAGATTTAAACTTCAAGACGGCGTTTATCGGCTTTACTTGTTTGGATTGCTTTGACTCGAGTGTGGAGAAAAATTATAAATCTCCTGTGCATTTGGTGGGGGCTAGTGCACAAAAAGGAACTGAAGCGCTGATGGCAGCATGGTCTCGTCACCCTGAATTCCCTTTGTTGGAGATCATTCGCCATCGGGGGGATAAAACGGTTCCAGAGGCTTCGAACATCCATCTTACCTATGAATATCTTTCTGATTCAGATCTTCTCGCTTCGCAAAATTCTCATGGTCTGCATCTATGTCCTAGTATTACAGAGGGGTTTGGACATTATATTGTCGAAGGGTTGAGTACGGAAGCTGTTATCGTCACTACCGATGCTCCGCCGATGAATGAGTTTGTGTCGGATAAACGATGCCTTGTCAAATATAGCTGGACAGAACCTTGGCGCTATGCTACGGGCTATTATGTCGATCCTTCGGATCTAGCGACGGTCGTTGCCAATTTGCTTTCCTTGCCTGAAAGCGAGCTGAAGGAGATCGGCAAGAAAAATCGGCAGCTTTTTTTAGAAAACGACAAAAAATTTACTGAAAACGTCGGTAAAATTTTCAACAGGGAATACGTCTTTAAACGCGATGAAGATAAATCTGAAACAATTTTCACTGCGATGCACGAAAAAAAGAAAAGCAGTCCTGTCGATTTAGAAACTGGCTCAACACCGGAAAACACCGAAGTTTACCGTTGCTTTCTTCAAAAGTTTCTCCGCGATAATAAAATTGGAAGTGTCGTTGATTTGGGATGTGGCGATTGGAGATTTTCAAAGTTGGTTGATTGGAATGGGATCAGCTACACAGGTGTTGATATCGTAAAGGATGTTGTTGACACGAATAATCGTTGTTTTGCAGAAAAAAACATCAATTTTATTCACGGAAATTCAAAGTTTTCAGCGATGCCAAAAGCCGATCTCTTGATTTGCAAAGAGGTTTTACAACATCTTTCAGATGAAGAAATTAATAAATTTCTCTCTCGTCTAGATAATTATCCCCATTGCTTAATTGTCAATGATGTCGACCCTAACACACTCTCTTGGAATAATTACAATATCACCACAGGGGGGTATCACTTTTTAGATCTCACTGGACCACCGTTTAGTGTACCTGGAAAAAAAATCCTGACTTATACGGCTGAAGGTTCCACAAAACAAGTTCTCTACATTCAAAATGAACAGTGGGAAATGACCGATTATGTCTGGAACCTGGGAATGGCTTCGACATGTGATCGAGGGATTGAAAAAAATCCAAGAAAACTGTTTGCAACCTATTCTAGTACCAATCAAAGAGATTCATTTGATGATCTTCAATCTGGTGATGTCGTCTGGATGCGATGTACTTTTGTTCCAAGGTTTCAGAAAGAAATTCTTCCAAAAATAAAAAAACCTATCGTACTCGTTATTTGCGATGGTGATGAATCTTTTCCTTCTGAATGTGGAGAAGGAATGGATGTTGAAAGTCTGCTTGATAACCCCAATATCATTCATATCTTTGCTCAAAATTGCGATTATCAAGGAAATAGCCCTAAGATTTCGCATTTCCCCATCGGAATAGATTTTCACTCGGTTGCATATAAAGGGGGATACTGGGGAGAAACTGGCTCACCAAAAGAACAAGAAGCTGCATTGAAAGATCTTTTAGCGACGTTGAAACCAACAAATAAACGTAAACCACGGGCTTTTGTCGACTTCCATCTTTCGGATGGGATGCGCATTGGGCATTGTCAACGCTATTTAAAGGCGGGAGAAGATCGAACTGCCATTTTCCTTAAACTTTTTCCTGCCGATGTCATGGATGTCGCATCAAACCGGATGAAGCGGTCAGACCTGTGGAAGAAAAAAGGGGAGTACGCATTCTCAATTTCTCCTCATGGAAATGGTTTGGACTGCCATAGAACCTGGGAAGACTTGGCTCTTGGATGTATCGTCATTGTAAAAACATCGACCTTAGACCCTCTTTATGAAGGACTTCCTGTTGTCATCGTCCAAGATTGGAATGAAGTGACTAAAGAAAATATGGCAGTTTGGCTCAAAAAATATGGAGACGCTTCGACCAATCCTTCTTATAGAGAAAAATTGAC
>JABDDS010000075.1 GCA_013287465.1 Chlamydiota bacterium | reverse complement strand
AATGGTGAACCTCTTATAGCTGATCTTACTTTGCAAGAATTTAAAGATGTATTATGGTTTTTTCAAACACAGATAAAAACCCATATACTTCATTATTCTGGCTGCTACTCAGGAGGAAATCATATCAAATTAGCCTTTGAAAATGAGCATCAGGAAACATATAATTTTGCCATCATCTGTGATTGTCTGACCGATGGTGCTACTTATTGCAAATGGGATAATAGGCTACCATCTTGGCAGCAGAAATTTTTGACAGTGGATGACGTATACTATGATAAGGCAAAAAAAAGCTGGGATTTGATTATGAGATCGCCATACAATTGGAATGAGTTCTTTAATTCCATATCAAGAATTGACTTTTCGATTGAATCAATCGATCGGCTACCTAAAGCTTTATCATATATCAGTTATCCTGTCCTAGCCAATATTTCTCTCCTTCGTCGACCCGGCACAGATAGTTTTTACCCATTGACATCATCCGGTGTTTTTAAGGTTGATGATCGATTTATTAAACTAGAAAGCGAAAATAAGGAAAAATGAAAATATTATTTTGCATGGGGCAAATGCACTGCTTATCGAGAGTGAGTACATTAATTCCTGTCTTGTGATAGACAATATGGAAAATAATCGAATAGTTTCTATTAAGCCAGGACATGCTATGCATTATATAAAAAAGCTAAGTATGTCAAATCATATGGATTTGCCCAGTGTTTTTTGGCAGGCTGAATTTCAAATACATAAAAAAATATTCTTATTTGATGAATGTGAATTCCCTTATCATGATAATTCGCTAATTTTTTTGGGCTTGGGAACCGTTGGAAATAATATTGTTATTAAAAACGTTATTGTTACACATCAAAACAACTACCCCAATCATCTCATTCGATTGTTTTTTACTATTAATGATAGCGCAATAATGGTTGTTGCCAATAAATTAAATCATTATGAATTGGATAAAAATGTAGACGTTCAGGAAATAATAGTTTTATCACCCGAAGCAAAACATAAATATGAAGAACACTACATCTCCCTAAAAAATTCAATTCCAAACCATTCAGTTTATTGAATCAATGAAAAATACACGCCCATTAGGTTTCAAGCAATAACCTAGTTTTTGCTCTTATGCATCTGCTTGGTTTTCGCTTTGCGCCTCGCATCCGTAATTTAGCTGACAAGCGATTATTCGTCGTGGACAGTAAAAAGGAATATGCATCAATTAATACCATGATAGGTGATGCTATCAATGTAAAACACATCAAGAGTCATTGGGATGAAATTCTACGTCTAGCAGCTTCCATATTCTGCTGAATACTATAGCCAGCTTAATCTTATTGTCGTAAATAAGATAATAAGATATAATGAAGGTATATACGAAATTAGGAGGTGATTATGGGTGCACACAAAGATGTTATTCGCTTTACATTTGATTGCCCTATCGATTTGCATACCGTTGCAAAAATGAAAGCTTCTGCTCTGCATCAAAGTATGAAAGATTATTTAATTGGGCTTTTAGCTAAAGACGCTGTAGAAAATCCACCGAAATATTTGGATAATAAATCTTTCAAAAAAGAACTTAAAAATATTTTTCAAGATGATGCTGAACTTATGCAAAAGTTATCCGATCGATGATTTACCTATCCCTTGAACAAATTATTGAACTGCATAACGCTCTTATTGAAAAATTTGGTGGACTCATTGGAATAAGAGAGAGAGGATTATTGGAATCCGCTGTAGCGGCCCCTATGATGGCTGTATTTGGAGAAGAATTGCATAAAACCATTTACAATAAAGCTGCGGCGTATCTTTTCTATATAACTAAAAATCACGCATTTCTTGAACGTGCTTTATAATCCGAATTTTGTTTAATGCAACGATCAGTTTAAGCTTGAGTGGCCAGTAGAGATAGCTTCCATTTTTTCTATCTCAGTTAGGTGGATCTTTCTAAAAAGCTTCATGTTGTAAGCATCATTCCAAAAGTGCCATTCGAATATTGTGCTATATTCAAAAGCATTTTGCATACGGACTAATGAACTTTTATGGCATTGGTTTGCAACTTTGTCCAATATCGAGATAGCCAATTCGGTTCCATCAGAAAATTCTTGGCTAGAATACGTATCGATCCAGCGCATGTATGGGTTGTTTTCAGTAGCATGTACAGCGATACTTTGCCCTGCCTCTCTATAAATCCAAAAGCAAGGCAATACTGCTGCAATAGCTTCCTCCAAAGGTGCTGTTGCAGCGGTTGCAATCAAATATTGACTATAAGCCATACAAGCCGGAGAAGGCTCAATAGAATCAAAATCCTTTCTTCCAGGAAGAAATTTGGCATGTCATTCTCGTTCTGCAATCAATGCACCAAGAGCAAAATTAAGAAAATGATGAATGGTATGTGATGAATTCGCTCGAGCTGCGATGAATCCTAAAGCTCGAGCAAAATTTATTAAATAATAAGCATCTTGTTCCATATAAAAAATAAACCGATCATGACTTAACGTCCCTTGAGCAAGCTCATTATTAAATGGATGGGTGATAATTTTTTGATAGATAGGGATCACTTGTTGCCAAAGAATGTCTAAAAATTTCATACTAAAGCCTCATGTGTTTTTCTAATGATAATGAAGAAGGATTTGATCCCTATAAGCATGGTCTGTTCTTGGCCTATACGATCGGAAATTAAACCTGCAGTAACCAAAAATACGCCATATGCAATCAGTGATTTAAATGTATCGAAAATTTAAGAATTATAACCTTCTAAATAGATGAGGGGTAGAAAAATAAATATATAAGTGTAGCTCACTATAAAAAAGGCTAAGATGAGAACAACAGATCCAATTTTTTGCCATTGGCTTTTAATAAAAACATTCCAACTTGCTGTCTCCAAAGGATAAAGAAAGGAGGAAGCAATCAAGACAAGAGCATAAGAGAAGAAAACAGCATTTTTTGTATTATGAAATAGAAACTTTGCGAGAAATGGCGCGAGAAAACTATAAATTGCCATATTATAAGCTTCTACTAGGCTGGAAACCCATCCAATCCACACTTCTTTTTGGACAGATGTAAATACATTAAATTTACAAAAGCTTCTGAATGAATTCATTTACAAGCCTGCGTGTAAGGGAGATCATTCCATAAACGATGGAAATGATGAACAGGGCCATTTCCTTGGCCTACTTTTATATTAGCTCCAGCTTCAATGGATTTTGTTAGGTATTGCTTGGCAAGAGAAACGGATTCAAAAACAGTAAAACCCTTTGCCAAAAAGGATGCTATTGCCGCTGAAAATGTACACCCTGTTCCATGTGTATTTTTGGTTTGGATCCTTTGACTTGAAAGCCAACGAATTTCAATGCTCGAATTTTTTATGGCCAAACAATCATCACAATTGCCGTTCAGATGTCCACCCTTCACAACGATGTTTTGTGGTCCCATTTCAAGTAAATCTAAAGCAGCCTTTTCCATATCTGCTTTAGTTAGAATCTCATATCCTACCAGTTTTGATGTCTCTAATAAGTTAGGTGTTAAAACTGTCGTCATGGGAAAAATCAATTCTTTCATGGTTGCTATTGCGTTGGGCTGCAAAAGCATATCCCCACTTTTTGCCACCATCACAGGGTCTAAAACAATATTCGACACACTGTATTGGTTTAGAATATCTGCAACGGATTCTATAACACTTTGATTGTGCAGCATGCCTATTTTTACGGCATTGATAGAGATATCATCTAAAATTGCTTTGATTTGATCTTTTATGCAGGATGCTTCTATCTCATAAACCGATCTAACTCCAACAGTATTTTGAATGGGAATAGCAGTTAAGGCGGTTGTCCCATAACATCCTAAAGCAGAAAATGTTTTTAGATCTGCTTGGATACCAGCTCCTCCGCTTCCATCAAATCCTGCAATTGTAAGAACTGTATAAAATCGATCTTTATCCATTAGTCAACCTCCTATTCAAAATGGTCAAAATTTTTATAATTTATTTGAATGGTTTCTCCATATCGACAATATTCCAGTTTGTTCGGATTATCCGTGATGCGACCGATAGGAAATAGAGGTGTTTGAAATTTTTTCTGAAATTTCAACTGAATGGTTTCCAAGAGGGTGGGGGAGATTGTGACGAGTAAACAATAATCTTCTCCTCCTGTAAGAGCTAACTGCAAAACATCCCATCTATTGTCTAAACAAGCTTTAGAGAGCGCTGGAGAAATAGGAAGATCGGTCGTTTCGATAACAGCTCCTTTTTGAGAACTTTTAATCATTCGCCTTAAATCACAATCCAATCCATCCGAAATATCCATCATTGCATGGACTCCCTCTTGCGATGCTAGCCAACTTCCTTGCAAAGGATTTGGATTTGGTCGAAAATGAGATTGAAGAAGGTGTCCGATATCTGCTGTCGTTATTTTATTTTCTTGTAATGCCCTTAATCCTCCTCCAGAATCCCCTAGAAATCCATTGACACAGACAAAGTCTCCTGCTATTGCTTGATGTCGATATTTCACTTGATCCACTAAAGCTGTACCTATTACTGTAAGATTCAAAAATAGGTCTTTCTTTGAACCAATTGTGTCACCACCAAGAAGAATAACTCCCCACTTTTGACAAGCTTCCTTCACCCCTTCGATCAAATCGTGAATCCAATCAGAAGCAATCATTTTGGGAATGGCTATCGATAGGAATGCATACATGGGTTTTCCTCCCATAGCAGCGATGTCACTGACATTAACAGCTACGGTCTTGTAGCCTAAATCTCTTGCTGAGATTTGTTCTTTCAAAAAATGGACTCCCTCCGCCAATGCATCTGTTGTCACCAACCAAACTTTTTCTTCGTCACATGGAATAACAGCGCAGTCATCACCAATCCCCATCATATGACCTTTAACCGGAAAATTTTTTCTCAAATATTCGACAAGGTTATCTTCACCCCACTCCTTAAAAAGCATGTTGCCTAATCCTTTTGCTAAGATTGATCGCCGCAGTTTTAGGACATGGAGAATTAAAAATAGATGAAACGACGGCAACTCCTGAAACACCGCATTCCAGAACTGCGTTCACATTCGTTATATCAATTCCTCCGATTGCGATAATAGGATGTGTGGAAATAGTACAAATCTGTTTTAGCCCCTCTAATCCCCAAGGTTTATAACAATCAGTTTTTGTTTTTGATGAAAACACAGGGCTTGCAGCAATGTAATCCACTTTTTGATCGGAAGATGCTTTGACTTGCTCAACGGTTTCAACAGAAAGCCCTATAATTGCATCATCTCCAAGGATGGCTCTCGCTTCAGCCACACTTAAGTCAGATTGTCCTAAATGAACTCCATCAGCTTGGATCGCATGAGCTACATCAACTCTATCATTAACGATCAAAGGAATACCAAAAGGCTTCAAGAGCATATGTAATCGCTTTCCAATTGAAATCATTTCGCAAGCAGAAGCTTCTTTTTCCCTTAACTGTACAATTTTTACGCCTCCCTCAATAGAATGTAGAATGATTCTAAAAAAATCTTCAAGCAGAAGGGAATCTCTATGCGTGACTAAATACAATGACAAATCAATTGGAGGCTTCATAACACCTCGACATGTAACTGTTCTGTTATTTCAGTGGACGAAATATTGTAAAGAGCATCAATAAATGCGCATTTGAATGAACCAGGACCGCTTGCTTTTTTTGCTGCAATTTCACCTGTTATACCCATAGTAACGGCAGAATGCGCACACGCCAGTAGTAGATTCTGATTAACAGCAGCAAAAGCTCCGGTAAGAGCTGTTGCTGTACACCCCATTCCCGTCACTTTACTCATCAATGGATGCCCATTATGAACCAGAAAAACAAACTGACCATCAGTGATCACATCTATTTTTCCACTCATCCAGACAACGCATCTATTTTTAATTGCCAATTTTTTTGCTTGGGAAAGGTGATCAGAAGAATGAAGAAGGCTATCAACCCCTTTGGTCTGCGACTTATCCCCATTGAGAGATAGAATCTCCGATGCGTTCCCTCTGATAATCGAAATTTTTCCGGCATTTAGAATCGATTTAGCTGTCTCTGTTCTATAGTTGGTAGCCCCTGCACCAACAGGATCGAATACAACAGGGATTTGTTTGGTGTTAGCTGCTGTTAAAGCCAACTTCATCCCTTGAATCCAGGAACAACTCAAAGTACCGATGTTTAAAACAAGACTGCTGGCTATTTTTGTCATCTCTGCAGCTTCTTCCAAAGCGTGAGCCATGACAGGAGAAGCTCCTATAGCCAGAAGACTATTAGCAGTTTGCTCCATCACAACATAATTGGTGATATTGTGAACAAGGGGAGAATTTTTTTTGATTGCCCGGAGATCTTCCCAGACAACTTGTGGGTCTATTCGCATCTTCACGCTTCCTCCGCCGGTATTACCCGGATCAGGTTTTAGGGACTCTCTCAGCTAATCGCGATAACTCGCGCCTAGCACCCCTGGTGATTAAAAATTATGTGTCGCTAAAACAGTAGCGAGCTGATTTATATCATCCTAAGTAAAATTTATTCAACTGTTTTATTCATGGCGATTTAACTATGACGATTTAATCCTTTAGAAATAAGTCACCTAAGCGCGGGGAATTGTTTTTATTTTCTCTTCATCGTGCGTCAATTTAATTCCGATACATATTTAAGAGAGCGATTGGATCTTGTTAACCCAGAAGATATTCGACCAGCATTTAAAAAGGTGTTTGCTGCCTTTCAAAGAGGGAAAGGACTGGAAGATTTCGAATATTTGGATGGATACGTAATCATCTCTGGTGATGGAACTGGCCATTTTTCATCCGGCAATGTTTGCTGCCCCCAGTGCTGCGTAAAAGAACATCAGAACGGCACAAAAACCTATTATCACCAGATGTTTGGCGCTTGTGTTGTTCACCCAAACAAGAAAAATGTAATTCCCCTATGTCCGGAAGTCATTTTGAATCAAGATGGAAGCTCGAAGAATGGAGGCTAAGATGAGAACTTCATGCCTGACATCTGGTGTTTAAAAACTCACCATAGTTTTCTCTATTCTTTAAAGAAAAAAATCATCACTCATGATAACGTAATAAAAAGTTAAACGAAGACTTTATGAGGGAAAATTTTATGATAGACAACGAGCTTAAAAAATTTATATCTAGTATCGATATGATGAATATTGTCACTTTTATCTTACTTTTAATTTTCCTGATCATAGCGGTCAAATGTTTGGATAAGATTTCGCAGATTATTATAAAAAAGTTTCCTGGCAAGCGTATGCACGTTTTCCAGTGGATACCCATTTTAGGTTTCCTTATTTATTTTTTTGGAATTACATCTGGTATATATCTCATTTTTGAGCCATCGCGAGAAGTATTTTTGTGGTTTGTGGCAAGTACAATTGTTGCGATTGCATTTGCTCTAAAAGATATTTCCAGCTCAATTATAGCAGGGATAGTTTTATTAATCGATAAACCTTTTCAACTAGGGGATCGCGTCACTTTTGAAGGTACATATGGAGAAATCATAAGCATTGGTCTAAGATCAGTGAAGCTTTTAACATTAGATGAGAGTGTAGTTACAGTCCCTAATAGTCGTTTTATGAGTGATATTGTGAGTTCGAGCAGCGCAGGACAGCTAGAGATGATGACTACGGTGGATGTTCATGTTCCAATTAATGAAGATTTAGTTAAATTGAAAAAAATACTCGAGAAGATTGCATCAGAAAGCCCTTATCTAAACCAGGAAAAAAAATCGATGATTGTTATTAAAGAAATGTTAGGAATTGGGGGAGTAATTTCAGTAGTCATGACGGCAAAATGTATTTTAAAGGATGCTCGCAAAGAAAAAAAATTTCAAACAGACTTTCTGATAAGTGTGAATCAAGAGTTTAAAAATGAAAATATTGAACGTAAATTTGTATAGGGATGTATAAAATCAACAACCTTGATTTTGACTCGGAATTCGAATGGGAAGACCTTGCCATAACTGCTTTAAGTATTCCGATCTTTGAACAGCTTTAAATATTGTGTGGTGTCAGATTCTTTTTTAATCATTACAACTTTCCAAGGATTTTCATCGTACATTTATCGGGCAGGGCTCGTAGTAAACGACAGAGTATTTTGTAGAAAAAGAATGGCTCGCAATAGGCACTTCCTGTTGGGGAAGCGAAAATCGCGTTAATTGAACTAGTAGCAATGAAATTGGTTTTGCCATTTTCTTGACAGGGCTTTTCCCAGAATTCTACCCATGCCAGAACGCCGAAGTAGTTGACCTGCATAATTTTCTCATGGATTTTGAGATCAAATCG
>JABDDS010000074.1 GCA_013287465.1 Chlamydiota bacterium | reverse complement strand
CTTGCGGGTTTCTACAAAGGTTGCGTTGCATCGTTAGAGCGTCATTGATGAGTTTTACACCTCGATCGATTACTTTAGGGTCTTCGATTCTATAGATCGCAGCGAGATCTTCAACATCTGTAGCATCCCCATCAAAAGCATTTCTAAGCAACTCCCGCTAAAAGTTTGGAGTAAAAAAAATGCTTTACAAACCTTTGCCGTTTAGTGTATAATAACTCTGTTCGATATGTAATATAATTAATAATTAATTGAGGTAGTTCAATGGATCCAACAAAAGAAAATGCATTTTCTGGGTGCGGCATGACTTATCCGTTTTTTGAGGGAATTAATTTACGTGGGATGTGCTCTAGTGTTATAAACGGTATCACGTACCTTGTAGTTGATGTCGCGATGCCTCCGGTAAGGAGAAATTTGTGGGAGATGGGGATGCGATTAAATTGTTTGCTTCTTTCCCAACCAATATCCCCCGCGCAAGAGTCCCCGGAATTAAGATTAGAATTGCCGCGAGCTGCTGCTACACAAGAGCAAGAGTCCTTGCCGCCAGCAGCAGCAGCTTCAAAGGAACTTGTGGTATGGGAAAAAGTCAGTGTTAATGGATGTTTAAATAATGAATTTTTTAATAGTGTTGGCGAATGGGTAGCAGGAGGTGGAAATCCAAACTTTTATCTGTCCCCTGGTTCCGAAAAAAGCATATCTACGCTTAAAGCTGTTCAGTCCGGTATGTCTTGCGGGTCATCATGCAGTTGTCGGGTTAATTCGGTTAATATGGCAAAATTTCTTTTAGAGTCTAAGGCTGATCCTAATTATCGCAGAACTCCCTATAGTCAGGCTCCTTTACAAACGGCGTTAAATTTTGGTTTAGTTGATTATACAGCTCTTTTAATTAATCACCGGGCTAATGTTGATTTAGGAATTGTAAGAGATTTTAGTATGATTAACATATTCAATAGAAGGGTTGATTTAAAGTACTATGGAAATGGTTTGACAGAACTAAGGGAATTAAAATTATTAATTGAATCAAAGGTAGACATTGATAATACTTGTGAATTTTCTAATCCAGATGGCTCCTCTTATCAAATATCTCTTTGCTGTGAAGCTATAAATGCAGGGAGGATAGAGGTTGCTCAACTATTATTTGATTGTGGAGCAACATTGCCACCAGGTTTCCAAACCATTTCATCACTGCCCGCCCCTTGTGCAAATCCCAACCATGAGCGAACAGTAGCCGATCTTCGTCGGTCTATTGATGATGCGACAGGAAATCAAATAACGGAAGTTCATCTGATTACGATGATTATGCAGTATCTTTTATTAGCAGTGCCGCCAGCACCACCGAAAAATGGAACCCAGCAATAGAGGTAGCTATTCAGGTGGTATAACCCAGGCCTTCAGCCTGGATGGGTTGCTTATATTACCTAGGGCGTTGCCCTAGGCTTTTATAAACCAGACCTTTGGTCTGAGGACAGTTACTCGGAAATTCGATAGGTACCATCCTAAATAACCAGGGCAACGCCCTGTAATATAAAAGCCTAGGGCAACGCCCTAGGTAACTCGGATAACCCATCCAGGCTGAAGGCCTGGGTTATACCATGTGAATAATTAACTAATAGAGATGAAAACTCGCGTTATAGATTGTTGCAATGAAATTGAAACCGACTGGCAGCTCCTGTAGCGCGGTGATTTTGGAGGATCATTTTATTGATATTTTCCTTTCTAACTTGTGGGTTTCTACAAAGGTTGCGTTGCATTATTAGAGCGTCGTTGATGAGTTTTACACCTCGATCGATCACTTTAGGATCTTCGATTCTATAGATCGCAGCGAGATCTTCAACTTCTGTTGTATCTCCATCAAAGGCATTTCTAAGCAGCTCATGGTAAAAATTAGCGGTGGGGTGTGTCGCAAGTCCCGATTCCGTCATTAATCGGTGAAAAATGACCAAATTACCACCGGCGCAGTCGGAGATGAAATCTTCTAGCGCATTGAAATCGAAAGGACCAGCTGCAAGGGGCTTAAGCGATTTTAGCTGACCATTGTCATCGAGCATGAGGGAAGTAGAAAAATTTATTGGTGTGACATCGTTTTTAATGAGGTTGCGCAGAAAAACGACCAAATGCTCGATCAGTTGTTTATCCCGATAGGATGTTTCCCATGCATGGCTGCTTAGCGGCTGTAAGCGCTGCATACGAGCCATCTCCCCATCGATTGAAATCTCGATAAATCGAGAGCATTCGATACCAAATTTCTCTTTGCTGTTATCGATTTCCTTTTGTTCCTCCTCTCTGATTCCCAATATGGCTCGGTTTTCGGGAAAAAGAACGACAATATCAGGTTGATTTCTGATTCCAAAAATGCGTGTATGGTCGTTTTTTGCTAGAGAAGGACTAATTTCAGCATCTAGAGTTAGAATGGTATCGTTATAAGCGACTTCTATGCCTTCGTGCAGTTGTGTTCTCCATTCGATTTGCTCTGGATCTGGCTGGGTGAATACGGTACATCCCTTATTTTTTAATAATAGCTCGAGGGCTGCGACTTTATCCCCGTGGTTGTTTTGTGCTGAAATCGCTAGAAGTCCTAAATGAAGGACGTTGACTGAAACCTCTGATGAGTTAATTTTGCGTACCCATCGATCGAGTTCTTCATGGTCGAGTTTAGTGATGATTTTTCCTTTGATTGCTTTGCTAAAAGCAGCTAGAGGGAGTGGGCCTCCGGTTTCCCCCTCTAGATCGATGATTTTTTGACACATCTCTATTTTGGCGATGAGAGGAGAATCGAAAAAAGGGCCTTCTCGTTTAAAACAATACTCAAGGAGTCCTTCAACCCTAGGGTTGTTGAGAGTTTGCATCATTTTGACGAAAGGCATGTAGGAGGCATTCCAGTCGTTGATTTTTTTTCTTGTTGTGATGTAATCGCTTTCTTTGATTGCATATCCACCGCCAAGTTGTTTGAGATAGTGTTGATAATGGTCTAAAGAAAGAGAGAGTTCTTTTAGTTGGGAGTGAAAGGTGGTGTGTGTATGAAGGACCGCTTTTTCAATCGGAGCAAGGCGGGGATTTTTATTAGTGAATAATGAAACAATAGAATAGAACCAACGCCACAGGCGTCCCCATCCGTAGTGGGAGTTATAGAGGCGAGTACCCGACCAATTTGCTATTAAAGGAATCGTTGCCGCTGTTGAATTTCGAATCGCATAGTAGAACTCTTTGACATTAGAAGCTGTTGCAAAATCGAGGGGTTCTAGATTTTCGAGGTTATTTTGGGAAGTAGCGTAGCCCGCCGTAGACTGAGTTGTCACTGGTATGTTCTTTCGTATATTCTTCTTCTGCTTTTCTTTCTGCAAAGGCTATTTCGCGCGCATTTTCATAGGATTCGTGGCGTGAATGCCAGCAGTCTTTATTACAGTCATAGAGGTCCCATGCGGAGTAGGTGACTTGTCCATCTTCAAGGGAAATCCACTGTAGGTAGTAGGGATCTTCGTATTTGGAGTAGAAGCTTTCGCAAGAGATGTAGATTTCGAGATTTTCAGGGGAAAAGGGGTAGACAGAGTATTGCCATGTTAAAGTGGGGTGTCTATTTAATCGGGCTAGTAATCCCTCAGTGATATCTACGATGAGCATCCGCGCTTTGCATACGTCGAGAATCCTCTGGGTGACGAATTCGAGCTGGATGGTATGAACGCTCTCATTGAAGTATATTTTAGAGTTTTCGAGATTAAGTCCTTCTTCGTGTTTTACCTGGACGGTAAAGTTTTGAACCAGTTGTGTAAATTCTTCTGATTCAATATCTAGCGTCGGTGTGGGAATCTCTTCTTCTGTAATCACCTCTGGATATTCTTCGGTTGCATCCCAATCTGAATAAAAAAGAGAATCTTGGTTATATGTACATCCTGTCATCAATAGAAGGACAATGCAAGGAATCACTTGAACAAAGATATGTGGTTTACGACTCATGAGAAAAACTCTAATTTGGGGTAGACTCCAGACTATAAGGAATTTTAAATGTTTTTGCAACTCTTTTGAACAAAAATAGATTTCTTTTCGAATTTGCAGCCGTGCATAAGTATAAAAAAACTATACTGCTATGCATAAGCACGGAAACGCAAAGACGCAGAGGCGCAAAGACGCAAAGCCTTCAGCCCCTTCAGAGCAAAAGAGCATTATTTCAGGTTAAGTTCTTTTAAGTTCCTCGCAAGCTTGAATCTTAACAACACACACTCACTCTGCTCTTTTGCTCTGAGGGGGCCGAAGGCTTTGCGCCTCTGCGTCTTTGCGTTTCCGTGCTTATGCATAGTTACATAGTAGCTATTTGCTTTTGTTAGAGGATACAGTTGTATTCGTGTGTGGGAAGTCCGGTGGCGACATCGATGATCACTTTCTTGGGGGGTAGCTCAGCGCAGATCGGCTGCGCGTACGGACACCGCGTGCGGAATGGGCATCCGGAGGGAGGATTGCGTGCAGAAGGGATTTCTCCATGCAAAACGACTCTTTGTCTGGTCTCTCTGGGATGATTTTTTGGAATTGCAGATAGCAGCGCCTTTGTATAGGGATGCTGGGGGTTTTCGAAGATGGCTTGTACTGATCCCGTTTCCATGACTTTGCCGAGGTAAAGGACGATCACTCGATCTGATAAGTAGCGAATAAGGGATAGATCATGCGAGATAAAAAGGTAACTGAGAGAGAGCTTTTCTTTTAGTTCTTGCAATAGATTGAGGATTTGCGCTTGTACTGAGACATCTAATGCTGAAGCTGCTTCGTCGCAAACGATGAATAAGGGATTTAATGCAATCGCCCGTCCAATGCAGATTCTCTGTTGCTGACCACCAGAAAACTCATGGGGGTGACGTTCCATCGCGCTGGCGGGAAGTCCCACTAACGAGAGGACTTCAGCGACCCGTTCTTTTTGTTCTTCTGGGGTGTCGACGATATGATGATATAGAAGGGATTCCCCTATCGATTCTAAAATCGTTTTCCTTGGGTTAAGAGAGGCAAAAGGATTTTGAAAGATGATTTGAGCACTCTTTCGAAATTGCTGTAACTCCTCTTTGCTTTGGGAGAGGATGTCGCGTCCGGAAAATTCAATGCTCCCTTCTGTCGGCTCTACTAGACGTAGGATTGCACGCCCTAAAGTCGATTTTCCACATCCTGTTTCCCCTACGATGCCAAGAACCTCTTTTTTGTTGAGTTCGAGGTCGATTCCATCGAGTGCTTTGATAGATCCCACAACTCGTCTCATAATGCCGGAAACGATGGGGAAGTGGACTTTTAGTCCTTTGACTTTGATGAGAGGCGGAATCATAATGCTCCTTTTCGAAGTTTTTCGGAGCTTTCTTCACTGCCATCATAAAGCCAGCATTTGGCGTAGTGTTGTTGGTTGGTTCCAATCTTAAATTCTGGAGGAGAAACCTGCTTGCATCGTTCCATTGCGTAGGGACAGCGAGGGTGGAAGTGACATCCGCTAGGGAATAATGAAGGAGGAGGAACGGTCCCTTTGATTGAATAGAGGTGTTCTTTAGATTTATGTCTCGATGGACTTGAAGCAAAGAGTCCTTGTGTGTACGGATGGGACATCTGATCGAAAAGAGTGATGACATCAGCGGATTCGACAGCTTGTGCGGCATACATGACGATGACGTCGTCGGCAATTTCAGAGACGATTCCCATGTCATGAGTGATGAGAAGGACTGCCATGCCTCTTTTTTGCTGGATAGAGCGGATAAGGGTTAAAATTTGCCCCTGTATAGTGACATCCAAAGCTGTTGTTGGCTCATCAGCGATGAGGATATCTGGTTCTGAAATCAAAGCCATTGCAATCATCACCCTTTGGCGCATCCCTCCAGAGAGCTGATGAGGATAATCTAAAAACCTCTCTTTCGGTGAAGGAATGCCCACCTCTGTAAGCAGTTCGATGGTGCGTGCAAACGCCTCTTCTCCATAGAGATTGAGATGGAGTCCGACAATTTCCATCAGCTGGCTTCCAATTGTGTAAACTGGGTTAAGAGCGGATGAAGGATCTTGGAAAATCATCGAGATTTTTTTTCCTCGTATTCTGCGCATCTCCTTTTCTGTTAACGACAGAAGATTGATTTCGTTATAAATAACCTCTCCTGTCGATGGTAAAGCGGGTGGGGTGGGAAGAAGGCGGAGCAAAGAGAGGGCTGTGAGGCTTTTTCCGCAGCCCGATTCTCCGACGAGTGCTAGCGTTTTTCCTGGAAAGAGGTCAAACGACAAATCGTCGACGACAGCAACGGGCTGATTTCCTATCTGGAGGCGTGTGGTCAGGTTCCGAACTGTTAAGATAGGTTTGTTAGGCACTAATTGCTCCTAATCCCATGACGATGGAAGCTCCGTTAAGCATTCTTTTGCCGACATCGATGAAAACGCCATTGCCGACTTGAGAGATGTTTTTCACTTGTGTATGGATCATTTCTGTTGTGTTAAGGGTTTTTGTTACAGCTGCTTCTAGTTGAGTATAAGAAAATGGAGTTGATGCGAGCAGTTTTTCAATGAGCGTTTGGTTGCTATGGAGTCCAGAGAGAAGCTCTTCTTTGTTATTGACGAGGTTGTCGAGCCATTTTGACAGATTGATAAAACTCTCATTGATCGCTTCGTTTTTAACCGTTGGACTCCAATAAAACACGTCGATGACATCCATAATGGCCATGCTTAATTTAAAAGATTCGACACATAAATTCCACGTGAGTAATGCTACTCTATGGACCCGATGATAAATGGCGAGGGTACTTATTTTCCACCAATAAACTGTCGATGCTGAAAAAAGACCAAAGCCTTTACAGTTATCCCAGGAAATAGATAGGGGTTTGGGATAATTTCCTTTTAATGCCACCCACCATTCATATGCGGTGTCGGTGACAATTGCTTGTTGCTGGGCGCATTCTAACAGACGGGTGGCGATGAGAAGACTTTGAGCGGCAACGCGCAGTAGAAGGGAATCGCCGATGACCATATTGACAATATGGCCTGTAAACAATTGAAAAAGATTGTCGGGTTGACGGTAAAGCTCAGCACGGCGGTACCAACGCCAGATATTATGCACTTTGTTTAGACCGGTAAAAACAGTCCATATAGCCGGGGGTAGACGCCATGCAGTAGGAGTTAAATCGTATGCTGTTGTTTGCGCAAAATCAATTGCCGATGCCATGTAATTTTACTACAAAAGTTCTGCTGCTAGCGCTGCAAGTTCTGAACGTTCGGTTTTTTCCATGAAGACATGTCCATAAATTTTATGAGAATTAAATTTTCCGACGCTATATGTCAACCCATTGGAGTCGGGATCAAGATAAGGGTTATCAATCTGCGTCGGATCTCCAGTGAGAATGACTTTTGTCCCTTCTCCAGCCCTCGATACAATTGTTTTGACTTCATGAGGGGTGAGGTTTTGTGCTTCGTCGACAATGATAAACATCTTTGGTAAAGAACGTCCACGTATATATGTCACTGCTTCCATTTCGATTTTTTTGCTCTCCATCACCCAGCGTAAAGTTTCATTTTGTTCGTGTCCTGATGAGTCGCATAAAAATTCTAAATTATCAAAGATCGGCTGCATCCAGTTGAGGAGCTTTTCTTCTTTGGTTCCGGGGAGGTAACCGATGTCGCGACCAAGAGGGACGACGGGACGGCTGACTAAAATGCGTGAATAGACTCCTTCATCGAATACTTTGCGCATGCCACAAGCGAGTGCTAAAAGTGTCTTTCCAGTTCCTGCTTGCCCCAAAAGTGTAACGAACTTGATATCATCGCGGAGAAGTAGGTCGATGGCGCATTTCTGTTCCACATTGCGTGGTTTAACTCCCCAAATATTGGTAGGTTTGAGCAGAGGTTCAATAGTATTTGTTTGAGGGTTGTATTTACCTACCGCCGACGAATGCTCAGGTGAAGTGAGAATGCAATACTCATTGGGATTGCAGATCAGATTGGGTAGTGTGACTGCGCCATCTTTATAAAAGAGATCGATATTATGCTTATCGGTTTCAATCCGCTGAATTCCTTTGTAGATCCTTTTAAAATCATGCTTTAGGTTTTCATAATCTTGAGCTTCTAATCCAATGGCTTCCGCTTTGATCCGTGCTGCAAAATCTTTGGAGACGAAGACAACGTGTTCCCCCTTTTCATGGATGAGATAAGCTGCCATGATGATTTGGTTGTCTTTGATTGATAAGGCGACATTGTGATAGTCGGTTTTGATTTCCATCTGAATCGATATTGTGGCCCCATTTTCGAGTTTGACGCCGTTGTGGAGGTTCCCTTTACCGATTTTAGGAAGGGAGTCGAGAAGGCGAAATACAGCTCGTGAGTTTTTTCCTAGCTCATTGGGAAGGCGTTTCATTTTGTCGAGCTCTTCGAGAACGGTGACTGGAATGGCGACATTATTGCGAGGAAACTTGGTAATGCACTCAGGATCATATAAAAGGACATTGGTATCAATGACGAATGTTTTTCTCTTCATGGCACTCCAGTCGTGTTATTAATTTTTAGGATTACTGGACTATAGCCAAACGGCAATTTAAATACAAAGATGTATGGTATATTTGGGTGTGATTGAAAATGAGGGTTGATTAAATACTAACGTGATCCAAAGATGTAACCTAAAGAGTCTC
>JABDDS010000073.1 GCA_013287465.1 Chlamydiota bacterium | reverse complement strand
TTTATGCCATCAAAAAATCCCGTATTGATTCCATTCATTACTTGAATGTATCCAACTTCCATATCCGATGAACCTACTTCACAATAACCAGAATTAGTAAGACCACGATCTGCATAATCAGCTGCAACCAGGTTACATGCTTGTCGATGGAAATTCAGCATCAAGGGGTCAAGTAAGCTATTTTTCATAAATCCAAGCAAAGACATCTGGCTTATATTTGCCATATATTCGCCTTTAAGGGCTCTCTCTGTATGATAAACAGCAGAGGCAAAGCGTCCATCGGGATCTACATAATTGACAGGATCGCCATTGGCATAGGCATAGAGATCTAGGCAGAGGGGGTAAGAGACGGGATCTGGACTTAAAAAGCGTCCTTCACGTGGATTGTAGTAGCGCTTGCCTAGCCAAATGAGACCTGTGGGGTCTTGGGCGCTACTATGCCAGTTTAGAGATTGAGCATAAGAGAGGAGATCTGTAGGTGGAGGGGGTAAGTCTTGTGGGCCATAGAGAGAAGGGGGAGCGCGACTTTGGTAAGTTTTTCCTGCTGAAAAAATGTGCGTGAGTTGCTCTAAGCTATTGTAGACGAGTGTGGCCGAGGTGCCGGTTTCATCAATTAATGCGTCACATCCAGCTGCTCCATAGAGCTTCCAGAATGTTTTATCATTGCATTTGACGCCAATTTCTTGGAATTCTTTGGCTGGATCGTAGAATGAAGTGGTGGATAGAGTTTGGTCTTTTTCTGTATAGTGCGTTTGTAGACGCCTTCCAAATGAATCATAGGAAGCTTCCCAAGCTGACGTGGGGGTGGTGATTTTTGTGAGACGTCCCCATGGATCCCATTCATAAGTGGTTTCTCCATGAGAGATACGCTGCCCCATCGCATCATAGATATTAGACAGTGTAAGTCCATCTTCAACCGAGGTAACGACTTTGCCAAAGGCATCCAGGCCGTGGTTGGGGATATAAGAGGAGTCTGCTGAAGTGCAGACCCCTGTCATTGCCTTGCCAAAATCGAATTCATATTTTTTATCATTAGCAGAAGTTAAGTAGCCACGTGAATTATAGTCAAATTGTTGCGAACTTGCTGACGTTTCAATTCCGACAAGACGTCCTGAAAGTGTCCATGAAAGTGTTTCTTTATTCATGGTTTCAGGTAGCGTTGTGATGTATGTTTTGGGAAGTCTCGATCCCAGATAATCAATTTGAGTGGTGATAGTCCCTACTTGTTTCTTTGTGAGGGCTCCACCTAAGTTATACGCATAAGAGAGAGATAGGTCTGATGTATCTAGATGGGTCAGATGTTGGTTTTCATAAGTGAATGTGCGTGTATGAGAGTCAATTTGCAGCGTACGGCTAGATGGAGTCCAGCTTTGAAGGGTGTTTTGTAAACAATTGCCATTGAGGAAAATCGATTCAACGATGAGGCGGCCACTAGGATCGTAAGAGCGCTGGACAAGAGAATGGTCTTGGTCGTGGATTTGTTGAGTTTCGATTAATAGGCCACGTGAGTCGTAGATATACTGTCGTCGGCTATTTTCAACACTTTCTTCAACGAGTTGTCCAATGTTATTGTAGGAATAGAAGTAGTGTCGGTTGGCAGGATCTACTATTTCCTTAAGTCTACCGGCTTCGTAAACATAGTTCCAGAGATTAGATACTAACAATTTTGCTTGGACGTATTCTAAAATTTTACGGTTCATTGAGTCGTAGGAGGCATGCCAAACGTTTTCGTTAGGGAGATGATATTCAATCAAGTTAGAATCGGAATCATAGACATAACGAAGGAGAGTGTGATCGGGCAGCTGTTTTTGTGTCAATCGAGATAGTCCATCAAATTGCTGGTAAATGACCTGCCCTAAACCATCTTTAGAGGCAATACAGTTACCACAAGCATCGTATTGATACGTTGTGATGAGATTTCCCTGTTGCACTTTAACAGGCAATCCTAAAGTATTTCTCCAAGTAGTGGTGACGAAGTCTCCTTGAGTAATAGTCTCCTTATTTTCAATAGGATCATGCGCATATTGAGTAGAGGCAATGAGGGCTCCATGTGCATTAAATGTGCTAGACGCAACACATTGACCGCCTTCATAGAGGGTAGTGACGGTTTCTCCGGAGGGTAGAGAGCAAATAACCCCGTTCTCTTGGTAGCTCCAATAAGTCTGTTCACCAGTTGGCGCAATCTCTTCAATGAGGCGATTGAGATGGTCATAAGCTTTTGTAGAGCTATATCCAGCGCTATCGGTACGGCGAGTAAGATTACCGCGTGAGTCAAATTCATGAATTTCTTGTGTATTGGTTGCTGGTTGGGTATAGATAACTTTGCGATTAACATCATCGTAATGAACTAGACATGTGATTCCATTTCTAGTTTCGGAGACGACACGACCAAAAATGTCATAAGTTTTGCTATATTCTGTGCCGTCTGGATAATGTTCTTTGATTAAGAGACCGTTGGTAATGTAATCACTGATGATTGTGGCTCCTGAAGGAGAAATAGCACTTTTAATGAGTCCACCAGGTTCATAAGAAAAACGAGTTGTCAAGCCTTCTTTTGTCTGAGAGATGACTTGTCCAAGAGCGCTGTATTCACGGCTAGTGCAATAACCTCGTGGATCTGTCTCTTCAATGAGATAACCACGTGCATCGTAATCATAAAGGGTATAAGCCGTTTTGCCTTCCTCTAGTGCCTTGCTAAGCGCTTTAATACGTCCATCTGTATTGTAGTAAATTTGATTGACATCATCTGGATTAGAGGAGTAGACGCGAATGGGGTCTTGGTTAAGATTATAGTTGGTGTAGGTAGCTGAAATGAGGTTGCCGGAAAGCGATAATAGTTTAGAGCTAATGGCACTTCCCATGATATCATAGGCCGTTTCTTGGATACTATCTGGACAGATTTCTTTAATACATTTGCCTTGTGGACTATAGACATATTCGGTCACTAGATCCGGGTCTTGAGTTCCTGTCTGTTGGACTCGTTTAGTGGGGAAACCTTTGGCATTATATTCCCAAAGAGTGATTGCTCCGGTGTGATTCTCTTTGATCAGTTCCCCTTGAGTATTGTAGGAGAGTTCGGTGAATGAAATTAATTGATCATCTACATAGGTTTCAATTCTTTTAGGCAAATAAGAAAAAATCTCATCATAATGAATGCGGGTGCGATGACCTACTACACTTTCCTCGATGCATTGATGTCGATTGTTATAGATAAATGTCTTCGCGATGCAAGTTTCTCCTGTCCCGGTGAGATCAATTCCTTCTAAAATGGTCGCAATGCGGTTTCCTGAATCGTCATAATGATAGGAAGTGATGAGTCCTCTTCTGTCTGTCATCGACTTCAAGGCTTTGGCAGCACCTTTTACATCATCAGCGGTTTGAATTTGCTCTGTGATCGGATCAAACCAAGAATTTTTATCGATGAACCAGGTTTGAGAGATTTCTGCTCCCAGAGGATCTGTGATCTTATAAATTTGTTTGTTAAAGATTTTGTAGGTTGTAGTGCCTCCTGCAGCGTCAATTACTCGAGTCATATCACCTGAATATTCAAATGTTTCGGACATCTGGTTCCACAGGCGTCTGTGAGGGAAATAACATATTAATAGGGAATAAAGAGGCTTGAGTGCGGGTATAGTTTACACGATAGCCATTCTTATCAGGAATTAGTTGCCAGTCTGTAGTCAGATTGAAACCAGGGAGTGCAGAACCAAGACCTCCATTGAAAACCAAGTTGTTATTCGAGATCAGTGCATATCCCATATAGGGAGAAAAAATGAGTGCTCCCATCTCTTGGTAAGTATCATTTTTGCTAGAGATCAATCCCGGTGTGACATAAGCCAAAGACCATTGACTTAAACTATTGTCAGAGCGAAGCATCTTTTTAAGAAGTTCCCATTGTCCAGGAGAGCGATTGGGCAAGTCCCTTAAATTGAGATCCTTGATATGGGAAAAGTGAATACTTTGAGCGGCTTCAGGTGTTTCGTCGGCGCGTTTAAAACTTTCAGGAGTGAAAGTAAGAAATCCTCCTTTCTCTTGATGAGCAATTTGTAACAGTCTGACTGTTGACACCGCGTATGGATCTTTAAAGACGTCGCGCAAGACTTGATGCTCATTGGAAGAGGAATCTAAAAGAACTAATGAACTGCACTCAAAAGCATTGTACTGTTCATCTGATGGATTTTGGAAATAGAACATATCCACTTGAGGATAGGTGTCATTCCCTCTAGGGGTGAATTTAGAAAGCCCAAAGGCAAAAGTTATGGGTGAAGGAATTTTATGCAGGCAGGCCAACGCTTGGGTTGCTCGGTTACATTTTTCAAAATAAACAGCTCCTACAAAGGAGAGAAGAGCGGCAACGCGCTGGTCTTCATTTTTTTCTTTAGAGAAAAGACGATGAAGTTCTGTGGTTCGTTTGGATTGGGCATCTCCGAAATCGAAGCAGACGGCAGCAGTGGTTCCTCGAGCAATTGAAAAAGTCTGTTCTTTATAGAATTTTGGACAAGCAGGAAAGTCGCAATAGTTGATCTTGATATCAACAAGTGCATCATCAGGTGAGAGCCCAATTCCCATGCTAACACCACTACCTGAGGGATAAAAATGAACACTCTCTTTTTCTCCTGAATTTGTAAAACGAATTGAGGAGGTTTCACAACCAAAGTCTGCCAATCGATAAGTTTGAGACCATTTGCTTTTGAGGTTATTGTGCGCAGAAAGTTCAATAGTAATTAAAGCAAAGAGGTTAGGAATTTTATCTAGTGAAGAAAATATTGTGATCTGATCAGATACTTTAGGATGTGGGAAATCGTTCCATGAAGCGAAAGAACGTTTGAGTTCTCGGCGCTGTATTCCCACATCCTGTATCGAAAAGCCCTGCTTCTGCACATGATCCTCAAGGAATCGAACAAAGAGGATTCCGGCCGAATCATCCCCATCAGCTCCGATGTATTTAACAATTTCTGGATCGCCTTTGAGATACTGTAGAGTCCATAGTTCTGCAGAGGCATATTCCTTTGGCAGCAATTGATAGAGATCATACCCTTCGTGCATTTCGATCTCTTTCATCCACGGGAAGAGTGAAATCCATTGATCTCCGTCAAAAAAAACAACCCAAGGATACTTTACCTGAACTTCTTCCTGATTACTTGATACCTGTGTAAATAACAGACGTTCCACAAAGTCTTTGGGTAGCAAGCAGTAATCCGCCATTCCATAGTGAGCTTGGTATCCAGCTTTTTGCAATAAATAGACCAGCAGTTGACACTGCTCCCAAGCAGATCCTTGCTGTTCCATGAAAGTGACATAAGGATTTCGATGGATCGTGGCCGCTTGAAATACTCCATTTTCTTGGTATCTAAAGGGATCAACAAAGGCAATTTCATGTTGGACATACTCAGCAATCGCCATAGGGTCGTTGTTGAGTTCTTTGACAAGCTGATCCAGAGCTGAATAAACAATTGGCTTTTTCTGAGAAGTAGAAGGTAGTATTTCTAGTGGGAGTTGAATAGAAGCCGAGGTAGGCACAAAAGAATTCAATCGGAATGATTCTTGTGGCATACGGAGCATCTCTAGCTGCCAGGGAGGAGGGACCTGAAACCGAGCTTGGTACAACGTCAATTCATCGAGCTTAGTAATGAGATGGTAATGGGGATTGCTACCTTTTTGCGAAATGACCACGGAGAAGTCATTGTTAGAGTTAAAAACAAAATGGAAACGCAAGTCAAATCCAAATTCTGACTGTAATCGGGTTTCAGGTACAAATAACATGCCGCTCTTCAAATACTGCTCCCATCCACGCGTCCCCACACATGGCAACTCTACCGTTTCAGTATAAATCAGCTGATTATCTTCATAGACTTCAAAAGCGATTGTAGAAACAGGAGTATTTTGTTTAAAAAGAAAACGATAAAATTGTTCTGTATAAAGAGTGAATATGCCGTTTTTCTCTTGCTGTCCATCTAAGGGAATGATATTTGAAGAAGATGATATGGAATCAGATTGAGGTTCTAACAAAGGATCATGCTTATAAAAAAGAGCGCGCCGCTCTTTTTCTTGAAGTTGGTGATCTATAAAATGGTTTACAGATTTGTGTGAATGAAGTTGTTGTTCAAAGCTATCGATTTGATTTTTTGTTTCTTCCCACTCACATCTAAAATGTTCATGTGCTGAGTTGTGTTTAATCAACTCTTCAAGAATGATTAGAATCTCTTTTTGTGTTTGGTAACAGGAAAAATCGAGTCCTTTATAACGGAAAAGCTCAGCTTCGGCTTTAAGAGAGATCAGCTCCCCGCGTAAAAGCGTCATTTGGTTTTGGATACATGTGGGCCAGTTTTCAGCTTCCTGCTTACACTCAAACGCTAATTTTTCATATTTACCTAAAAGACTTTTAAGAGTACTCTCGTTCTCTTCTTGATTTGGATAAGGTGCAATAGAATCCAAAGCAGTATGCAAATCTGTTACTATCGCTGTGTAGTCGTTAGAAATTTCATTCAATACATTGATGACTTCATCGCTGTTGCTTAAAGAACATCGCAATGCATTTTTTTTGATAGATACTAGATAACCTTTCTCTAAACTCTGGTTATAGAGAGTGTTCGCTTTGGTTATAGCAGCATCGCCTTCTATCTTAAGGATTACAGAGCGAATGGCTGTTAACTCAGTAAGCAATGCCTTTTGATATTGTTCACAAGTTTCTTTCAGCTTGACACGCCAAGATTTTGACGCCTCTTTTTTCGATCGTTGCGCAATATCATTAAGCAGTTGATCGCAATATCTAATTGCCCGCTCACATGATTGAACAGCATCTTTAAGAAGAGGAAGGGCTTTTTCTGTATCTGTAGAAGTCTCTAAAGCTTGAAATTGTTGAACATATTCATTGTGTTTATCCCATTCAAAAGTAATTTTAAGTTGAATTTGAGAACACTCTTTTTCGTTGAAGCCATAGGTAAAGGTAGGTATCAAAAATAGAATTAAGAAAAAACGTTGCCAGTCCACTTGCAAACAATCCCCACATCATCTAGAAAATGGAAATGGTATAGCAGTTTAAAATTGTAGCAAAGAAAAAAATATTTTTTTTCTACGATATATACTGCGCGGCAGACAGTAACGTATTTGTAAACAGAGATCCAACAGCTATTCTAACTATTCCCCAATGCGAATATCCCAACTTTTATAAATGCGCCAATATATCTTCGTCCTAAAGGATGTTTGTGGCAATTGGAATGTCAGAATGTCAGACCTGACCCCGTCTCGAAAATTTGTTTAATTGATTTCTTGTGCTCGCAAAGCAAGTTGTTGCCATCGAGATTCAAATTCTTCTTCTGAAATTACCTCTGAAGGATATTGTAGAGCACCTAAATAGTGAAACCCTTGATATTCAATTGACAAATTTAATTTTTGAATAGCAGTTTCCAAGCTTTTCAAATTATCTTCTTTATCATCGATAAAAATGACCTTGTTTGGAGAAAAGCCGCTCTTTTCCAGAAAGGTTAAAAAAGCCTCTCCTTTCGATACGGTTGTGCCATTGACAAAGAGCACACCATTAAGGTAGCTTGAGTAATTTCCTCTATAGGAAGCAAGATTATCGAGTACAAGCGAAGATGAGCATGGTGCTGTCCTGGAGAAATCGATTCCCAATCGTTTTAAACTGTCAATTCGCCATTGTTCCATTTTTTCAATAGAACCTAATCTGCCTGTTAGATTAGCTGTCAATGCAATTGCCGGAACTCCCCTTTGGATGATCTGATTGAGAAGTTGAGGAGTTCGGTCATCAATCAATATAGGATGTGAACCGATCGTCATTAAACTTAAAAATACCATTTGTTTGTCTTCTGGCATCTCCTTCATGATCCGCTTTGCAATAACGCCATAACGCTTCATATTAGCCATTTGGAAAGCGGGATCGCTTGGCTGGACCAAGACCATATCAACATCAAAGACAGCTAATGTATTCGAATCTGCATCTTTAAAAGCTTCAAAAACTTCTTTCATATCGTTCACTTGTGTAATCTGTGCATGACACGCGAAAATGCTGAATATCATCATGCTTATAAATAAAATTTTCTTCATATACTTTCCCTGTATTTCTATAGTGAGTGCCCAGCTCTTTAGGAAGTGTGTAACAATAAGTTGGACGACTGGGCCGCGCGAAAGCTTCCGCAGTTGAACGATTAAAAGTGACCCTATATTATAATATTGGATCACTTTTAATCGATTCAACCCTGGGACTTTGACGCAGCCGAATCGTTCAACTTATTATTGCACACTTCCTTAGTTCCGATCTAGATATTAAGGAAGTTGTGTCTGTTGTGAGATCACCAGTATCGGAATAACATCGTAGATTGACGATTTCTTCAAATGGCTGTCCAGTCCATGAAATCGGCAGTTCTATTTCAGTAATGCCGCTCTCATCGCCTTGAAATGCCATTGTGATTTCTAGTTTTTTCTCGGAAGGAACTAGATCGATGGTATACTTAATCTCATTGTAACATTCAGCAAAACATAACGTTTTTAATGAGGCTATTAATATAAATAGAGTTTTAATCATATTCGTTGTAACATCATGTTAAGTAACTACGCGATTTTATCGAAAACAGAATTAAAATGCAATATGTGTGTTTTTGATGTGTTTTTTGAAAAAATAGGAAGGAAATGAACTGGACCGATTTGACAATTATATCTCAAGTGCTATTTACAGTTTGGTTTGCTTTAACCCACTGGGTGCCGCTGAATCCATTAAACGATCTAAGCCAAGAAGCATTTCCAAAAGAGCAACAGATTAATTGTATTTTGCACATTTTTCAGATAGCTTCCATCATAGGCTTTTTGTTTCATTTTTATTGGCTTATCTGGCTAGGAATTGTCTTTTGGTCTGTTTCTTTCGTAGGACATATCCTTTCTTGGTGGTTGCCTTATTTTTTTGGATGGCCGAAAGGCTTTTTAGAAAATGCCGAAGCTGACAATGCCAAAACGTATCATTTTTTACCGCCACGGAAGAACCACCCGATCCCAGATCTTAACCATTGTGTGATTGGTCTTTTACTCTTAGCGACCTTGATCACGTGTTGGATGACTGTTGTATAATATACCGAAAAAGAGTAAAAAAGGACATCATGGACACTGTGGACATCATGGACATTATGGACAAAAAACGTTCTGATGTCTATAATGTCCATGATGTCCACAGTGTCCATGATGTCCACCAGTCCATAATGTCCCTTGTTTTTATTCTATTTTGAACAACAGGAACCTTTAGATCCGCAAGATCCGCAGCACGTAAATAACTTAAATACAGCGCTAGCACCGACTAAAATATATACCAATCTGTCAAGAAGAGAAGCATGCCCAAAAATCATATCGACTAAGTTGATTTCAAAAAGTCCAACTAATCCCCAATTTAAGCCTCCAACAATGAGTAAAATTGAAGCGATCATTTCTAAAATTTTCATAGGTCCTCCTATTTAATGGTTACAAACATTTTTTATAGAATCGCTATCTTTTCATGCAACTTATTTTTTTGTGATACTTGCTTTTTTACTTATTCACATGTAAAATCAGCTGCACTGTATGCGGGAATTCTATGAAACGGAGTCTTCAATTTTTGCTAAAAATCATCCACTCTCGCTCGTTATCCGTATTAAAATTTTTTGTTCTTATTTTTTTTTATTCTCCACTCATCGCCCATG
>JABDDS010000072.1 GCA_013287465.1 Chlamydiota bacterium | reverse complement strand
TTTGGGCAAGACTGAGATGATATTAGGCGAGTACCAGGTGAAAATCTTTAATAGAGAGCGATGTGTAGTCGATGCATTCCGGTACCTTAGCCACGAAATCGCCATTAAAGCCTTGCAGCGTTATTTACGTGACAAGAACCACAAACCAGACTTGAAAAAACTACAAGAATATGCAAAAATACTACGAGTTAAATTAACTCCTTACATACTAGCTTACACAACATGATTACAGATGACATTGAAAAATCATTTAAAGCGCGGCTTCGTAATGCTGCGAAAGAAATGAATCGCCGTCCAGATGACATATGGCAATCACAGGCGAACACGATTCAGATTAGCCATTGATATTGGTTTTGGAGACACTGTCCAACCTAAAGTCAAACAACTTGATTTGATGCGCTATTCAAAAGGAGCATTCTTCGAAGAACATGTATCATTGCTCTGCTATCCCCAAGAGTTCATTTTTGCTGAAAAATTAGAGACGGTTATCTATCGAGGGAGCGATAATAGTCGCATGAAGGATTTTCACGACCTCTACAATATGGTTCATACACGCGAATTGCTTTCCGTGGAGTCTACAAAAGGTGTTATGACAACTGTGTTTAACCATAGAGGAACTCCTTTTACTTACCCCATTGCTTTTGAAAACGCCCAACTTAATACGCTCCAAACAATGTGGAATCGCTACCTTCAAGGAATACGTAAAGAAGATCGACAACACTTGCCGTTGGAAATGAAACAGCTCTTAGTCGTGCTCAATACATGGCTTGCGCAATTTGTGTGAGATAAAAACCTAAAACAATAGAAAGATTACGATTTTATCTAAATTATTGAATATTAAAAAGAGAAGCACAGCATAAAATTATCCACTGAAGGTAGCTAGGATCTCCGCACCAATCTTCACTATCCCCACAATCACAATAATAAGTAAGATTACTGCAGCAGCTACCTATTTTGCCACATGTATTTGAACAACAGGTTCCAATACTATTAAATGTATCGGAAACACACCCTCCAATGCATTGTGAAATTGTCTGACAGCAGCCTATACAAGTAGAACATTTTACATAACTATTATCACAAATGCTTATGCATGGAGGGCATATAATGCCACATGTTTGGCCACACAACACTGAGAGAAAGTAACAAGTGCGATCTAGATAATCGTAATTACAATGCCAACAGCATTGCTTACAGCTAAATTTACAATGTTCTGAGTTCCAAGTTTCTTGCCACTCTTGGACTATAATACCCCTAGAAAGTTCAACGCGTTCTTTCAAACGAGAGCAAAAACGCTGTTGATTTATGGGTGTAGAGCTAGCTAGATTGCCAACAAGGAAATCGGTTGATACATAGGAAATATTTTGCGAAGTCATTATCATTGTGGGATAAGTAGGACTTTTGAATTCTAACATATTATTATCCCAATAATGATTCGCCAATTACAGTAAGGTCGATTTCGACTGAAAAAAATGGGTGACTTCTCAATATGTGATTGGCACTCCCGAGAACGGGATTAATGCATATAGCAGTTCTGATGCCCTAGGTCTAACGTTCACTTACCTAGTACTTGAACCCGAGATAGTCACCCAAAAAGAAGACTCCGGGTGTAGGATTCGAACCTACGACCAATGGATTAACAGTCCGTTGTTAGTCAATAATCTACAACACTCCACAATTCATAGCAACATGAAAATTAAAGACTTGTGATAGAACGATTTGCTGCAATTAATCGCCAATAATCGCGCTGGTTTGTGGCCAAGTGCACCAAAATTGCACCATTTTCTTGATTGCAATCTACCGATCACTTACGATTGATGCACTGACCGAGCAACAACTTTCAATGCAAAATAGAAAAGGCTTAGCAATGTATAAAACTGCGTATAAATATAGTGATGATGTTATCTTCTATTTTGATGAATGGAGTAATAAACATGTGGCCACTGGAGGCAATATCTCTTGGCGCATCAGAAATCCCGGATTAATTCGTAGCAGAACCCCCATAGCTTCATTAAACGGGTCTAAACAAGTTATAGATCGTGGATGAAAAAAAAATTAACCATAAAAGAGAAAGCGCTAAGATATATGCCCTTACAAGCACTTGTATGTACGCTATGCTAGCTCCCTTTCTCCTTTTTTTGGAAAATTCAATCGGAGTAACATCACAACATGCCCACACTCTCAATGCATATGTAGGTCTGATCGCTCTTAAGTGCGTTAATCTTAGTGCTCCCATCTCGATGATCATTAGCGTTTTTATGATGTGGTCAAAGTACTATATGAACGAGCAATACAGAATGGTGCGTTTTTTCGCAATCCTTCCTTTATTTTTTATTATTTTATTCGTGACTGTAAACATACTGTCAACAAGTAAACTTTAAATGATGAATCAAGAAATGAACACGGAAGAAAATTTTCATCACAGCAAGATAGCGAAGTGGTGCACTGTTGTTGCAACTTTAGTAAACGGCGTACTTGCACCGGTTTCATTTTTATGGTCCCTTATGATAGGACTAAACATGTATGAATCCTCCATGAACCCATTCATAAGATTAATCATCGCTCTTCTAGTGTTTAGCGTTCCTGTTGTGACCCTTACTAGCATCTTTACCATGTGGTCAAAATACCGAGTCTACCGAGCATATAGTAAAGTGTATTTTCTTGCTTGCCTACCTCTCCTTTTCACAATCATAGTCGCAACTATTGGTGAAACCCTAGAAACATGGTTCGGCTAATTTTTTTTTCCATGAATTGAATTCCTACGGCATTTGATACGGTTATGGCAAAGTTTCTCTCTTGCTATAATGGTTTTATCTATACAATCAACCAAAAAATGTGGTAATATGACTAAAAAAGGTGGTCATTATGTTAGAGTCTCTTTTCGGCAATGCCGTTATTGAAAAAATATTGTTCTATCTTGTGGTCAACGAGGAGTGCTATCCCTCACAGCTAAAAGAAGTGTTTCAAACGCCACTTTTCAGTTTCCAAAGAGGATTGGCGCGATTGGAAAAAGGTGGGGTCATCGTCAGTCATCGAAAAGGTAAGACTTTACTATATCAATTCAATCCCCGTTATCCGTTTCTTAAGGAGTTGAAATCGTTTTTGGAAAGAGCCTATGATGGGTTTCCTCAAGACATACGCGACAGGTACTATGAACAAATGACTAGAAAACGGCCAAGACGCCAAGGAAAGCCTCTATGATTGATTGGGAGAACATTACCTTAAAAGAATTGGCAGGTTACGTGTCGGAAGGGCTCAGAAAACGAGGCATCGAAACAATTCTTGTCGGTGGCGCCTGCGTTACAATTTACTCTGAGAACCGCTACCAGTCTTATGATTTGGATTATGTCACATACGAGGACAAGCGCAAAGTTAAGAAAGCATTACTCGAAATGGGCTTCATTGAGAAGGCTCGTTATTTTCAACATCCAGGGTGTCCCTGGATTGTGGAATTTGTGTCGCCGCCGGTAGCAGTAGGAAATGAATGTGTGCGTGATTTTGGCAGTGTAGAGACTCTCTTCGGCAAGATTAAACTATTACGTGCTGTAGATAGTGTGAAAGACCGTCTCGGAGCATATTATCATTGGAACGACCGACAGGGATTAGAACAAGCGATCAATATTTGCCTAGAACAGAATATCGATCTTTCCGAAGTGGAACTTTGGTCGACTTCTGAGGGATATTCAAAAAAATATACGGCGTTTTTAAAACGTCTAAACAAAGCTAAATCGCACTCTTAAATAATTTGTTGGCTACAGCAACAACAGTCCACCACTCAGCCCTTGTCTTCTACATTTGTAACTATTCACGTCCTCGATTAGCCGCACTTTAAGAAGCGCGTGGAGCGCGCTTCTTAAAGTGCGGCTAATCGAGGACGTGAATAGTTACGTTTTATCTAAGCAACGGGAGTGTTGCCAGTTCCTGTAAGCAAGTGCACCAAAAATGCACCATGAAAGAAAAATGGCAGCTACCGCTTCCGCCGTAACTGCCTATCTCTTAGAAACTCCAGTTACTGGGTACACTTCGAACTTTTGACTGGCTCAGTCTCTCTCAAGAATTTTCAACCATTTCATTGTTAATAGCTTAAATTAATTATAAAAACATAGACATGGAGAGATGTATTCAGAATATTGCTTGGTGAGCCTTCTTGAAGAAGTCATCTTTTAGTTATTTTCAATCTATCTTATGCGCTTAATTTTTTCAGTTCACTAAAAAATATCTCGTGGGAATTTCTAGTTAAGTGCTAAGATTGTTCCTTTAGCACATAATTTGGGATAGCTATGGTTTATTTTTTCTTTTTGTTTTTTGGCATGTCTTCCATCGTTTCTGGAATATTACTGGGGCATTGTAGTTGTGAACAAGAATGGAATGTTGATACTCTAAAAGCTAACTTAAGACCATTTAACCGGTTTTTTATTATAATACCAGAAGGAGATAATTTTGCTTTCTATCAAGCTGTTAGCGAAGTGTTTATTAAATATGATTTTTCATGCTCTTGGGAAGGAAAAATAGCTTTAGATATGTCTATAAATACATTAACGACAAATGAAAACAGCATAATTTTTATCCTGGAAAAAGTTAGCAATTTAAATGAAAATTCTAAATTTGCAGATGCAGAAAGTCCTTTTTATGATGTGAACGAATTTATTGCGTGGTTGCTTAGTGTTATCACAGAAACTCGAGTGACCCCAATGTCCATACCTCAAAATTTTTATATCGATCTTACTCATCGCTTAGGTGAGCTTGACCCAACTGCTATTGACGATATGGGGTGTATTCGAATCCAAATGCCACGTATTTACTGCGCTCGAGGTAAAGTGAAGGTATAGTTTTTGATAATACACACTTTGATCTCAATCACTATAACCAAAAAAGCAAAAAAACAATAACCTAATGAGGATGAAGAATAATGATCATTGCGCTCATTGCAGCCAGCGGCATCACGGCAATATTTTTTCTGGTCGATGCATGGTGCAAACAAAAGAAAAATTTCATATACTATCTGCTTATATTTCTACTCATATTGATCGCAAATCTGATATTTCCACATCAAGTGCACGCAGCTCGACCAAAACCTAAATATCTCACTCATGTGCAAAAAATTGATTTTAGGCAGAAACGGGACGAATCGAAAGCCAACGCAGAAAGAACTTACAGAGATGCCAAGGATCGTTGCTGGTGGCTTCCAAACGTGGATGACCGGAACATGGCGAGACACTGCTTTGAAGTAGCTTTGGCTTCATTAAACCCTGGAACACCACAATCAAAATTGGTTTGCATGTTATTAGTAGCTCTCGGAGAATATTCTTGGTACTGTTGGGATGAATGGGAATACATTGAGAATAAATTAAAATGGTCTGCATATCACTGGGACATGTATGAATTTTATTGTGATGTACTCGACAAGGGATAAAAAAAACCGGGGGAAGCGATCTTTTTTCAACAACTCCACAATGAGAACTTTTCTTCGGTGGTAAGCTGTGTGTGCATGGTACCGGATAGACAGGAATTAATCCGTAATTGTTACGTGAAATTATCTTCATTCATATTATTCTATGCAAGCTGAAAGCGTTTTTTTGAAAACGGGGTCGGCCCTCATCATTGTTGACCCCTTCTTTGACCCAATCTGCCCCCAACCTTTTCTATAACCATGTTTCTTTTTAATTTTTACACCAAATAATTTCGAATGACTCTATAAAAAAAATGATTGCAATGATGTCTAAATGTGTTAGTTTAAAAATGAAATCGATCATTCGACTTAAAGCTGTATTCTAAGGTTATAAGTAAATTATATGTCAAATGCTTGCTCACTGCTCTATTATCCTGGACAAGACATAAAATTTGGATTCATGGTCGGTCACGCTGACCTAGAATTTGAAGGTATTGTTTATACTTTTGGGTGTGGACTCCCTTCCGGATGTCACGCCCAATCAGAAGTTAATTTAAATCGAAGAATCGAAAAAGCTAAAAATGGAGGGCTTCCTTTTGAACGTTTTTCTTTTCAATTCACAGAAGCAAAGTCGAATCGTTTAAGAGAAATATTGACTAGTAAAAGGGAACCCTTTCTATATGAATTTAATGATTCGATAAGAAATGCGATAAAAAACTGCATGAAAAGACTTTTTAGAGAAAGAATAGGTAGAATTCTCGATAGGACAATAAAAAATCCCATGATACCAATTCATCTTAGTTGCATGCATTCCGTAAGTAATGTCTTGCAGAAAGCAGATATCTTGGAAATTCCCCAGATTATTAAACTCTCTCCTTTATTAAGTTCGACATATTTACACACAATAAGGTTTTTGGGAAACAAGGAAGTAAAAGATATCACTTATTACGGAAATAATTTTTCTACTGTTGGAAACTTTCTCATTGTGAATTCCTGTAGGCTAGGTGAAATTGGAGCTTTAGTTTTTCCTATTTTCGTAAGCACATATATCTTATATAGCTACTTACTTTAACAAAAAAATCTTGAATGGCGTTAGCTACTCCGAAAGAAACTGTAGTCTTCAAATAGATTAAGATTGAAAAATTTAGTTTTTTTATTTTTTCACAATTGGGGTAAAAAATGGGGGTCAAAATTGGGGTCAAAATTGGGGTCAGGCTTGGGCTGTCAAAAACTTTAATTTTTAATGCTAAAATAAATTATAAATATGTGACCATATATATTCCAGATTTGCATTGATTTTCTTCTCTTGATACTATATGTATACCTTCATTTACAGATGGAGGGGATATGCGACTTAATCAAGGATGTGCTGTGAGTGATTTTTTTCCAACCAGAGTCGACAAAACTCTCTCATGGCTAGAGCACAGTCGGGACACTTGGAAAGATAAATGCAGACAGGCTAAACTCTTATTAAAGCGTCAAACATTCGTTGCTAAAAGACTAAAAGAAGGACGAAACACTTGGAGACTCTCCTCTATTCAGCTTAAACAAGAATTATCTCAAAGTAAAGCTACAATTTCTACTCTTCGAGAACACATTAAAAACCTTAAATCACAAGTTGAAATTTTCAGAAACCAAACTCTAGAATTAAAAAAAAAGTCATCGCGCACGGTCTAAATTTAAAGCCACAAAGACACTCTTATTCTTTACCAGAAATATTACTGGCCATGAAATGGAAACAAGAAGCATCTATGCGGTTTCGTGGCATTTCTTCCGCCATGAATGTTCTTCATCAAGAAGCAAAAATAAACCGTGTACCTTCTCACGAAACATGCATCCAATGGGATCTTAAAATCGGATTTCATAAGCTAAATCGACCTAAACATGCAACGTCTGATTGGTGTTGGATTATTGATCATGTTATTGCTCAGGGTGCTACCAAATGTCTATCCATCATGGGGGTCCGCTATGATGTTTTACATCAAAGAAATGATTGGACTCTAAGACTTCAGGATCTTGAACCGTTTGGGCTAATTCCTATGCACCGTTCAACAGGAGAAGAAGTTTCAAAAACTTTATACGCTATATCTCAAAAAACAGGTATCATTCCTAGATTTGTATTGTCAGATAGAGGTTCAGACCTATTGCTGGGACTAAAGGGATTTCAGAAGATGGCAGGGAGTAATGTTATTGTACTATATGACATCTGCCACAAGATTGCTAGGGAATACGAAAAATTGTTTACAGATAACCCTGAATGGGAAGAATTTAAATCGAAGGCAAACTACTGTAAGAAACAGTTGCATTGTACCAACGGCGTTTCTTTTGCACCTCCAGCCCAAAGAAAAAAGGCACGATATTTGAATGTGGATATCATCATTGGTTGGGCAATGAAGATATTACAATACAAAGGTCCCTGGGATCAAAAAGAGCAATTACTCGCTCCCCTGCTTGAATATTTCGATAAAATTCATTTATCGGACGAGCAAATAGAAAAAATAGTGGCCTCTCTAAAGCAATCTTATGCTCATGAACAAGAATTCTTCAAACATTCACAAGAAGTACTGCGCAAAGAATTAGATCAAATTCAGAATCGTCTTTCCAAGCTGATCGATATGCATGTTGATGGAACTATAGACTCAGAAACCTACTCCCTTAAACTAGAAGAATACAAAAAGCGCCAGAGGGATATTCTTTCAGAAATGAAAGCACATGTCAATGCGGATGAAACTTGCTTGATTACAGCGAAGACAGTATTGGATTTAGCGAAGCGAGCAAAAGAAATCTTCATTAGTTCGAACTTGGCTGAAAAACAGCAATTGTTGAATTTTGTCTTTTCGAACTTAAAATTGGATGGAAAAAAGCTGTTAGTAACACTGCGTGAGCCGTTTTCAACCCTACTCGCAGTGTCACATCAACCAGCGAATCTCCGGGTGTAGGATTCGAACCTACGACCAATGGATTAACAGTCCACTGCTCTACCACTGAGCTAACCCGGAATAAGAAGCTCTGATATTATTCAATTGCCTATTATTTTTGCAAACGTTTTTCTCATTATTGTAAAAAAAAAGAGAATTCCCTCTTTGGGTGTGTTTTGAGGTTGTTTTGAAATTTTAGTTGCTTAGATCGCTTGAGATCAGTACCATCGTACTAAAAAGGCTTTGATATGTGTCGATTTTATCAATGGGCGATATTTGTTGTTCTTGTTGCCCTGAGTGTTACTATTTCCGCTTCTGAATCGGCTTTGGATCTGATTGCCGATTTGCCTCATGAGGAAGGGGACTCTTTCATCACAAAATTCGTTAACATGCTTGCAACTTTGGGGTTGATGCTTGGAGCGGTGCTGGTCATGGCTTGGTTTCTTAAACGCCTTAACCAAAATCGTTTAAGTCAAGTAAATGAAACTAATGTGATTAAGATTATCGATAAGCGAGCGCTTTCGCCTAAAGCGATCATTTATTTGATTCAGGTAGAACAAAAAAAAATTGTACTCGTTGAGTCTGCTCAAGGTGTCATTAAGCTTGCTGAACTTGAGTAGGTGTAATGAAAATTAAAGGAGAAATTTTATGTTAGCATCAGCATTATTGCCCACAGAGTCAATCCAGATACAGCCTCCCCCAGAGGAAACGATGACTAGCGAAAATGCGGTAATTTTACATACAAAGATATACACGACTCCCGCTTCGCCTATTGATCTGCCGCAGGAGGTTCCCGTTGTAAGACGAGAAAGAATTGCGGTACTTGCAGACTGTCCTTCTTCTGTTTGGTATGGAAAACCTGTCGTGCCTATTGTAGGGGCTCTCAGAATTGCTACTTGTTGTATAGTATGTTTATGGGAATGTTGCCAAAGGTGCAAGTGTCCATGTGATTGTGATTCTGAATGTTGTTCATTTAATATGGGAATAAACGAAGAGGAGGAAAAGCGAATTATGTATATGCGAATTAGAAGTTGCGATGAATGTGCTAGAGGTCTCTTTAAAGAGTGTTTTTGCTGTTTTTCCTGCTGTGGTTGCAATTGTGTTTCCGATGAAGATCAGAAAGATCTCGAAAAATCAGGAGCATTGAGAACTCTGGCGTATGGTAAATGGGTACATAAGAGTGGTGATAACTTTTACTATAGCGATAGTGAACAACCTCCTAAAATCTATTATTTTGGTCGCAAGAATGAAGATGAAGGGGGGATGTGCGAAAGTGATGAACATTATGCTGTGACTAAACCATATGATGATAACTATGCACCGACACATTATGACGAGATACGGCCATCATTTAAGCCAAAAATTAGATCAGAGGAAAAAACTTATGAACTTTTACCGGCTGAGCTACAGGCAATTTTGCTCTCTAGGAACAGCGAGTTCCCTGAAAAAAAACTCAATATTACAAATCTCCCAGACGGAAGAAACGACTTAAAGACCGATTCTTAAATAAAATTCGTCGGACTGAGGATCAATAATGGCACAAAAGACTTCCTCATCCGGACGAGGTTCTAGAGGTTCTAAAGAGAATTGTTTGCCACAGTCAAGACAACGGTGATTTTGCTTACCGTGCCTAGTATATCCATTTTTCTTAATCGCTTTTGAATTGCATTGTGGACAGGGTGATACCATAGTCGTCATTTGCGAGGCTCCTAATAGAATAATTAAATCTCGTGGACTGCGTAGAGTAGGGTATAACTGATTCAAAGATACTCCACAAGATAAAAAAAGAAAATTTTCTCGAGAAAAACGC
>JABDDS010000071.1 GCA_013287465.1 Chlamydiota bacterium | reverse complement strand
TGTGCATTTGCTTTAAATCAACGATGTGAGCACCAACACTCGGCTAGATGGTCATCTACAAGACCAACTGCCTGCATGTAAGCATAAATAATTGTAGAACCCACAAACGTCATGCCTCTTTTTTTGAGATCCTTTGAGAGTGCATCGCTGATAGGAGTAGAAGCAGGAATGTCTTGAAGAGATTTTCTTCGTGTCACAATGGGTTTCCCTTCAACAAAATTCCAAATGTAATTGGAAAATGATCCAAACTCTTTTTGAATTTGTAAAAAAACTAACGCATTTTGACGAGCTGCATAAATTTTCAAGCGGTTGCGAATAATCCCCTGATTTTCAAGAAGCGCATTCAACTCATCATCTGTCATTTTAGCTACCTTAACAGGGTTAAAACGATAAAATGCTTTTCGATATCCTTCTCGTCTTTTGAGAATCGTCTCCCAGCTTAAGCCTGCCTGAGCTCCTTCAAGAATGAGCATTTCAAATAAGTGCCTATCGTTATAAACAGGAACTCCCCATTCTTTATCATGGTATTCTGCATAAAATTCCTTGCCAAGAGTAGATCCAAAGCATCTTTTTTTATTTTCTTTCATGTTTTAAAAGCCATTCCTTTCGTTTGATTCCTCCACCATATCCTCCTAACTCTCCATTGCTATTGATAACGCGGTGACAAGGGATTACAATTGCAAATTGATTAGCGCCATTTTTGAAACAGTTGCATCAGTTGCTGCAACTCTTTTTTGGTAAAGGTACTAAAAAACTCGATATCTTGGTGTTCTACAGCGGGTAATGCATTGGTCAAAATTATGTGCCCTTTAGAGGTGAGCTGGGGATGTTTTGCCCTAGCATCTGTAGACTGTATACGCTCAATCAATTCTTTTTGCTCAAGTCCTCTTAGTATTTGAGATGTCGTATTTGGATCGAAAGAAGCTAATTTTCCAATAGCTGCTTGAGTAGCAAGTTCTCCATTCCTGGTTAACCAGCCTGTTGTCGCCAACACAACGAATTGAGGATGAGTTAACCCAAAATTTTTAAGGACAGCTTCAATGGCATTGCGCCATGAAGTACTGATATGCCATAAGAAAAATCCAGGGCTTTGTTTGGGACCCTCGTGTATGCTGATCTTTTTAAAATCGACTTTTTTATTCATTAAGCACTCCCATACTTTTTGCTATCAGCTCAAAATCGCAAAAGGGAATTTCAAAAGAACCTCTACGGAATGGGAAACCCCATTTCTTCTTATCTCTTATGAAGTTGAGATCTTCTAACAACGGTCCAATAGGAACTTCTTTTGATTTAAGAAATGTGATGTTTCTACGCCAGGGGATAAAATCTTTACTTATTTCAAAAGTATATGGCTCTCCCTTGTCAACAGTCCCAATTGCAGTAAAGCTGCGACAAACATCTTTTCCACCAAAACTATATGTTGGAGAATAGTAGATCAACCAATCTCCTTCAGACATATACTTTAAAGTGCTTATTTTCCCGTGGCAAACTTGGGCAAATCCATCTTTGACACCTCTTTGAACATGCTCATAAGAGGCGACTCCTATCCAGTATTTTGTCATTGGTTTGTCTCAGACAATTTATAAATTCTGATTCTGTGTCCATCTGGATCAAGAACAACAAAAGTGCGTCCAAAATCCATATCTGTTGGTTTTTGGGCAACTGTCACATGCTTCTTACCCCATTGCTCATATAGGGCATCCACATCTTCTGCCGGAAAACATATTTCCAAGGCGCCGGGCGATGCTTCAACACGAGGTTCAGCTGTATATTTAGACCAGAGACCAAGCATGACACCATTTTTGAGAGCAAACATGACAAATGTAGGCGACTCTTCGATTGGTGTTATTTCAAAAATATTTTGATAAAATAGAGCACTCTTTTGCGGATTTGAGACAAAAAGAAGCACAAATCCTAAGCTCGGCGTAAACATATAATTTCTCCTGGTTAATCTATCAGGCTATATTATACGTATACGTATTATATTCGTCTACTTATTTTCTTGTAGATCAAGGGAAAAGTGATGGCCAATGATTTTAAAACCATGGTTGAGATAGAGCCTATGAGCATCATGGCGTTGGGGTCCACTATCCAAATGGACTTGATCACATCCTGCCTTTTTTCCTTGCTCGATTACCCACTTTAATAATTTTCCTCCATGGCCGTTTCTTCGTGTCTCAGAGTCTGTGATTAAATCATCAATATAGAGCACTTTTCCCCAGGCCAAAAACTCTATGAACCTAAATCCTGCAAGCGCCCTTACATCTTCTTTATCTTCGCAGTACACCAAGTGGTATCCTTCGACTAATTGACGTTGGACTTGTTCGATAAAGACTCGTTCATCTGTCAAATGAGGACGCAATTGACGCATAACTCTATAGCACGATTGGAAAATTTAAAGGTTGGTTTGTCATTTGCGTAAATTTAATAAATTTATAAGATTATTTTTTATTTTTTGAGGTTTTTACATTTTTTAAGTTCATTTAAAAACTTGTCGAGATCACCAGGATTTCGGAAGGTAATAAATTTAACTAGGGGGGTACTTTCTCTTAAGCTCTTCAATGCCTTCAGGTCACAAGAGATTCTACAAGGCCAGAGTAATCGCCATGGAATACGGCTATACGTCGTTTGTCGATTTCAATTTCAAGAAATCTTTCTTCGTATTCCAAATCTATTCCCCATTTGTTCTTAAAAGCGAGGTGGCGAAACTTATCTCCGTCGTTGTTTCCAAACACTCCACGCATAGGTGCCTGCAATCCCTGGAAAAAGTGTAAGATAAAAGGCGACACCCAATCTCCACAATGAAAGACCCAGGCGACTTGTTCTTCATTAAAGTGTTGAACGGCTTTTCGAATGAGTTCACCTTGATCATGAGTGTCAGAAAGTACTCCAATTTTCATCCATCACCTCCAATGACAAAATAGGAAACTAAATGAATATTTGGCTTATCTGGCTTGGCTATCCGAAAAATTTCAGCGCCAGAGGTAATCCATGTTTTTACAAAATGGAGATGTTGTTGTTCCATCTGATCATGAGGGATGACAGAAGAAACGACGCTCAAAATTTCATGTCTAATGTGTTCGTTCTCGATCATCAGTTAATTTCCTTTGAATGGGCATTTTAACAGTACAAATCAATAAAAATCAGCATATTTTTCGTGCTTTGACACCGACTTTCCATTTAACAGTAGTTGATGTACGTTTAGCTTCTGTATAAGATTTTCAATTGATGATAGGATTATTCTGGAGAGACCGTTTTCTTATCATAACAACCTGCTAAAACACTAACTTTGAGCAGCAGCTGTGATGTGAAACTCTAATCCAAGAGATGCTAAAATGGTGCACACATTAACTAATTTAGGGTTTCCTGTTTTTGAAAGCGATCTATAAAGACTCTGTCTATTAAGAGAAGCCTTTTTCGATAATTGTCCCATGCCTCCACGTGCCTCAGCAACATCTTTTAGTGCGAGTAGAAAAACATGAGGATCTTCGTCCTCTAGACAAGCGTCCAAATAAGCTGCAGCTTCTTGAGGATCTTCAAGCGATTTTAAAAGATGTTCTTTATATTTTTTTGTTTGTCCCATATTACCCTCCTAAATCTTGCCAGTATTTTTTAGCCTTAGCAATATCTCGATCTTGGCTTCTCTTATTACCAGCACAAAGTAAAACAACGATTTTATTGCCTTTTTTTGCATAGTATATACGGTACCCAGCCCCAGCATGAATTCGAAGTTCGAATATGCTGCCCTCAATATGATCAATATCACCAAAGTTTCCAAGGCGAACACGATTTAGCCTTTTGCGAATTTGAGCACGCAATTCCATTGTCAGCTCATCTTCCCATTCGAGATAAGGACATTTTCCAGTACCTGTCTCGTAATAGCGGAATGAAGGTATGTGCATTTAGTTCGAATTTCCGAGATGTTGGCTGTAGGTTTTCCAGCTAGCATCCATCCGCTGGAACGAAATCGCAAGCCATATTTTTTTTTCATCTCTGCTTTAAAAAAAGCTAGAATTTGAATTAGTTCATCTTCAAACCCCGCAGTCTGGTGAATAGCCGGTTTGTGATGGCTGTTGCAGCGTTAAGTTTGGTAGCATCTTCAAAAGACTCTTCAATGCGAGTATAGACCGAATTATCATGAGTTGAAAAGTCGCCAAATGGGTCTGTTGATGTGTACTGAAGATATAGCTTTTTAATCCCATTTGTAGCTTTTCTGGAGTGATAGGAATAAACACTATCGATGCTACCATCATCATAACTCCAATTGTGTAAATAGGCAAATTGAATATTCACTCCTATGGCATCAGGAGTTAAAGACAGTTTGTTAAGATAGGAAAGCATTATTGGATCTTCTCTAATTGCTAGGGAAAGTTTGTGTATTAGAGCTAAGACAAGAGTTCTCGCTTCTTCAAGTGTCGCTCGACGATAAGCATAGAACTCGGGTTGATCGTTAGAAAAATTATGTACAAAACCTCCCTCTACCCACTTTAGATTGAATTCGTTTTCCATTTGCTTTCCAAAAGCTCTTTGAAATTCATTGATATGGTTTTTGTATTGTGTTTCGGTGAGCTCTTCATAGGTGTCAAATTGGCTTTCCTCGCAACAAACAAAGGAGGAACTTGTTATCAATATAATGACAACAAGAACAATCATTTTAGAAAATGTAGCTATATGATTTGTTATATCCATTAAGAGATCGCTTCTACCAGCTATTTTGAGTTTGAATGCAACTTTATCTGTTCGATTAGGAAATCATCAAAATATACGTTCGGCACATGACCCATTCCTTCCACCAGAAGATATTTTGAACCTTTAATCGATTTAAAAAGAGCTTCTCCATGATCTGGACGAAATACAGGATCTTCAGATCCTTGTAAAATGAGCGTTGGAACTTGAATCTGATAAGGAACAGCTTTTACTAGGTCTTCGGAACGTGCACTAGCCAAGTAATGATTTGCAAGAGAATCTGTATTTTTCAAACGAGCCAAACACTGTCTATGTAAAGAACGATAAAAATCCCTATCAAATGGGACAGAACCGCTCATTCGACGCCAAATGTTTATCCTATGTTCTAAAAATTCTTCGTCTTGATCGTAGGGTTTTTGTGGTATACGTCCTCTCCATGAACGATAATCGCTTACAGGACTAGAAAGAGCTCCCTCTTCAGGAGATTCTCCTTTTATAGCCAAATTCATCGGACGAACATCAGGCGTAGATCCCATAATAGCTATCGAATGAACTTTTTCAGGGAAATATACAGCCATTATTTCTGCAACAAGTCCTCCCATAGATATACCAAAGAGATGGACTTTTTCTATATTTAAAACATTAAGCAATTCAACTGCATCCTTGGTAATATCCATTAAATCATATGGATTCTCTGCAAAATTAATGTATGTTGAGAGGCCTGCATCGCGGTGGTCGTAACGGATAACATAAAACCCTTCTTTTACAAGCTTTTCACAAAACTCAATAGGCCATAATACCCCTTGACAACCTCCACCCATGATTAGCAAAAAAGCTGGATCTTCTGGATTGCCAAATGTTTCAAACCATATGTTCAGCCCATTTACTTTAGCTATGTTTTCCTTATTTCCTATTAACGGTGTTGCAAAAATAATAAAGAAACAAAGAGAAAATAATTGTAACAACAGTTTCACGGACAACCCCCCTTTTTTTTCAAGACAAGAAAATGCATTCCTAAACAAACCCATGATTTTTCATCTTTTAAATAAACTTGTAGCTCTTCATATGCCTTTGAAAAGTCCACTGAAACGTCATATCCATTGCTTAAAATGCCTAAAAACAGCATTGCATGATTAAAATAGCGTTTGCGATCTTGCTCACTTTCAAATCGCATACCTTTTTCCAAACGATTACCCTGTACATCCAAACTGGTTCTCGCTACTTCGTAAAGATTGCTAAGCAAACTATTTTCATTTTGCAGATCTTCTAAAATTTCAATTGTAATAAGTCGATTTCCTTTAAGGTTTGCTTTATTTCGTTCATTGTGTTGACGAGAAGCTTCTTCTATTGAGGGGATTTCATGAGAACTACTATATGCTGGATCGTAAGAATCAATGATAAATACATATCCATCTTGTTTCAGATATTGGTGAGCCAATTGCAGTGCGAGTCTTGGATTTTTGAGATGTTGCAAAGTTAATCGAAATAGAACACCATCAAATTTATTGTTGAGTTGTTCATTCTCTTGTTCAGCATCCCCTTCCGTAAAAGATAAGCCAGTTCGGCTATATTGAGCATCTGACTGTATAACAAGTAAAGATTGTTTTTCGATACCTAGGTATTCTTTATCTTTAAATACTTCCGAAAGTCGATAAAGATAAGCCCCATTTCCACTGCCAAGTTCTAAGATATTTTGTGCGGTTATCCAACTATTTTCACTGGCAAAGAATTCTGCTTCATGGCTGAAAAAGAGATCTGCCTGGCCATTTAAAAAACAATTCCACAAATCTGACAAATTCGCTTCTTGGAGGATTTCAGCGCAAGTATATTGATCATATTCGACCAATTTGTCTAAATGCACTGCCGCTCCTAACCCAATCCAAGGAATAAAAAACAAACTGAAAAATTTAAAAATTTTATCCAATTTTCATACCAGCGAATAATTTTTTATTGCTGCAGTATATATCCAATAAGGTTGCAAGTCAAACGATAAACAACGCAAATAAAAACCAACAGCACTACTGTACGGCGACAGCGATGATGGCGGGTTAACGACAAGCGGGTGGCGGCTTTTGCCTCATAAGTATAACCAGTTTTTGCAGTTTCCTGCGAGGAGCAACTCCTTCTTGTCAGTTCCTAAGAGTGATCTGCCCAATGGAGTCAGATTGATTTTTGGTTGGATATAGCTTGCGTCTTCAAGATATTGCTCATATTCTTTCCAGATATGTTCATGACTATATTTAAGGTCAAATTGAGCAGGGTTGTGTCCTGTAGAAACGCCTGTCTCAAAAGCTTTGAGACGAATAGTCTTAATTCTGTCGGACATTCTTTTTTTTGGAACGTAACAAAGATATCCAACCATTCTGACTTTTGGACATTCGTTAAAAGATCTGTCTTTTCGAGGATGTTGATTCCAATGGATAGTCCTCGAATCCCATAGAATTAGAGATCCTCGAGGAGCGGTTACATGTTTTTCCGGATATATATCGGTAATTTCATCGCAATTATTTGCGAAAATATTTCTCAAATAATCATCTCTTATTTTTGTTTTTTCGCTCCAAGGTGCATCAAGTATTTCAAGAGCTTCAAGGGTGGGAGAAAACTCATCAAATCGTAGGTGGGATTTCGGAATGCAAAAGAATCCTCCATCGCCATCGAAAGAGTCTTCAAATAAAAACTGTCCTTGAATTGTAAATGGCTGAGTATTTAGCAACGATTCACTAACAAAATCAATCGGAGGAAGATTATTATGCATGATGCCATCTTGACGTTTGTTAATTCCTTGATCGACGTGAGGCCAGGGTCTAAAATACTCTTCTCGTATTTCAGGCGGACACATAATAGACATTCCATCCATGCTTACTATGAGGTCATTTGTGTTCCAAATTTTGGCAAAAATATCGACAATTCGAGAGTCTTGTCTTAAATCCCACATGACCTGAGTTTGACCTGCTGGACCTGCAAAGATACCTACTTTATTATGTATTGGAAACGATTCTTTCCAATTGCCTCTGTCGTTAACAAAGACATGAGCATATTCTGTCAATTGTAGAACCACAGTCATTGATACAAAAACTCACGTCCTCACAAAAATAACCGATGTTTTCAGCGCATCGTATGCATGGAGTGCATAAGAAGCGCCCTGTATTAGAAAGACAATTACAGGGGTGATGTAGGCAATTTTTGATTTCAGTAAAACATTTCTTCGAACAATTTTCAACTTGGCTACTTCGTGGATCCGCCGGTGCTTGCCTAATATGATGTGAGTCACTTAATGAAACTATTTCGCTATCAGAACGTATCTGAGATGCATGTAACAACTGTTGATTTTGAGAGGTTCCATTTGATGTTTTTGATTCGCCATATGGTTGGGTTTCAGCGTTTGCCCGCACCCAAGATGCTAATGATACCTGCATAAGAATCCTGCTTTGAATAATGAAAAAGCGGGTGACTTCTCAATGTGTGATCGGCACTCCCGAACACGGGATTAAAGTGCATATAGCGTTCTGATGCCCTAGGCTTAATATCACTTACCTAGTATTTGAACCCGAGATAGTCACCCAAAAAGGGTTACTGATGTAGCGTCTAATCTACAACTAATGGATTAAAATCCGTCGTCAGTCAGCAATTTAGAGCATCTTATGATTCCTGGCAATATGAAAATTAACGACTTTAGGAAGTGTGCAATAATAAATTGGACGATTCGGCTGCGCCAAAGCCCCGGGGTTGAATCGATTAAAAGTGATCCAATATTATAATATAGGGTTACTTTTAATCGTTCAACCGCGGGAGCTTTGGCGCAGCCGAATCGTCCAACTTATTGTTGCACACTTCCTTACTGCGCTTATTGGGCTTGTAAGATAAAAACTTGTTCTTTGATTTGTTGCGGTATGCTAAATTCATTAAAAAAATAGAGCGAATTAGTGAAAACCTAAAAAATATAAAAGGTAACTCAACATATGGAATTTCAAAAACCGGCGCATTTAAGACCTGGAGATAAAGTCGCGATTGTATCTCCTTCTTTTGGCATGCCTTCCCTTTTTCCATGGGTATATGAACAGGGACTTAATCGAATTAGAGAGGTATTTCAGCTGGATCCAGTCGAGTTTCCTACTGCTCGCCAAACGCCCACCTACCTATCTCAAAATCCGAAAGCTCGTGCTGAAGATATTAATACAGCTTTTGCTGATCCTTCAATTAAAGCTATTATTGCAACGATCGGTGGAAATGACCAGATTAGGATTCTTCCATATTTGGACAGGAAAGTGATTCAATCAAATCCAAAAATCTTCATGGGTTATAGTGATAATACGAATTTACATCTTTACCTTTGGAATTTAGGTATTATCAGTTTTTATGGTGGCGCTGTGATGACCCAGTTTGCAATGGGAGGAGGAATGCAACAATATACCGTTGATGCAATAAGAAAGGCTCTTTTTACGACTCAAATTGGTCAAGTTAATGCGTCTCCTGAATATAGCGATGCTGATTTAGATTGGGCAGACAAGCAGAATTTAAGTAAAAAACGTCCATCATACGAGAGTAACGGATGGTATTGGCATAACAACCAAAACCGCACGATTAAAGGAAGGCTTTGGGGAGGATGTTTAGAAGTCCTAGATTTTCATTTGTCAGTTAGACGTTACTTACCTAACTTTGAGCATTTAGATGGTACCATTCTTTTTATTGAAACTTCAGAAGAAATGCCTTCGGAGGGAAGAGTCTATTGTTTTATTGCAGCTCTTGGTGAATTGGGTCTTTTAAATAAGTTTCAGGCTATTTTGATGGCTTACCCAAAAGCACAATTTTGTGGTGCATATCCTCCTGAAGGGCGAGATATGTTCATTTTAAATCAGAAAAGTGCAGTTGAAAATGCCCTGAGAGACTATGGTTCATACATCCCGGTGATTTTTAACATGAATTTCGGACACACGGACCCTCAACTCATCATCCCCAATGGAGGATCTGTGGTTATTAACGGTATAGATAAAACTATTGGATTTTTCTAATTATTAAAATGGGGGAGTAAAATGTCATTTTCTCATGAGGCATTGAAATTAGAATGAAGAAATTATTTTGGGTAGACCCTTATCTAACAGAGTTGGAGACTACCGTCTCTCTTGTGAATGGCAATGAAATTGTCTTTAATGAGACGATCGCCTATTCGGAATCGGGTGGACAAGAAAGTGATCGAATAACAATCAATCATATTGAGGTTCTTTCCTCTAGAATGGATAGAGAAGCTCCTCATTTGATTTATTACACCTTTCCCGAAGGGCATGGCCTTTCGGTGGGAGATAGAGTTTTCATGAAGATCGATTGGCTACGTCGAAACAGATTGATGAGATTACACTTTATGTGTGAACTTGTTCTTGTCCTTATGAATCGTTTGTTTAACAAGACTCCTGATGGAGTAGAACTCAGGCCGGAAGAGATAGATACTGTAATAAAAAAAAGAGGAGCACATATGTCTGGAGAGGGTGCTCGCATCGATTTTGAATGTACAGGCAATATTGCAGAATACTTTCCTATCATTTTGACCGAATATAAGAAGATCATTGATGCCGATTTACCCATTGAAAAGGGTTTTTTAAATGAAGAAAAACAAATCCGCTTCTGGAGGCTACCAGGGATCGCAATAATCCCTTGTGGTGGAACTCATG
>JABDDS010000070.1 GCA_013287465.1 Chlamydiota bacterium | reverse complement strand
AACGTGAAAGTATATACACCGGGAGCTAGGCCAGTAAAATTAGTCTTTGCCCAGTTGCCAAAGCTGCTTACTTGTATCGTTTGGGGTTCTAAACCGGGGCAAGAAACGATATAGTAGGTAACTGGTTGTCCCCCTATGTATGTGGCTTGGTTTTTCCAGCCTAGGTAAACAGTGTAGGTTGTTTGAACTCCAAATTGTACTTTCCCACTTCTTGCCACCATTTGAGGAGCTATGAGATTTTGGTACAATGTAGTGACTGTGGAGTCGTCTTGGTTAGTAACAAAAACATCCAGATAACCATCGTTATTTAAATCAGCAACAGCAAGAGCTGATGGGTTTGAACCTGTTGGATAGAAAGTAGGGTCTAATATAAAGTGATTATTTCCTTGGTTAGCAAGGAGTAAAATCCCATTGTTGGAGGTAACAACGATATCATCTCCTGCATATGTGTTGGACAGGTAACCTAGAGCAATTGAAGGATAAGTAGTTCCACCAGTTTGGGAACTGTTGAGTCCGATAGCACTTGGCGTGATGAAAGTAGGAGTACCACTGACAGGTCGACTATTGATAAAAAGATCAACACTGTTTTCTGGGGTTGACGGATCGTCAACACAGACAACAGCAAAATCTTGCCAACTTTTTAGTCCATCTAGTATTTGATATCCCTGACCGACTTGGTTTGTAGAGATCGGTGGATAATCGGGGTTGGGCCAGTTAAATCGACCTACTGCGACGTTATAAGGATTTCCAGAATCTGCTGTGTTAAAGCTGGCAGCTGGAGTAAATGTGTTATCTCCGTTACCATACAAAACACTCACTATGTTACTACTACTGTTTGCAACAACAAGATCATATTCCCAGTAGCCATTAAAATTAGAGCCTGAGCCCCGATTGTTTGTCAACTGAGCTATTGCAATTCCACGAGGATCTGTACCAACTTGATACCTTTCAGCATAGCCGGCATAATCATCGCCATAACCAAAAGTATTGTCTCCAAAACCATCATAGATGTAGACGTATCCATCTTCGGAGTAAAAATCAACGCCTGTTAATGCAAGGCTGTAAAAAAATGTTTCGTTGTCAGCTACTGGATTATCTAAGTTAAATGGGCCGGTGGCCATTCCATTAAACGAGGCAACTTCATCGTTATAGATGGTGTCTACTATAGGGAAAGTCGGATAACCATAGTAATAGCTCGGAATGACAACAATCATCCCCTCACCAGAATTAGGACCTGTGGTGCAAGCACCAGCTACAGCAATAGATAAGTGATCGAGCGTATTATGAAGCCGGTAAAACGGTCCAGTCACAATTGATGTTGCACTCATACTCGAAATTGGAATTGTGAGCGTAGCTGAGCCGTCTCCGGGATAGATGACAATGACAGAGTCTGTTTCATTATTGGCAAGGACGATTTCATCTGGTATCGTCGCAGATAAGCCGGTGTAAAATGCAACGATGCCCGCTACAGGATTATAATCATCATAGGGAGATGGTAGCGCAACTGGTGATGCGGTAACGAAGCCATTGAACTGATCATCATTCCAATTGGTTGGGGAAGTTGAGTGGGTGTGGGTAGCAAAAACTGAAGCACCAGTAGCAAGTAAGGAAATGGACAACATCCATGGCAACGCTTTGCCTACGGACAAATTGAGTATATTTTGTAATAACATATACATTCCTTTGTTTTGTGGTTTAGGTCTCATTTCGGTACATTAAAATTTTGATGACAATGTGTCAATTTATTTTTTTTCTTCTGTTGTGAAATGGCTCGAAAAAATTGAAGTTCAGAGATTTGAAAAAAAAATTATTTTGATGAATTAAAGTTAGCTTGGATAATCCCGCACGACAGAATATACTTAAAGGCTTCATCGACAGGCATATCGATAAAAATAAGGCGATTGTAGGGATAGGCAACCATATAACCAACGGAAAGGTTCGGGGCGCAGGGGATAAAGATGGAAAGAGGGTGTTCTTTAGAACATTCATTTTGCATTTCGTGCATAAATCCTATGCTATATCCCTTGTCGTTGGGGAAAGGGACGAGAACTACTTGCGAGAAAGCCTTTTTTTGCGGATTGAAAGCGATTTTTACAAGTTCTTGTAGTCCTTTGTAAATCCAACTGATAACTGGAACTCGGTGGATGATAAAGTCTCCTGCCTTTAAGAGCGTATTGACAAACAGAAGGCCCCCCAAGAAGCCGATGATACCTAGACTGATGAAAACGACAATTAACGCTAGTATTTTGCTTTTGAAATAGAGCATTTGGTCCGCAGAAAATATCCAAAAGGGTTGATTTGAGACATGATAAAAGGAGAGGATCGATGTGGCAAATGATTGAACAGGACGTGTGAGCAGATCGATGATGAAGAAAGAGACCAGGATTGTCATCGCAAAAGGGAGGAATATAAGTAGTCCTGCTAGAAAATTTTTCTTCATGTCTTCGCTTCGGGATGGGATTGTATAGGTGCTGTAATCATTCCGCAAGAGATAATATACTTGAAAGCATCTTCAACTTTCATGTCCAGGTAGGTGATGTCATCTTTTTTAAACAGCACAAGAAAACCCGATGTGGGATTCGGGGTCGTTGGAATGAAAACAGCGACCAGAGATGGGGAATCACTGTCAAGTGGAGGGATATTATCTTTTGTGACAAGCCCGATAGCAAGAGAATCTGATGAAGGAAAAGGGACGAGCACTACCTGTTTGAATGAATTGGAATTTGTCGTAAAAAGCGTTTGGATCATGTCTTGACAAGTCGTGTAGATACTGCTAACAAAGGGAATTCGTTTGAGGATTCGTTCCCAAAAGCGGATGAGGTAATGGAAGAAGAACCATCGAGCTAGCAATCCTAGCCCGGAGGTGAAAGCAAAAAGGAGTGCTAGAATAATAAGTTGGCTGAAGAATTGTTGAGTATTCGCTGGGGTAAGAAACAGAAAACCAGTCGAAAAAAGACCGTAGTAATCAAAAATAGATTTTACAATTCCTGCAAATGGTATCGTAAGTAGATTAAAAATAAAAACGACAATTGCAAATGTCAGCGTTAAAGGCAGTAAAATGACAAGGCCTGTGATAAAGTATTTTTTCATGGACATCCGTTGTTGTATAAATCAGAACCCTAAAATTTGTATTTACGAAGTACTTTGACTCCAAAATGTGTCATTAGAGAACGTAGTAAATTCCACCCAGACCTCATATGAAGAGGTAGATGTTTATGATAAACAGCGCTGTATTCGATATGTCCAACACCTCCACGCCATTTCTTAAATTCTGAGGCCCCACTACTCATATTAAAGACGAATTTTTTCGTTAGAGCTTCATTGACAGATAATGCGGTTAACATCCTATATATACCTTCTTGAGGTGGAAGTTGAGTGTCGTATCCTACTAAAGGTGTTGCCAAGACCCCATTTCGATTAAACGATCCAATAACCCCGACTAGATGTTTGTTACGGTCTCTTATTCCTTGAAAATTTATTAATTTCTTCTCATGCCACCATTTAATGCATGCAGGGGAAAACATGGGATTGCACTTAGAGTATTTTTTTATATACAAGAGGTTATAAAGCTCTGTGATTTGATCGTAGTCTTGCTCCGTAATTTCATCATGACAGACTATTTGGTAGGGTGTTTTTTTTAGGAGAGCGAGGTCCATTTGCATTCTTCTTATGTTTGAATAGTCCTTTAAGGTCTGATCAAAGATAAAAACTTCACGTGAAGGAACCAAAATATATCCTTGTTTTTCTAGTTGATCCATCAACGGTCCATTTGTATGACGATTGAGAGAAGGAAACATGATGGCATGTTTCGGAAACCTATCTATGAGGAATTCAGTGGTGTTTTTTACCGAAAAGTCTTCTAAATTTGGATAAAGATTGGTTGAGACCAACCAGTTATTAACGCAAGCAATTTGATTGATATTTGCTGTTTTTAAAATAATTTCTAATGCCTTAAGAGGCAGATTTAGTAAAATTCTCAACGATGGCACATTTAACATGAACTCCTGTTTAGCGTAGGTGACATATTTGGTGAGTTGTGAACATAGGTAAGAATTGTCATATTCAGTATGGTTAACAGTTAATGGTAGAGTTTGCCCAGCCACCTTTAGTGCGAACATGTGAGTGTCTACGTTTGTCAGATAATCTAATGAACCCGAAGAAAGCAATGGCAATAGATAGTCGCGAGCATATTGAGAGTTGGGCGGCCATTCTATTTGTTGATAGTTACTGCGATCGTAGAGATGAAGTGTAGGGGTCTGTTGTGCTTGCATTTTGATAATTTCCTCTCAAATTAAGAATTGGCCGCAGTATAGCAAACTCTCATTCAATGCGAAAGCAGAAATTTTATGTCGATGACAACATGCTTGATTTGTCTCTAATTCTCTTCTCTAGGTTTTCTATGTTTTTCTGGTGTGTTTTAAGTTCTGTTTTTAATTCGCGTTCTAATCGGTTTGATAGTTCTTGTATTTGCCTCAATAATGGCAAATTTCCATTAAAGGCATCATTAATGCCCTGATTGAGCTCTATCACTTCTTGTAGTTGTAAATTTAACTGAGGTGGGGTGGTCGTTGCTAATATTGGTTGACGGTGATTGACCTTAGAAGCTGCTTCAGCAAGTTGTTGGATTAACAGGTTTTGCTGTTTTATGCTTCCTTGCATTACTTCCTGATCTTTGTTTATTTGATCTTGCATGTGCTGTAATCTTATGTAATTAGAAGGAATATTTCTATCAAAATTTTCAAAGGAGGGGTGTACTGCTTGATTCGTCAGTTCGGTGGCATTTGATTCAATCTTCAATTTTTTACATTGGTCAGATGAATGATCTATAAATTGTTCTGGTAATGCATCTCCTGGCATAATTGTGGATGACATAAATCCTCCTTTTTATGGATGTATTTAAAAGAGACTTAATATCAATTTTTAATTACTTTCTGTGTGAAATATTTCTTTCGGAGTGATGTCGCTATTTTCCCAGGCTTTTTGAAAAGCTCTTTCAATCCAGACGGCATCAGTAATTTTATTCTGACCTTCAAGTGAAAGTTTTAATCCGTAAAGAGACCTTCCATTGCGAGGGTGTTTTTCAAGATCTAAGCGGAATATTTTTTCCGCTTCAGCATATTGTTTATTCTGAAGCAGAAATTCACCAAGGATCTCTCTTAAAGGAAAAAACCAATCTGCTAGTCCATTATAACCCATTTTATCTTGGAGGGCGACTCCCTCACTAAGAGCTTGAATTGAATCCTCCATTTTTTGATCTATTTCGGAAATTTTAGAATTCAAAAGATATTGAGCTACAGTAAGAATCCCTTCTGCTGCATCACCTCCATAGGTTGCGTTAGCAGGAAGATTTGCAAGACCTTGCTCAAATATTTTTTGTTCGTCTATGGCTTGATCTTTTTGTTTCAATGCTGCAAAAGCATATCCTCGTGCATAATGCAGGAGAATATTAGAAATTTTCATCTCATCAGGAAAAAGAGGGAGTGCTGTAATTTCTTTCCATTTATGAAACTGCAGATAAGTAAACATTGGTCCGGTAATGTAATATTCCAAACTTGGAAAATCTTGATAGTGAGGCAGATAGAATTCTACAAGCTCGCGAGAAGATCTTAAAGCACCAGAATAATTTCCTTCCATGATATAGCCTCGAGAAAGAAAATTTAGTTCATGTGTGAGGTAGGAGACGGGATATGTGCCTGCTAACCCGTACTTGCGTATATAATCTCGATCTACAGTAACAGCTTCTTCATTGCATTGAACAACTAAATGATAATCCCCAACTAGGATATAAATATGACCAGGCATATGTACAATATGGCCTAAATGAGAATTCATCTTTCGGAGTCGTTCTGCGCTCATTAACGCTCGTTCTGGATGAGTTGACCCTTCTATGGCATGGATGTAATAATGGTTGGCACCAACGTGTAGCGGGTTCACCTTTAACACAGATTCTAAAATACTAATCAACTCTAGTGTTTGACCCAATGGTTCTCCATTCGCATCCCATTGGTTCCAGGGGGAGATATCCATTAAGCTTCCAGCAAATAAAACGGCGGCGTCAAGGTCATCTGGATAGTCTTGCATGACTTTTTTCATCGCATTTGAGTAACGAACCGGTGATAGCTTCTTATCATTTTTAGGATCTTTTGAATAAAGATCGGTAAGGGCTTGGATATATTCTTTTTCGTTATTTGTTCCGTTTTCTGACAACTTTGTCGCTTCATGAATGCAGTTCATTGCTTTATCAACTGCATCGCCATTGGGATACGTGTTAATATTAGGCCCTAAAGCTAATGCCATTCCCCAATACGCCATTGGCATGTTTGGATCAATTTCAGAAGCTTTTTTAAACGACCAATAAGCAGCATCCTGATTAAAGGCGTAGAGAAATGTCATCCCTTGGTTAAAATACGACTGGGCTTCTTTACTATCTGTTTTAACGGGGTGATCGACAAGAGTGCAAGCAGGATCGAGAGCAAAATTCTTTGGAGGATCAAAAGGAAATGGATCTGCATAAATAGGAAATGTTAGAAGAGTGAATATGAATGCTACCGTGGTTATATTTTTCATAAACCTCACCCCTTTGTTGTCACAATACCACATTTGACATAAGAGAGTCCATCTATACCGAAATACATTTTATTTTAGGAATAAAAAAATAATACTAGCTCCTATATGAGAGGATAATTAATATGTAGTCATATTTGGAGGTATTAGATGAAGATGAACGCTATGGTGATTAGTGAACCCGGACCCGCAGAAAATTTTCAGCTTAAAGAAGTTGATAAGCCAATATTGCGTCCGCGTCACATTTTAGTTGAAGTTCGAGCAACAAGCGTCAATCCAATTGACGTTAAAATTCGGGCAAAGCAACTTCCCTTTTCCCCCGATTATCCGGCTATTTTGCATGTTGACTTTGCAGGCGTAGTGGCAGAGGTTCCTCCTGATGTGACAAATTTTAAAGTCGGCGATTTCGTGTATGGTGTTGGAGGCGGAATCAAAGGAACCATCGGTGGTGCGCTCGCTCAATACCTTCTTGTAGACTCTAATTTGGTAGCGCTGATGCCGACTAATCTATCTTTTGCCGAGGCTGCCTCTTTGCCTTTAGTCTCTATTACAGCTTGGGAAGCACTGCTCGATAAGTTAAAAATGCATTCTGGACAAACCTTGCTCGTTCATGGAGGCATTGGAGGCGTTGGGCACATTGCAGCACAATTGGGCAAATGTTTTGGAGCTATCGTTCATACGACTGTTTCAGATGATAACGATATTGAATTATCCAAAAAATTTGGCGCACACTACGCGATAAACTATAAAAGCACATCCCCTGCTGAATATTTAAAGACCTTCACTGCAAATAGAGGATTTGACTGTGTTTTTGATACGGTTGGAGGAGATAATCTAGAAAAATCCTTGCAGGTGACACGATTAAATGGTTCTGTTGCTTCTATCGCTACTGGAGGCAATCACGATCTGACATCTATGTATCTTAAGGGACTTAGTTTGCATTCAGTGTTGATGTTAATTCCTTTAATCACTGGGGTTGGACGCAATCACTACGGACAAATTCTTTTCGAAATTAAGAAACTCGTGGAATCTGGGAATATCAAACCTTTAATTCACAAGGAAATATTCAATTGGAAGCAGGTATCTCTTGCTCACAAGCTTGTGGAGGCTAGAGGACAGGTTGGGAAGGTTGTTTTGGTGGTAGAGTGAAGGAGGAAAAAACTCCTTCTTTCCATAATTGAGGAGCAATCAACATTCCAGGAGTATTTCCTAGGCATTTTTTATACTGTACTTTTTGGATACCAAAATACTGCATAGCTGCCGAAAGATGCAATGCGCTCGTTAATGTTTTATTATGCAGATTGGCTGCATTAAACGTTTCATCTCCATGTTCGAGATAAGCGTCGATTATCCTTTGTACATCGGAGAATGAGATCGTTGCTTGCTGGATAGGCTCTTTTATTTCATTGGGATAAGCAGAAGCGTGTGCGACCACTGAAAATATCGATTCCCCATCTCCAAAAGTAGCAATGACAATGCGATCAGAATTTAATTTTTCACATAACCAATCAGGAACTGAAGGTAAGAGATCTATGATCTTTTGAGTGAGCTCTACAGCCTCTTCTCGCAGAACGGGATTGCCAGACTCATGAGTTTGCAATATAGGTCCATTTCTAATCTCTTTTGAAAGAATAACCCTCACGGTACCATGGCCTAATTGCCCCTCGAAAATTTGGTAGTCTAGGCCTTCTTTAATCGTCATCTGAAAACTGCCATTACCACTATCCCATGCCAATAATGATGCCTCTGGCACTTCTGGATAAAGAGCTTTAGCTGTTAGGAATCCAAGTTTCCCCTCTTCATCTTGTGGTAGCATCTGAAATCGAATTCCTAGCTGCTCTTCAAACAACAAAAGAAGATTATTTCCATTTTGTGCTTTGCGAAAAACAGCCGTAGCAACGGCTGTGAACTCGATTGAACTTCTGTTTTCTTGAGCAGCAATCATGAGTGCTTCTTCTTTAAATTCCCGCAGAACGTTTAACGCTTTTTGCGTCATTTCTTCACTCACACGGCCATCATGGGCAGCAACATCTTCGACAAGACCAATAAGAACATATTTTGTCATCAAAGGTTTCCCTACGATGCAATTTGCTTCGGTATCTACAACAGCCATTTGAATTTTTACAGCACCAGAACCAAAGTCGATTGCAGCACGGAGCGTAGTGGCATCTTTAGCAATAGTGGGGGAGTGCACGGCGGCAAAATAACAGGGGAGTAATATCGAAAGAAAGGATTTGAATTTTTTCATTGAGACCTATTGATTGCTATAACATCCCTTACGGCTTCAAGGGGAATGCGCCCCTCATATAGATGGTAGTATTTAGTGGTTCCGCCAGGATTGGTCTCATAGACTAAGCGACCAATTAGTTTGTCTGAGGTAACTTTTAGAACAATATAATCCATGTTGTTCCAAAATTTCTTGGCAACATGAGGGAGTTGATCTTCGGTTGCAAAATGAATGAAGTCTTTATCCATAGGTGAAAGAATCACATCGTTTTCAGATGCACTTGCTTGCCACTGTTCCTTGGAAACGATTTTATAGAGGTACTCAGGGGACATGTCTTGTTCCATTTCAATTTCCTGATATTTATTTTCAATCGTTTTTTGAGCAGCAAAACAATTAAAACTACTGGAAGAGATGATAACTGTTATTACTAGTACTAAAAAATATTTATTCATAATTCTCCTTTTGACCCATTCTAAAGCCTGGTTCAAATGGGGGTTAAACTTTTCCTACTCTCTTCTCTGTGCTCTCTGTGCCTCTGTGTTTCATCTCTTTTTGAAACACAGAGGCACAGAGAACACGGAGAGAACACAGGAAGAAAAACTGTTATCCATTTTGGATTGTTTTTGAACCATGCCGTTCTGAAGTTTTTTATTAAGTCAAATCCGATAAAAATCTAACACAAATAGTCTCTACATCACCTCATTAAAGAACTACTGTAATTGGTTTTGTGATTTTTGTCATTTCTTTCTTAGTGGGTTTTCTCCTAATTTGTTATGGTGTACCGAAACACATTCGGTATGGTTTATGCGTTATGGTCGATCGATTATTATTTTTTTTCTGTTGATTGCCACACAAGCGTTTTCTCTATCACCTCCAAGTAAGCCCACTGGTTGGGATGATTGGACATTCGGTCAAAAAATTGCATGGAGAGGTCTTAATTTGGATCCACGGATCCCCTATGGCCCTCTTGTGGATAAACTACAAGTCAAACAAATTGTACGGGATGAAATGCAAGTAGCTAAAGTTTTTTTTGCCACAGATGACCCTTCGCACATTTTTATAAAGAAATTACCAACAACGTTCGTGATGAAGGTAAATAACTCCTCTGGTAAAAGCCTGTTAATTAAAAATGGAATGCTAATGAAAATGAAAAATCAAAGAGTCGAGAGTTCCTCTAAAAAATGCATGATTTCTTTTTTACGTTCATGTGCTGAAAATTGGCTCGTGGATGTTCATGTAGCAAACAAAGAAAAACAATATGGGCTTGTTAAACCGATGATTTTTTTTGAAGAATACTTAGAGAATATAACAATGGAAGTAGAGTTGTATTTCTTCAATGGAAAAGTGCGATTAATTTCATTGTTTTCAAATGATGAATTTACAGGAGACGTCACAGCTTCTTATTATGATGAAGATTGGAAGATCTTCGATGTCACCCATCCCATGAATTCTTGTTTTTGTGATTACCGAGTAAATACTAAACCAATTGAGAAGCCCCCATATATCGATAGATTGATTGCTTTCGGAGAACGATTTGCTGAAAAAATAGACCACGTAAGAATCGATTTCTTTGTGAGAGGACAGGATATTTATTTTGGTGAATTCACATTTACAACTGAAGGAGGGAATAATCTCGACCATCTCAACACCATGATGGAAAGTTATTGGGACTTTCCTGACCCTAATAACCCCCT
>JABDDS010000069.1 GCA_013287465.1 Chlamydiota bacterium | reverse complement strand
TCAAAAAACAAATTAAGAGTCGGAGCATAGTGTTGATTTAACGGATCTTTCACTGGTGTGGAAAGTCATTTTTTACCATAACCTGCTGTTTTTTGGTACTTTTTTAGAATAGAGAAAATACATGTTAAATAAGGTCTATATAATCTTTTAAGATCGAAACGGTTTGTGGAAGATGATTGAATAACGTCAAGAGATAGTTTTGAGCATCCATGGAAGGATTTTTAAGTCTTGCCCGAATGGTTTTCACACAACCAAGAACGGTTGCTGCGTTAAGATCAAACTGGTGTCGAAGAAATGTATCAGGATCTTGACATTCAATTCCATATTTTTGAAGTATTTCATTTGGAAAATCTTTTAAGTTGAAGGTAACTATTATTTGTGCCTGACATACTATGGCTGCTGCTAGAACGTGTACATCATCACGGTCGGGTAGGGAGATGCTAGGGACTAGATCTTCATAATTCTCCACTAGGCAATCTAGCACACTTTCATTCATCATTTTACAGGTGAGCTTCAATTGGTCTTCATGTAAGTCGGGTCTATTTTTAAGTAAGTTTCTGGTCCATTCATCCTGAATTCGTTGTGTCCATCTTCCTCTGAATAGACCTTTAGAAGCCAATTGAAGAAGCAAATCTCTTACGGGTGCCGGATATAGTACGCAAGCATCAAATAGAACAGTGAACTGGCTATGCATTTAATATCCCATATTAAGATCTTGGGCTTGTTTTACCAACTCATCTAATGCTTTTTGACTAGTCTCATCCGTACGTTGTTTAAAATGGAGTAGATCTATAAAACGAATTCGTCGGTGTGTACCGACTTTGTGGAAAGGAATTTCTTTTTTCTCTAAAAGTCTAATCAGAAATGGACGCGACACATTTAATAGATTTGCAGCTTCTTGGGTAGTAAGTTCGGCGTGGATAGGAATAATCGTTATGGCATTGCCCTCGGCCATTTGTGTTAAAATTTGCAGTAGTAATTTGATTGCAGGGAAGGGAAAAGTGATTTTTGTTTCGTGTTTATCTACCGAAACTGTCATTTGAAAATCTTTTTCTTTTTTTGGAAAGAGAGAAGCGAGCTCTTTGCTTGATTTTCCTGCTAAAGCAATATCGCGTTCTTTTGGCATAAATGGTTCATTTTCTAGTAGAAGTGAAGACATGCATACCTCCTTGTTTTTATCTCTTATCCATTATATTACATCGATAATCGAAATAAATGCACTCAATTTCGAGAATTTAAGTCAGATGGAGGGGTGATTTTTTGATGTTTTTCTCGTAAAAGTTGACAATTTTAGAGGATAAAAAGGATGAGTGATGATTTAGAAGAGTATGGAGACCCATTAAATTACGATTGTGAATATGGTTCTTTTGAACCAGATGGTCTTTTTTATTTATCGCTCGCTAATCAAATAAATGGTCCTATATTAGATTTAGGATGTGGTACCGGTAGATTAACGATTCCATTTGCTAAGAAAGGGTTATCTATAGTCGGCTTTGATAATTCCCCAATTATGCTCAAACGTGCTAAGGAAAAATCACCAGATGTTAATGTTGAATGGATTCAAGGAGATTTTCTCAGTTTCCGAATTGCTAATAAATTTAATTTTATTTTTATAGCAGGAAATGCATTTCAAGCAGTTTTAACTAATGATGATCAGAATATATTTTTATCAAATGTAAAGGATCATCTTGCATCAACAGGTCTTTTTGTTTTTTGCACACGAAACCCTAACCTCACAGAATTGGCAAGAGAAAATCAGGAAGAATATTGGCATACCTATCGAGATGAAATTGGTAGAGAGGTTAAAGCATTTGGATATCATTCGTATGATCGTTTGACGCAGATTGCAACTTATATTACTCATCGATATCAAGAATTGTTAATTAAAAAGTCGACTACAAAAATATCCCTTCGTTATACGTTTCCTCAAGAAATGGAAGCTCTTTTAAAACATAATGGTTTTAAAGTTATTCATAAATATGGAGGGTATTGTGGAGAAATTTTTGATGGTAAACAAGAACAAATAATTTATATATGTAGTCTAGTGGAAAATTTCCAATAGATGTGCGGAGCTTGTGTAATGGGAGTCCAGAGGGACTTCGTCCCTTTGGTGGGGGTTTTTAGGGGGCGAAGCCCCCTAAATGGAAGAGGAAGGATTCGAACCTTCGTCACCTTGCGGTGAATCTGTTTTCGAGACAGACGCAATCGGCCACTCTGCCACTCTTCCGTGGTCGGTGATTTTGCCATATTGTTGTGTAGGAATCAAGCAACTTCTTTCGCCAGTTGTTTTAGCGTCGTGCTTAATGCGCATAAGTGGTGGATGGCAGGATCTTTGTAGCATTGGTAGAGGTCACTTATCATTTCTGCCAGGTTGGTCAGGCGTTGAGTTCTATAGGATTTTATTAAAGTATCTGTGTGGGCCAGAAATAAACACCGATCCATCTCTGTGGAAAATAAAAGTTGTTCAGTTTCGGAAAACATTTTAGGATCTGCAGTAGCCTGCTCTTTGAGGTATTCGAGGGAGGTAAAGTTTTCGATATCAAAACATTTTTCAGACAAGTTAATGGTATAGCTGTGCATGTTGAAGGCCGCCAGGAGTATTTGTTTACTTGCTTCTGGGTCTTCGCTTTGATATAGTTGAGCGTATCTTCTTAGGATATCGGCAAACAGGAATGTGAGTTGCTTGTCTGGTTTTTCTTGCCGGCTGGATAAGAGGCAGGAGATTGCTAAATCATAGGCTTTTTTTAGCTGGTCAAGGCTCGTTGTGCGATCCGCATCAGAAAGCGGGAAGGCGTTTTCGATATCGATTAGAGCATTGTTAAAATCGGCCGTTGTAAAAAAAAGAGAATATAAGAAGTAGGGAGTGAGTACATGAGGGAAAGAAAACATAGCTTCCAAATTTTTATATTGCTACAAAGTCGAGATAAGTTTAATGGCTTTTAAAATTTTCGTCAAATGTAGAAAGAGGTGAGAAGGTGAAATATGAGTAATTATCCAATCGCGGATTTGCACTGTGATTTACTTTGTTATTTGGCAGAGAAAGCGAGTCATTCTCCCCATGATTTATGTGTGAGATGTTCTGTTCCTCAGTTAAAAGCTGGTGGTGTATGCTTCCAGACGATGGCGATTTTTGCAGAGACAGTTCCAGGGTCCTCTCAAAGAGGATTATCTCAAATGGATGCATTTAAAAAATTACTGGTGAGTCATTCTCATGAGTTTGAGGCATTTCAGCCCGGAAAGAAAAATGAGGTCTCTTCGAAAATTTCCATTTTACCAGCAATAGAAAGTGCTTCTTCTTTTTCAGAGGAAGAAGAACCACTAGATAGTGCCTTAAATAGATTGAGAAAATGGCAGAGTCAGGTAGGGAAGTTTGCATATGTCAGCCTCACTTGGAATATGGAGAATCGTTTTGGTGGGGGAGCACACACACGTGTAGGATTAAAAGAGGATGGTAAACACCTGTTAGAGTGCCTTGCTGAGCAGGGTATTCCCGTTGATTTCAGTCATGCATCGGATCCTCTCGCCTTTGATATTTTGAACCATATAGATAAAAAAGGGTTGCAGCTGCGGGTCTTGGCGAGTCATTCAAATGCACGAAGTATTAGGAATGTACCTAGAAATCTTCCCGACGAGTTAATTAAGGAGATAGTCCATCGTGGTGGGATCATTGGCATGAATTTGATACGCGATTTTGTTGGGGACAGTTCTCCTGACAATTTCAGTGCTCAATTGGAGCATTTTCTTTCTTTAAAAACAGAACATAGCCTATGTTTAGGAGCTGATTTTTTTCATGATGAAGCAATGTCGGTTGCTTATCGCAAGCCTCCTGAATTTTATTTCTTTCCCGGTTTTAATGATGCGAGCGCCTACCCCAGGCTTGTGAGTTTATGGAAAAGCCATGGGGTAGTTTCTGAACAACTATTGCCTGATATATGCTGCAATAATGCTCTGCGTTTTTTCAGAGAGCCGGAGAAAGGAAAGCGCTAAAGCGCCATTTTGTTTGACCACCCAACTTGTTGCAGATGCTAAAGGCAGATCTTTCAGGAAGTAGGTAAGAAGCGCCTATGCGACACTTTTTTGAGATCGCATCTTGCAGAGCAAAGCAAGCTAAAGCAGTCATCAGTCCTTGATGACGGGCTTCTGGTAGGGTGGCCCCGTTCCAAAAACTGACAATATCCTTTTCTATCACGCTAGATAGCGTGGAAACGATTTTGTCATTTTTTCTAACGGCCCAATGAAACATAGGATGTCGGGAATTTTTTGTTGCATTTTGTAACACTTAATGACATATAAAAGGTTAAAGTGCTCTTGGAGGATTTGACGGTTATCTTTTTTAGAGGTTTGACATTCAATTCCTACAGAATTCGGTTTTATATACATAGACGTGACTCCTTGTTGGGGGTGTTTTACAAGGAGTATAGACGGATTCAGAATATAGATTTACCGTAGTGATTACGGTGTTGTTGCGTGAGTTCTTGGTTTGGAAGAACGTTTAATTATTCTTTTTGGAGAAGTTATTTTTGCTTTGCCTTTAATTTCTTTTCCAATGTCATATAGAACATCTGGGCATATATCAGCATCGTTAGGCCACCGAATACTTAGTGGATATTGATCATCATCCAAGGTGACTTTTTTAAAATATTCAATGTCTTTAAGAGGGTGAAAAATACCGTTATTTTTCATGATAATTGGTTCTATATCAACAATTTTAACGACACCATTGCTGAAGAGGATTTTTAATTTATAATCCTTAATATATTCAACTTTTTGTACTCTCATGGCTATACCAATGGTTTAATTTTTTTAACTTGCTTTTCTTCTCGTAGCCTATTCCAATTTTGTAAAAGTTCTTTTCGGTAAATCGACGCCCATTCAATTACCATTCCTTATCGAGGACTTGTTTCCTGCCTTCATGATATTTTTTTTATATTCCTGAGCATTCATTGCGAACTTATTCTCAGCAGGTTCTAACTCAAGAAGGTCATTCTCATCCATATCTAACCCATCGCGTACTGCATCCGCTTGATTTAACCCTTGCACAAATTCACGAAGAGAGTAAAGCTGGTTTTTCAGGGTTAGATAAGATTCCATATATTCGTTTAACACAGGGCTGTCATAATCGCGATAAGTTTTTAACAACTCTTCAAAAGAAGGCATTTGTCTTTTAGCGGCAGTTACTCCTGCTGAATAAAGAGGATTTAGTGCCAATTCAGCATGCAAATGCAACAAAATTTGCTTTCTTAATTGTTGACATTGCTGATTTGTTTGTATGATTGCAGTATTCACCTCTGTGATCATATCTGGGATATTTACTTGTGCGCCTTTTTCTGAAAATTTACAAAACAACACATTAAGATGGTATTGAAAAGAGGTCAGATCAAATGGTCGATGACTCCACACTTGAGAAACTTTCCTATCTATAGCAGACTGAGCTTTCATCTGCAGCTCTGCCGCTTGAAGCTGTTCTAATTGTTCAAGGCGGGCTTGTGGAAACTCTTTAGGAAAGGCTCTACTAATAGCGAATTCATCCTCTAAAGGAATCGGAGCAATATCATCAAGACGCTCGCAGTATTTAACGATTGTTGTTTGGACAGTTAGTGCGTCGATTTCAATGTGAGGAGAGCCAGGAAACCGTTCGCGATTACGCGCGTACATGGCAAGCGCTTCCATGCGTATGCGATAACCCCGACTAGCAATATTCTCTACAGTATTTGTTAAAGCAATATCAACAAGCATTTGTTGAGCATTAATGGGGTAATGCTCCCTCGATTCTCTTGTTTTTTCATCTTGTAAAAGAGCTTCCACTTCATCAAACATTCCTTTGTGGAAATAATAACGAATAAGATGTAATGCATCAGTCATTCTTTGTCCTGAAGAAATTAACACCTGTCTTGCTGAATCATATTTATACAAAGCAAGCCCTGTGAAGGTATTTGGATTAGGGATATAAGGAGCTCGTAATGATTGTCTTGCCGTTTTAGCAACTACCATAGGGGCGACCGTTGGCATTAGGACAAATTTTTCCGTGACTGTTTTTTGATCGATCACTGTGTTTTTTTCCAGGACTAAGTATCCCGGATCAAGGTTAGGGATAAACTGGTCCTTCGCTACATGATATCCAGGCATTTCTTTAACCGACCAAAGATCTCCTTTTTTTATAAACGTTAAATTAAACCTAGATAATTGCAATTGATCGCCCTGTAATCGATTCACATGACCAGGATCGATTTTATCGAGGATGTTGGATAATCCTTTAACATTTAATTTGGGTTGTCTTTTCTTTTGCTCAGCAATAGAGATATTTTCACGTGCAAGTGCCAAACAAGTTTTATAGGTAGCGATGAGCTCATCGGCTTCTGTTTTTTGTATCCCCAAGAGAGCATCCTCATGTTTTTCTATGCTACTGCTAAATTTTTCAATAAGCCTCTCTAAAAAAACGACCTCTTGAATGAGACCATCAACTTTTTTTTCTTCTAATAGTCCGAGCAGGGTGGGAAGGGATTGTTTGAGAAGAAAAAGTTTAAAACCAATCGATAGTTTTTGAAAACTTTCTGGGCCAATACAATATCTAATTACAGCCTCCAAGGAACGGTAAGAACATGTTTCTGAATCTTGTAAAGGGATAGTTTGATCGTTTATAAGTAATTCTTCATCCCTTACCCAATTGCCACGTTCACGCCCTAAATAGGACAAAATCGTTTCTGTTGCATTTGTCCCGTCTTTTGGTCCTATTTTTGCAAATTCGACAAGTTTTTGTGCAAATTCTTGCCCTGTCACTGCTTCAAAGCTTACATTTTTTAACCCTACAAATGTGGGACATTTAGTTCTAAACTCATCTAGAACGTTTTCGGGGATGCCCGCACCTCTATTGAAAATACGAAAAGAACAGGAACCGTCGGCCTCTTTTTGAATATGATAAATCATTACATGTCCTGATCCAATATTAGAATTAAACCACCCTCCATCAAGAAAACATTCACCGGATTTTTCTAATTGTTGTTTAATAGAATTTGCTAAAGTCGAAGAGGAAAGCCTTAACGTAGATATGATATTTCCAACAAGACTTTCTATTTTTTCTTTTTCTATTCCTTTAAAATCCGAATGGAATAAAAAATTTCTCCAGGCTTTCACATGCACATCGGTATCTCCTCCTTCTAGTTTTTGTGAAGATGCATTTCCAGCTCCACGTGCAAAACGATCTCCAAATACATTAGCTAGCGTGCGTAAGGATGATACTGTCTCCTGAGGGTCATTTGCCACTAGAGCTTGATGCGCTAAAGCTTGCTCGGAAAGCAAATATCGTGCGATTTTAAAGATTACCGGCTTGTTTTCAGGGGTCAACAGGTTTAAGGCTATTCCCTTGTTAATTGCTTTTTGCAACGCATTGAGGCATGGAGGACGTTGGCTTAGCTGTTCTTGAATTTGAAGGACTACACCTGGAGGAAATTTCGATAAAAAATTTCCGATAGAAGCTAATTCATCACGACTAAATGTCGTTGGCAGTGCGGCTTTAAGTAAAGGTAAAAAGTTAGCAGAGGCGGAAGAGAAACCAGAAGGAACAACATTCAGCGGGGAGTTCAATGGCCCTTCATTTTTTAGAGTGCGTTCCACCCCTTTTTGTAATCTCCCTTCTTGAGATCTCCCTTCTCTTGGGCCATATACCTCAAATGCATGTCCTACTACTTTGCACAGTCGTTGAAAATTGTGAGCTCGCTCACTTTTTTTACTGAAAGCTTTAAAAAGAAATCCACGAATTGATCTTTTTTTTATCAGAGAAACATCCGTCCCCTTCCATTTGACGTAAAAGTCATTAAGATTCTGTTCACCCACCTTATTGACTTCTTGAATCAATCTATCTGAGAATTCTACATCTTCGGCAAGGTGAAAAAGCCCCGGGCTAGCAGAAATTTGTTGCTCTTGTGGAATAGCATTGCATTCACCCGTAAAAACACCTATTTCGGAAAAATAAACCTAACCCTATGCATCTCTATTTAAATTATACAATATAGTTTAATTTTCAGTAATTGTTTATAAAGTTAAAAAGCAATTAAGACTGTGGATTTACAGCAGTTCCCGCTGAGGAAAGAAGTCTATTGATCCTTTTTATTCATCCTGGCTGATGGGGGGAATGACAAAAACAGAAGCAAGATCATCGAGATCTCCAGCTGTGGGGATAGCATCGAGCTCATAGAAATAGTCCCCTTCTTTTAAAGGGTATACCTTGATTACTTTTGCGACGAGTAAGTCTGGAGGAAAAACGCCATCTAAGCCTGTGGTGACAAGAAGGTCACCCACTTTGAGAATGGGTATAAATGGAGCGTTGACTGGGCTATCGAGAGGTCTTCCCGTGCGTAGGTCGCGAGCCGGTCCTTCTTCATCCGCATAGTCGTAATTGAATCCTGAGCCTTTGAGCACGTTTTTTTTCGAACGCCATAAGGGATTGCCGCTGCCATGGATTTCCCCTTTGGCAAGATAGGCGATGTTTTCTTCTGTTTTGCTTTTTCTGAGGGCTCTTACAGAGGGAGTGAGGTCGGAATCGGTGATAAGGCGTACTTTTGATTGTTTTTTGCCTACATAATCGATCACTCCAATGATGGAGTTTCCAACGAGTACGGGGCTATTTTTGGCGATGACAGTGGAATTTAATTTTTTGTTGTCGATTTCTCCAACATCAATCCATAAAGAGCTATTCCATGCTTCAGGAGAGCGAAAAATAATGCGAGCGGGGATGGCTTGAATTTGAAGTTGAAGGAGTTTTTGGAGTTCTAATTGATGTCGTTTTTTTATTAATGAGACCGTTTCCTTTGAAACAGGGGCTTCATTTGTTGCGCTTAGATCGGTTAAAAGCTGCATCTCATGTTGCATGATTTCTTTGAGATAGGCGATTTCGCTTCGAAGAAGGGTATTGTTTAGGCGTAGTTGCTGTAATTCTTCTTCTTGTTCTGTTGTCAATGCAGATTTTTTTTCCGCAGCTGCCGTTGTCGATTCTAAAGAATTTTTCATCGCAAGGAGTTGCTTCCAAGAGGGGGTCATAACAGCAATGGCGCTTCCACGTATTTTTTCTACTGATCTTTTTGGTAGGCTCATCAGAGTTAGAAGAGAAAAGAAAATTAGGAAGTAGGCATAGGGAAATTTTTTTCTCATTTAGACAGAACTTCACTGATGCATTTGATGACATGTTCAATATTGTGGCTATTGAGCCCAGCGACATTGATCCGTCCGTTATCAAGCATGTAAATTCCGTGTTCTTTGATGAGTTTTTCTACTTCGTTAGGGGATAGTCCTGTGAATGAAAAAAAGCCGTGCTGTTTTTCCATGAAACTCCAGTCTCGACCTGTATTCGAGGCTTTTAGTCCATCGACAAAATCTTGGCGCATCGTTTTCATTCGATTGCGCATGGCGGCAAGTTCTTCAAGCCACTGTGCTTTGAGTCCGGGGGACTGCAAAATATGTCCGACGATAAGAGCTCCGTGACGAGGGGGGTTGGAGTAATTGGCTCTGATGAGCTGTTTAAATTGGCTGCTAATTTTGGGGAGCGCTTCTTTGTCTTGGGTGATGATGGCGATCATTCCAACGCGCTCTCCATAGAGTCCAAAGTTCTTCGAAAAGGAGTTGGCGACAAGCATTTCATGCCCTTGAGAGGCAAAATAACGGACAGCTTCTGCATCTTCATCTGGTGCCGCTCCAAACCCTTGATAAGCGAAATCGAAGAAGGGGATGAGCTTGTGTTTTTTTATCAAGGAGGATAGCTTTTTCCATTGTTCAAATGTGGGGTCTATTCCCGTGGGGTTGTGGCAGCAAGCATGTAATAAAATAACGCTTCCAGAGGGCATGAGAGTGATCTCTTTGCACATCGCATTGAAATCTAGTGAGTGATGTGTGCTGTCATAGTAGCTATAAGAGCGGATATCAAAACCACTTCGACCAAAAATGAGTTTGTGGGTAGGCCAGCTTGGGTTGGGAATATAGACAGTTTTGCTTGTCTCTTGTAACAGAAAATCGGCTCCAATGCGAAGAGCGCTAGTCCCCCCAACAGCCTGTGCTGCAAAGATATTTCCCGACAGTTCATTTAATAATCTTTCGCCAAAGACCAACTCGGAGCTTGCTCGGACAAAATGGGGATCACCATCAATCGGAAGGTAGTTTTTGCTGTTTCCTTTAGAGATGATAGCTGCTTCAGCTTGCTTGACAGATAGCAAAAGTTGAGCATTCCCTTCATTGTCAAGGTAGGCGCCAATCCCTAAATTGACTTTAGAAGTTTTTGGGTCTTTTGCAAAAACGATGGGTAGGTTGAGGATGGGATCTGGAGGAAGTTGGGTGACTGATTTGAAAAAAGACATGAGAGCCCCCTCGAAAAAAGAAAAATGGAGCGTAACGGGGTCGAACCGTTCACCTCAACAATGCCATTGTTGCGCTCTACCAGCTGAGCTAACGCCCCTTCCACTTCCGAGAGTTTACTTGTTTTATCGTTTTAAAATCAAGATAAAATGCTAGTAC